>JBKPRS010000476.1:0-2180 GCA_046734695.1 Actinomycetota bacterium | reverse complement strand
GAACGCCGCTTGGACGGGTGGTGACCTCGTCCCCGTGGGGAACAGGGCAGCCACTCAGGGCGAAGCGCTCTCGTGATCCGCCAGGGAGCCCACCGCCGGGCTCCCGCTGTGGGGCACACCCTAAGGCGCGTGACATGGTTGTGCCAACCCTTTTAGGGGGTTTCATGCTACAAAATGATGTCTAAGCCAAAATCAGTGGCAATGACGGCTGCACGATGTCAAGATCTCGACCGCCTCGGCGCCAACCCCGGCGCTGCAACCCCTCCACCCAGGACGTGGCCATGCGGATCACCCCGCCCCACAACCACAGCCGTGCCTGCGCACCAGCCGTCACGGAGCACCCAGCGGCCGGCGAGCCTTTCGAGCGTCCGCTCGTCGATGCCGCGTGTGCTGCGGCGGAGGCGCTGCGGTCGGGTGGCCCTGCAGAAGCGGGCGTCGTCGTGGACCGCGACGTGCACTTCGGCAACAGCCTCGTGGCCGGGCGCGAGCCATGGCTCGTCAGCGATCCGAAGCAGCTGGTGGGAGAGCCGGCGTTCGACCGAGATCAGCAGCTGGCGGACGCGCTCGACAGGGATGCGGGCAGCGAGCGGTGCGAGTGGGCCTCGCGGCTGCTCGCTCAGCGGCTCGGGGTCGACCTCGACCGGCCTTCGGACAGGGCCCTCGTCCGAGCGGTCGACTTCGCCTTGTCGGCCTACGAAGTCGGAGACGTCGAGGCGAGCGGGCGCCGGATGCTCGCGCCCTCGCTGACCGCCGTGGCGGGACGCTGAGCCGTGCGGGCTCGACTCATGGGTGAAGGCACCAGGGCCGCCGGGTCGGCCCCAGGTGCCTCGAATGTGATGTCAGCCCGAGGCCGTGTCAGCGTCGTCGGGGCTGTCCGGGGTCTCAGGCGTGCCGTTGATGTCACCGACGCGACCGCCGAGGTCGGGGTGCTCCGAGCTGAACAGGCCCCAGCGGCTCTCCCAACCCGGGACGTTCCACTCGTGCATCATCCACAGTCCGTTGAGGGGGACGACCCGCCCTCCCCGAGCCTCACAGGCGCCCGAATCGGTGTTCTCGTCGCCGAGCACACCACCCCCGCCGATGCAGAGCCGTTCGTGGACGTGCCACGGATCGGTCGATCCGGCGAAGCCCTCGGGCTGGTTGTCCGGGCCGGTGAAGGCCAGGTAGCTGAGGCCGACGAGCGGGCTGTCAGGAGCGGTGCCCGCGAACAGCAGGATCTCCGGGTTGGCCGGGTCGAACGTGGCATCCAGCAGGCCGCTGTTGATGTAGTGCGCGGCGATGCAGGGCACGTAGGGCGTGATGCGGCGGTAGCCGCCGGCCTCGGCGGCAGCCACGGTCGGATACCTGAGCACGACCGTGTTCGACTCGGCGATCTGCGCGGAGAGCGTGGCCCGGGTGGCGGGGTCCAGCGGCTCGAACGGCACCGGGCCCCGGTGCCCGTGGCCGCTGTTGCCACCCACAGCGACGTTCGACTGCTCGCAGGCCGACGTGCCGTCGGCCGCGATCACGACGTCCGTGTGCCCCTCGACGTGCTCACCCGAGGCCGCGGCTGCCGCCGTGTCACCACCGCTGTGGTCCTGGTCGTCGGCGGTCATCGCCTCATGGTCATGGTCGGGGGCGGTGGCCGCGGCTTCATGCTCGCGGCCGTCCTCCTCGTCGCCATGGTGATGCTCCGATGCGAACGACGGCGCCAACGCCATCGTGGAGACCACGGCGATGGCCAGGCCGGTCACGCCGATGCCGGCCAATCCCAGCGACGGGCGCACGGTGCGCTGAGCCATCGCCGGACGCCACAGCACCGCGACCGACACGACGACGATCACGACCTCGAACGCCGTGCACAGCGCGTCGACCAGCGCCACCGGCTCGGGCTCCCACGCCCCGGGGCCGACGGGCACGCCCCAGATCCGGGACACGGCCCACAACGTGACGATCAGCGAGTTGCCGAGCGCGGCCGCGGCCAGCAGCTTGCGGGTCGGTGCCACCAGGAAGGCCACGGCCCACGAGAGCTGCAGCCAGGCGACCACCGCGAAGAAGACCCCGTGCGTCCACGAGAGGTTGAAGTGGTCGCCCACCTCCGCGAAGTGGATCGCCCCAGCGGCCAGGGACAGAGCCACGAGCAGCCAGCGCAGATAGCGGCCGATCGTGCCGTCAGTCGTCGTCATCGTGACCCCTCCACA
>JBKPRS010000475.1:0-2323 GCA_046734695.1 Actinomycetota bacterium | reverse complement strand
CTGGCGGAACGGCTGGCCGGGAGCGAGCGCACCTCGCCGGTCCGGGGCATGGTCGGCCTGCCCAACCAGGTCCGCCAGGCCTGGGGGCCGGGCTGGGCGCTGGTCGGCGACGCCCTCTACCACCGGGACGCGATCACCGGCCACGGCATCAGCGACGCCTACCGCGACGCCGAGCTGCTGGCCTGTGCCCTGCACGACGGCCTACGCCACCCGCGTGGGCTCGACCGGGCCCTCGACCGCTACCGGCGGGAGGCCGAAGCGGCCCGGCGCGAGATCTTCGACCTCACGTGCGCCCTGGCCGAGTTCCCGCCCCCCGGGCAGTTCATCCAGCTGCAGCGCCAGCTCAGCATGGCCATCGAGACCGAGGCGACGGCCCTGGCCGCCCGCCCCGTCCCGGGTCGCGACCGCCTGGCCGTGGCCTGACCCCAACCAGCGAAAGAGGCACCGACATGACCATCACCGAGACCAACGACCACATCCGCAACGGCGTCGACACCGCCACCCTCTTCGCCACGCTCGACGCGGTGAAGGAGGCCCCGGCGGCTGCCCAGTTCAAGTTCCGGGCCCACAACGAGTGGCTGAGCGGCACCAATAGTCGCAGCACGATCAGCGACTTCTTCGGGGTCGGCGAGGAGCGGGCGCACGAGCGCACGTTCACCTTCGACGCCGACCACCCCGCCGTTCTGGTGGGCAAGGACAACGGCCCGACCCCGGTCGAGTTCGTGCTCCACGCCCTGGCCGCCTGCCTGACCGCCGGCCTGGCCAACATCGCTGCCGCCCGCGGCGTGACCCTCACCGAGGTGCGCTCGACCGTCGAGGGCGACATCGACCTCAACGGCATCCTCGGCCTGGACCCCGAGGTCCGCAACGGCTACCAGGGCATCACGGTCCGGTTCAGCGTCAAGGGCGACGCCCCGGCCGAGAAGCTCCGCCAGATCGTCGAGCAGTCCCGGGCCCGCTCCGCGGTCTACGACGTCATCACCGGCCAGGTGCCGGTGACGATCGAGGTCGAGGCCGGCTGACCCCGGACGGCGTCCTTCCTGCCCAACCCCACCCAGCCCAGCCCTGCCGGGATCACCGGTCGACCAGGTCGGCCGCCTCCCGGCAGCGCTGCGCGTCCAGGGGCTGGCCGGCGGCGTCGAACATGTCCGCCGCCTCGGCCAGGAGGCGCTCCGCCTCGGCCGGGTCACCCTCGGCCCGGCACAGGTGGGCCCGGGCCTCGCAGGCCGCGCCCCGCCAGGCGGTGCCCCGCCACAGCCGGGCCGACCGCTCGGCCTGGCGCAGCCAGTCCCGGGCCTCGTCCAGCCGCCCGCCCTCGGCGCACGCGATGGTGGCGGGCACGGCGATCATGACGTGGCACAGGACGCAGGAGTGACGCTCGTCGGAAGCCTCCAGCGCCTCGTCCACCACTGCCAGCGCCGCCTCCCGGTCGGGGGCGGCGGCCACGAGCGTGCCGTAGATCCGCTGCAGCAGGTGGCGGGCCAGCGGCGACCAGCGGGCGAGCGTGAGCGCCCGGCGCAGCAGGCGTTCGGCCTCCGCCGGGTCGCCTGCGGCCAGCTCGACCTCCGCCAGCCGTTGGAGCGCGTGAGCCGTGCCGGTTCCCGCGTCCAGCGCGACGTGCATCTCCACGGCCTCGGTCAGGTCGGCTCGGGCCTGGTCGAGGTCGCCCGCCAGCAGCGCGGCCTCGCCCGCCACCAGCGTGGCGAAGGCGGCCGCGGCCCGCGTCCCCATCTCGTCGGCTTGGTCCCGCAACCGGTAGGCGAGGTCGATGACCTCCGGGTAGGGGGTCGGGCCGTAGAGCAGGTACTCGGCCACGCACAGGTGCGAGTCGAACACCGTGGCGGCCAGGGCCGGGCTCTCGCTGGTGGCCCGCATCTCCCGGCCCAGGCGGTCGAACCACAGGCCCCGGTTGTGCGCCACCATGCCCTGGAGCGTGATCGCGTCGAGCAGCTGGGTCTGCGTGCTGCCGTCGAGGGCGACGCGCCTGGCCTCGTCCACCGCGGCCTCGGCGCCGTCGATGTCGCCCGTGTAGTAGGCGAGCAGGCCCTGGACGTAGAGCACGGCCGCGTCGTCCGGCCCGTCCTCGGGCTCCAGCCCGGCCACGGCCTCCTGGGCCGAGGCGACATCCCCGGTGAACAGTGCGGCCCGGGCCATCTGGGCCCGCAGCCGCCGGGCGCGTTCGGGCGGGCTGGCCGCCAGCGCGGTGCGGAACGCCGCCACGGCCGCGGGGTCGGACCGGGCGGCCAGGGCCTCGGCCCGCAGCGCCAGCAGCTCGGCCTCGTCTTCGCCGGACAGGTGGTCGCGGGCCGCGTCGGTCCAGCGC
>JBKPRS010000474.1:0-11596 GCA_046734695.1 Actinomycetota bacterium | reverse complement strand
AGCCGGACCTGGGCCAGACGCACGACGACATGCCGGCTTCGGCCAAGGGCCGGGCCGGACCGAACTTCCACGCCCAGATCCCCGTCTACGTCCACGTGGTGACCGACGGCGCCATCGGGAACCTGACGGCCGATCAGATCGACGACCAGATCCATGTGATGAACGAGACTTTCGCGGGCGATGAGGGTGGCGCCGACACCGGCTTCTCGTTCCGGCTGGCCGGAGTCACCCACTCGGACAACGCCAAGTGGTTCTACGCGAACCCGGGTGGCATCGACGAGAAGGGCATGAAGCGGGCCCTCCACCAGGGTGGGCCGGACGCGCTGAACTTCTACTCGACGACCGCCGGCGACTTCCTCGGCTGGGCCTACCTGCCCGAGATCGTGAACAAGCCGGGCCAGGCCTTCCTGGACGGGATCGTCATCGACTGGGAGTCGCTCCCGGGGACCTCGACGACCTACGCCGGCCGGTTCGACGAGGGCAAGACCGCGACGCACGAGGCCGGCCACTGGCTCAACCTCGAGCACACCTTCTTCGGCGGCTGTAACGCCAAGGGCGACTTCGTGGACGACACCCCGGCGCAGAAGACCCCGACGTCGGGCTGCCCCGAGGGCAAGGACACCTGCACGGCCCCGGGCACCGACCCGATCCACAACTACATGGACTACTCGTTCGACTCCTGCTACACGCAGTTCACCCCCGGGCAGTCCCAGCGGATGGGCGACGCCTGGCTGCTGTTCCGAGCGGCTCAATGACGAAGGCCGACACCTTGCGGTTCCCTGTCGCGTTCCGCGGCTACGAGCGCACGCAGGTCGACATCTACCTCGACCGGGTCGAGAAGGGCCGGCGGCCCAGCGAGCCGTTGGGGCGCCCGCCCGACTTCACGATCGTGCTGCGCGGCTACGACCGGCAGCACGTCGACGGGTACCTGGCCGGCATCGCGGCCGCGTCGCCCTCGTGGACCGTGCTGGGCGAAGACGGGGGCGACATCCCGACCCTGCTGCGCAAGGTGGCGGAGTCCGTCGAGGAACGGGAACCGGTCGACGTGGTCGACATGACGTTCCAGACCGGGGTCGGTCCGTTCGGCCGCGCCCACTCGATGACCGTGTACTTCGAGCCGCCCGAAGACGACGCTCCGTAGAGCGGCGGAGCGAACGCCTGGGGAACTAGCTTCCCAGGTCAGTGGAGCTGCGCAGCCCTGGGGATGGGCCCGCCGTCGCCGGCTCCGAGGACGAAGCCGGCATCACCCGGGCCCCCTCCGGGCCCCCCACCCCGCGCACCGTCGAGCCCGACCCGAATCCAACCGCCCCGGCGCCGACCGCCCCCGAGCCGACCGACCCGGAGCCGACAGAACCTGAGGCGAAGCCGCTGGCGGCGGAGCACGCGGCCGGGACCGAGACGGAGGCAGAGCCGACCGAGCCGGAGCCGCTGGCGGCGGAGCCGGAGGCGGAGGGCGGGCCGGACTGGGCCGGGCGGGTGGCCTGGGTGGCGTTCGCGGCTGTGCTGGCGGCGCTGGCGGTGTCCGGGGGCCGGGCGATCGTGACCGGGTGGGTGCCCGTGGGTGACTCCGCGTTGATCGCGGTGCGGGCCCGGGATGTGCTCGGGGGCGGGCAGGGCGGGGACCTCCCGCTGCTCGGCATGTGGGCGTCGGCCTCGTGGGACATCGGGTTCGACATCAACCATCCCGGCCCTCTGCTGTACGACGCGCTCGCGTTGCCCGCGGCGCTGGTCGGTGGCGGGGCCGGGCTCGTGATCGGCACCACGGCGATCGCGATGGCCTCGGTGGCCGGGATCTTCGTCGCCGCCCGGCGGGTGGGTGGGCCGGCCGTGGCCGCGGCGGCGATGGCGGTGACCGGGCTGCTGTGCTGGTCGATGGGGAGCGAGGCTCTGATCGAGCCGTGGCACGCCGGCACCGTGCTCCTGCCGTTCCTGTGCTGCGCGGTGCTGGCATGGGCGACGATCGCGGGCGACAGCGTGTGCCTGCCCTGGGCCGTGCTGGCCGGGAGCCTCGTGCTGTCGACCAACCTGAGCTACACGCTCCTGGTCCCCCTGCTGCTGCTGGCCGCGGCCGGGACCGTGGTCCTGTCCGCTTGGCGCCAACGGGCAGGGGGCGGATGGCGCCGGGACACGGCGGTGCTCGGGATCGCGGCGGTGGTCGCGGTGCTCTGCTGGATCCAGCCGCTCATCGAGCAGGTGACCGCCGAAGAGGGCAACCTGACCCGCCTCCAGCGCAGCCAGAGCGCGGACCGGTTCACGCTCGGGTGGCACGCCGGGTTCCGGGCGGTCGCCGGCGTGGTGGCGCTGCCGCCCTGGTGGTTGCGCCCGTCCTACGCCCACGACTTCCACCTGCGGGCCTTCGGGAACGACCTGCCCGCCGCCGGCGCGGCCGGCGCGGCCCTGGTCGGGGTGGCTGTGCTGCTCGGCTTCGCGGCCGGATCGGGGCGGCGGGCCCGGGAGCGGGCCGTCGTGGCCGCCGCGGCGGTGGCGGGCACGCTCCTGGTGGCCGCCCTGCTGACCGCCGCCGAGACCCCGACGAGCGAGTTCGGGACGATCGCCTACCAGGTCCGCTGGCTCTGGCCGGTGGGCGCCTTCGTCACGTTCGCCCTCCTCGTGGCGGTGATCCGCCTCTGGCGACCGGCGCCGGCGCAGGCCTGGTGGCCCGCGGCCGGGCTGGCCGCCGTGGCCTTCCTCGCCGCAGCGGCGACCCTGCCGGCGGCCAACAACGGCACCACCGCACCCCCCTCGACCTATCCCGTGGCCCGGGATGTCACCGACGCCCTCGCCCACGCCGACCTGCCCGCGAGGGTGCAGATCGGGTGCGGCGAGGGCGTGTTCGACCCCTACTGCGAGGCGGTGATGGCCGAGCTGCAGGACCGGGGCACCGCCTTCGTGGTGGACGACCACATCGGCTGGCGCCAGCTGGGCGACGGCCGGCGCTCCCCCGGCGGGCTGCCCCGCCTCAGCGTGGTGGCCGGGGACTACGCGATGTTCACGCCCGACGGGTCCCAGCTGGTCACCCGCCACCCGGGACTGTCCCGGGACGAGCAGCTCGAGCTCTTCTACCTGCGGGAGCGGCTCAAGGGCGCGCTGGCGGACGGCGAGATCCGGCTCTCGGCCGCCGGCGAGCGGGTCGCGGCCCGGGGCGACCTGCTGTCGGTGTCGTCCGGCGGGGCCGGCCGGCAGATCGACCCGGAGACCGCCGTCGACCTCCGCCCCTGGCTGTACGGCACCCACCGGCGGGACCTGGGGGCCATGGTCCACGACGGCCTGCTCGACGCCGACGCCCGGTGGCGGGATCCGCTGGAGCGCTACACCGACCTCCAGGACCGCTGGGACGAGGGCACCGTCGCGGTGTTCCTGGCGCCGCCGGCCTAGACCCATGAGCGATCGGACGTGCCGGCGCCCGCCCGTTGAGCCATGCTGGCCGGTCATGAGCCGCCCCCGACCCCCGATCGCGCCCGTCGCCCTGCTCGCTGTCGCCCTGCTGGCGGCGGCCGCCTGCGTCATCCCGGGGCAGCGGCCGGGGCCGGGATCGCACACGCCGGGGGCCGGCATCCGGCTCAACGAGATCCAGGAGCTGGCGTCGCACAACAGCTACCACGTGCAGCCCGAGCCGGCGCTGCAGGAGGCGCTGAACGGGTTCCTCGGTGCCGCGGCCCAGGGCTTCGAGTACACCCACCACCCGCTGGCGGACGAGCTCGACGCCGGGGTGCGCCAGATCGAGCTCGACGTGTTCCTCGACGACCCCGGCGGCGGCCGCTACGCCCACCCCAAGGCCGTGGACCTGCTCGGCATCGCGCCGCCCGACCCCGCGCTGGCCGGCCCCGGCCTCAAGGTGCTCCACGTCCAGGAGGTCGACTTCCGCACGACCTGCCCGACGCTGGCCATCTGCCTCACCCAGGTGCGGGACTGGTCCGACGCCCATCCCGGCCACCTGCCGGTCACGATCCAGATCGAGGCCAAGGACGATGTCATCCCCGACCCGGGGCTCGGCTTCGTCCAGCCGCTGCCGTGGACCGGGCCCGACTTCGCCACGCTCCAGTCCGAGATCGACGCGGTGTTCCCGGCCGAGCGGGTGCTGACCCCGGCCGAAGTGCGGGGCCACGCCGCCACCCTGGCCGACGCGGTGCGGGCCGGCCGCTGGCCCCGGCTCGACCAGGTGCGGGGCCAGGTGCTGTTCATGCTGGACGACCACGGGGCCAAGCGCGACGCCTACCGGGCCCAGGTCCCCGACCTCGCCGACCGGCGTCTGTTCGTGGACGTGCCGGAGACCGATCCCGACGCCGCCATCATGGTGGTCAACGACCCGCTGTCCGATGCCGCCCGCATCCGGGACCTGGTGAGCGCCGGGTTCATCGTGCGCACCCGGGCCGACGCCGACACGGTCCAGGCCCGCAGCGGCGACACGTCGATGCGCGACGCGGCGTTCGCCTCGGGCGCCCAGTTCGTGTCGACCGACTACGTGTTCCCGGACGACCCGTTCGGCACCGGCTACATCGTCGACCTGCCCGGCGACGGTGCCGCCCGCTGCAACCCGGTCAACGCGCCCCGGCGCTGCGAGCGGGCCGACTTGAGCGGCTGAGGCCGCCCGCTACGCCTCGCTGTGGGTGACGGGCGCCTCGCCCATCCACTCGCGGAGCGTGTTCTTCAGCTTGATCTGCTGGATGAAGATGTCGTGCTCGGGCTGCAGGTCGTCGCGGCCGGTCATCGGCGCCTTGAAGTAGAAGCTCAGCCACTCCTGCACGCCCGTCTCGCCGGCGCGGGCGGCCAGGTCGAAGAACAGGGCGAGGTCCAGCACGAGCGGCGCCGCGAGGATCGAGTCCCGGCAGAGGAAGTCGATCTTGATCTGCATCGGGTAGCCCATCCACCCGAAGATGTCGATGTTGTCCCACCCCTCCTTGTTGTCGCCGCGGGGCGGGTAGTAGTTGATCCGGACCACGTGGGAGATGTCCGAGTACAGGTGGGGATAGTCGTCGGGCTGGAGGATCGTGTCGAGCACGCCCAGCTTCGAGACCTCCTTCGACCGGAAGTTCTCCGGGTCGTCGAGGACCTCGCCGTCGCGATTGCCGAGGATGTTCGTGGAGAACCAGCCGTTCAGGCCGAGCATGCGCGCCTTGAGCCCGGGCGCCACGATCGTCTTCATCAGCGTCTGGCCGGTCTTGAAGTCCTTGCCGCCGATGGGCACGCCGTTGCGCTCGGCCAGCTCGATCATGCACGGCGGGTCGCTGCTGAGGTTCGGCGCACCATTGGCGTACGGGACCCGGCTCATGATCGCGGCGTAGGCGTAGATCTGGCTCGGGCTGATCATCGGGTCGTTGGCCGCGAGCCCGGCCTCGAACGCCTCCACTGTCTCGTGGACCTCGGTGAGGTCCCGGTACGCCTCGGTCGAAGCGCACCAGACCATGACGAGCCGGTCGCAGTCGTTCTCGACGCGGAACCGCTCGATGTCGTCCATCAGCGCCTGGGCCAGGTCCAGCTTCGTGGCCCCGGACTTGACGCGGGTGCCGTCGAGCCGGCTGACCCAGTCCTTGTCGAACACCGCGTCCATGGCCACGACGCCCTCGAGCTCGCCCGAGATCGGGGCGAGGTCCCGCTCCTCCAGCACGCCGGCGGTGCGGGCCGCCTCGAGGGCGTTGGGCGAGATCGGGTCCCAGCCCCCGAAGACGAGGTCGTCGAGCGTGGCGAGCGGGACGAAGTCCTTGATCAGGGGGTTGCGGCCCTCGGCCCGGTCGCCGAGTCGGATCTTGGACATCTGGCTGAGCGATCCGATCGGGGCGTTCCCGGTCTGGCGGGCCTGGAGGACGCCGGCGATCACGGTGGACGCGACGGCGCCGAGGCCGGGGAGAAGGACGCCGAGCCGGCCGGTTGGCGGAGCGATCGTGCGTGCGGTCATACTGCGATCGTAAACGAACATGTTGCATAGCTGCCTATTGTTCAGGAAGTCTGAATGATGTGCGGCCGCTCCCGAACCTCTCCGTCCAGCAGCTCGACTACCTCGTCGCCGTGCACGAGGCGCCGACGTGGGCCGATGCCGCGGCGGCGGTCGGCGTCAGCCCGTCGGCGCTGAGCCAGGGCCTCGCCGAGCTCGAACGCCGGCTCGGGGTGCCCCTCTTCGCTCGCGACGGGCGGCGGCGCGTTCCCACCGAGGCCGCCGCGGTCGTGCTCGACCACGCCCACGCCGTGCTGGCCCGCACGCAGGACCTCGCCCGCTGGGCCGAGCGGCGGCGCAGCGGCACGACCGGTGCGGTGAGGGTCGGGATGATCGACGCCGCGGCCACCATCCATTGCGCCACCGGGCTGGCCGCGTTCCGGGGCTCACGCCCCGACGTCGACCTCCACCTCCAGGTGAGCCCCTCGGGCGAGCTGCTGCGCGACCTCGTCGCCGCCCGCCTCGACGTGGTGGTGTGCGTCGCCCCCGCCGTCCTGCCCGAAGGCGTCACCGCCGCGCCGCTCCTCGACGAGGATCTCGCCGTGTACGCCCCGGCGGACGGTCTACCCGGGGCGTGGGGCCCGTGGGTGACCTACCCGGCCGGCTCCCAGACGCGGGCGCTCGTGCTCGATGCCCTGGGCCGCGCCGGCTGCTCGGTCACGGTCGTGGCCGAGTCGCACCAGCCGGAGGTCCTGGCCCAGATGGTGGCGCTGGGCCTCGGCTGGTCGGTGCTGCCGGTGGCGCAGGTCGAGCGGTCGGGCGTGCCGCTGCGCCGGGTCGGCACGGAACCGTTCGCGCGGCGCTCGTTGCTGGTCGCCCGCCGGGCCGACGGGCCGGCCGACCCTGCCGTCGACGCACTGATCGCCTCCGTGCGGCCCCTGGCGCGGTCCGGGTAGCGCGGCGTCCGCCGACCCCGAGTTGACGAGGCACCAGCGCCGCCGTGCGCCATCCTGTCGCTGGGCGGCCACGGGACGCTGGTGCCTCGGGGCATCAGTGAGTCACGGAGGGGAAGAACTCACTGGCCTGGGGGACTGCTCTGGGTGCGGGCCGGTGGCACCGTGCTCTGCGGCGTGTGCTGCTGTTCGGTGGTGGTCGTCGAGTCGTCGTCGTCCTGGCCGTCACCGTTGGCGCCGGGATCGTCCGAGCCGGGGGCGGTGGCCGCAGGCGTCTGGCCGGCCCGGTCCTGGCCGGTCACGCCGGACTGGCCCGGCGGGACGTCGGGCCGCGACGAGTCGCCCCGGTTGTCGGCGCCCGGAGCCTCGTCGGAGATCTGCCGGCCGTCGACGCCGTTCTCCCCGTCGCTCTCGCCGGTGGCGTCGGACGACACCCGATCGCCGAAGTTCTCGGGGTGGTCCTGGTCGTCGTTGAAGTGGACCGGCGTGACGCCCTCGATGGCACCGCGCACCGCGTGGTTGGCGGTCGCGGGCAGCACGCCGGCGGCGCCGGCCGTGACCACCCCGGCGGCGGCCAGCGACGCGCCCAGCGCGATCTTGGCGACGAGCCCCAGGCTGGCGACTTTGCCGGTGGCGCGGGCCAGCCGGGCCACGTTCAGCGGGCGGCCTTCCAGCAGTGCGGCCAACTCGTCGGAGGGGGCAGGAACCGGATCGTCCTCGAGGGCCCGAACCTCGCGGGCGAAGCTAGCCAGCGAGGCATGTGAACTAGGGACAGCGTCGCCCCGTACGATCGCCTCGAGGACGTCGTCGTACGTGTAGCGAGTGGACCTCATCATGGCGTCGCTATCGCCGGTGCCGGTCAACGCGATACCTCCTCGGGCGACAGCATGCGGCCGATGGCCCGGAAACCCCTCCGTTGTAGGGCTTTCACCGCCACGTTGGACTTGCCGACGAGCTCGGCGACCTCCTCGATGGTGAGGCGGCCGAGCAGCCTCAGCAGCAGCACGTCGCGCTGGTCCGGCGAGAGCCCCTCGCACAGCTCCCGGACCCACTCGGTGCGCTGCACCCGCTCCACCGCGCCCTCGACGTCGTCGGGGCCCGCCAGCTCCATCGCCTCGTTGAGCGCGGTGAACTGTGGTCGCCGACCATGGCTGCGGCGCTCGTCGAGCAGGCGCCGGTGGGCGATCGTGAAGACCCACGAGCGGAACGACGCCTCCCCGCCGGTGAAGCGCCCGATGTTGCGGATCACGGCGACGAACACCTCACTGGAGAGGTCCTCGGGCTCGTGCGCGCCCTGCACCCGCAGGTAGCCGGTGACGACGGGCGACAACGCGGTGAAGATCCGCTCGAACGCCCAGGGCGCGCCGGACTGCGCGGCGGCCAGCACCGCCTCGAACTCCCCGTTGAACCGCTCGACCCCAGCCATCAGAGCATCTGACACGTGATCGTCACCGCCCGTCAAAAGGGTCACGCTGGTCAGGAGAATTTTCTCCCACGGGGTATCCCCAGGCGCCCCGGCGGCGATCACGGGCCGACGGGGAACGTGTCCCGCCTCCGCCTGCTCGCGCTCCTGTGTGGCGGGCTGGTCCCGGTGGGTCTGGCCGCGCAGGCTGCCGCGGCCGACCCGCCGGGCAACAACGGCACCGTCGACTTATCCCGTTGACCTGACGTAGTAGCCATGGCATATATATGTCGTGGCTACTACGTCCAGTGAGCTTCGTCCCGTCCTCTCCCGCGACGCCTTCGTCGCCCGGCTGGCACATCTCCTCCACGGCGGCAACGCCCCGCTGGCGCTGGCCCAGACCGACCTCGACGACCTGGTCGGCATCAACGAACGCCGGGGCGCGGCCGGGGGCGACCTCGCCCTGGCGGCCTGGGAACGGCTGCTGGACGGCAACCTCCCGGCGGGCGCCGAGGCGATGCGGCTCGGCGGCGACGAGTACGCGGTGCTGCTGCCGGGCCTGTCCGCCGAGAGCGCGCTGGTGCTCATGGAGGAGATCCGCGAGCACTTCGCCTCCCATCCCGTCGAAGGCCTGGGCGAGGCCACGACGGCCTCGATCGGCGTCGCCGCCAACCCCCCGCACGGCGCCACCGCCGAGGCGCTGTGGCAGGCGTCCGGCCAGGCGCTCATGCGGGCCAAGCGCGACGGCCGCGACCGCGTCGCCATCTACGTCGAGGAGAAGATGGTCCTCAAGAGCAACTACTACCCGCGGGCCGGGCTCGACCGCCTGGCCAAGCTGTCGGGCGCCACCGGCCGCACCGAGGCCAGCCTGCTGCGCGAAGCCCTCGACGACCTGGTGGGCAAGTACCGCGAGTCCCTTTAGCCCCTCTGGTCAGCGCCAGGTGACGTCGTCGGGGAACGACGGCCGTCCCACCTTCCGCACCGTGGGCTCGGGCACGGTCGCCTTGTCGAAGACGATGATGCTGTCGTAGACGTGCATGCCGCCGACGGTCCGGGTGAGCTCGGTCACCGGGTGGCGCTCGGGGTCGCGGGAGTGGTGGGCGTTGATCTGGTCGATGACGCCCTTGGCGTACTCGATGAACGTGCCCGGGAGGCCGTAGCCGCCGCCGTACTCCTCCCAGTAGCTGGTGTGGAGGTCCTCCACCAGGTACACGCCACCGTCGACGACCGCGGGGTACAGCTCCTCGAAGGTGGCGACCTGCTGGGCCATCGTGTGGCCGCCGTCGTCGATCACGATGTCGACCGGCCCGACGTGCTCACGCACGCTGCGCAGGAACTCGCGGTCCTCCTGGTCGCCGATGAGGATCTCGACCTGGCGCTCCTCCATCTCCTTGCAACGCGGCTCGATGTCGACGCCGAAGATGCGGGCGTCGCGTCCGAAGTAGTGCTTCCACATCTGCAGCGAGCCGCCGTGGAACACGCCGAACTCGACCACGGTGACCGGGCGGACCCGCCAGGGGGCGAAGTGCCGGTGGTAGATGTCGAAGTAGTGCATCCACTTGTGGATGAGCCGATCGGGGTTCCCCTCGAAGTACTCGAGCAGCGGGTTCTGATCGGAACGGCGCGACCTCATGGGAGGCGATCCTACGGCGCGGCCAGAAGCGCGTATCCCCGGCGCGCCGGCGGGCTCTGTGACACAGCCGGCTGGAGGTCCGGGGGATTATGACCGCTGCTCCCACCATCTCCGGGTGGTGCCTGCGCCCTGGCGGGCGGGCGCAGGCGCCTCCCCCACCCATTCGACGACACGTGTTCGCATGGACCACACACCGCGGACCGCGGCCTACTGTGCGATCCGTGGGAGCCGCGTCCGACGAGCTGGGAGAGACACGCTTCGAGGAGCTCGTGCCGCGCGCCCTCGCCGGCGAACGACAGGCCTGGGAGGCCCTCGTCGACCGGCTCAAGCGCGTGGCCTGGCGGTCGATCGCCGGCTTCGACCTCGGCGACGAGGACCGCAAGGACGCCTTCGCCGCCACCTTCTTCCGGCTCAACGAGAGGCTGTCCACGATCCGCGAGCCGGCCAAGCTCCCGGGCTGGGTGGCGACCACGGCCCGCAACGAGGTCCACACGCTGCTGCGGGCGCGGCGCCGCCTGCGGGCCACCGACCCGCAGGACCTGCCGCTCGTGCCCCAGCCCGCGATCAGCGACGAGGGGCTCATGGACGACGAGCTGCACGGCGCCGTGCGCATGGGCTTCGCTTCCCTGTCGTCCCGCTGCCAGGAGCTGTTGCGCCTGGCGACGCTCGATCCGCCGCTGTCCTACGCGGAGATCGGCGACCTCATGGAGATGCCACACGGCAGCATCGGCCCGACCCGCCAGCGCTGCCTCGACCAGTTGCGCAGCACCGCCGCGCTGCGCCCCTTCATCGCGGGGAGGTGACCCCCATGGACGAACGATTCGACGACGATTCCCTTCTGGCCGTGCTGGCGCGAGTCATCGACGAGGCCGACCCCGTGCCCGACGACGCCCGGGCGACGGCCGTGGCCGCCGACATGTCGGGCCTCGATGCCGAGCTGGCGGAGCTGGTGTTCGACTCGCTCCTCGACGAGCGCGGCACCACCCTGCGGGACGACGCGGGCGACGTGCGCTCGCTGACGTTCACCACCGGCGACCGCACCATCGAGGTCGACCTGGCCGACGGCGGGCTCGTGGGCCGGCTGTCCCCGGCGGAGGACGCGCCGGTGGAGCTGGAGCAGGGCACCACCCGTGTCCCGCTCGCGGTCGACGACCTGGGCCGCTTCCGCGCCGTGGTGCAGCCGGGGCCGCTGCGCTTGCGGGTCGGCGGCGCAGGCCCCGGGGCGGTCGCCACCCCGTGGATCACGCGCTGAGGTCGTCGGCGCCGATGCAGACGAACGCGCTCGCCACCGCGCGCTGAACCCCGCCGTCGGGGACGCCGGCCTGGGCCGCGGCCAGGGCCGCGCTGGGCGATGCCCCGGTCCGCAGGGCCTCGTGCACTGCGAGCACGAACGGCGCCGTGGCCTCGTCGGGCACCGGCAGCACTGGGGCCACGACCGCGCGCACGCCCAGCCCTACCAGGGCGGTGGCCATGCCGAGGACCTCGTCGCCCCGCGTCACCGAGGCCACGGCCGCGTTGCAGGCCGGGAGCACGAACACCTCGGGCGGCGCCGCCAGGCGCTCCAGGTCGTAGAGGGTGAGGGCGCCGTCGGCCAGGCCGAGCGCCGAGAACAGCGGGCTGTCGCTGCGCAGCCGGCCGTGGGCCGCGACGTGGGCCAACCCGGCGCCGGACAGGGCGTCGAGGACGCGGTCGACGGTGGCCTCGTCGCCCCGCAGTAGCCGGGCGCGTGGGTAGGCGGC
>JBKPRS010000473.1:0-1807 GCA_046734695.1 Actinomycetota bacterium | reverse complement strand
TGGCCGCGCTGGTGATCCACGCGCTCGGCGGGAGCGTCTCGGCCGTCGCCACCGCCGTCGTGTCCGCGCTGGCGGCGGTCGGGCTCGCGACCCGCAACGTGGTGGCGCTGTTCGCCAGGGACGCGACGCGGGCGGTGCCGCACATGGTGGACGGGCCCATCGGGCTGCCGGGGAGGGAGGACCTGACCAGCGAGGTGCAGAGCTGGGCCGGGCTCGTGGCCGAGCCCGACTACCAGACGAGGGCCGGGTTCCTGTACTTCGTGCAGACCGACATGCGCCACGTGCTCGATCTGGTGGCGACGCCCGAGCGGCCGCTGGTGGTGTTCATCGACGACCTGGACCGCTGCTCGCCCGGGGTCGTGACCCAGACCATCGAGGCCGTCAACCTGTTCCTCGCCGGCCAGTTCCCCCACTGCATCTTCGTGCTGGCCATCGAGCCCGCGGTCGTGGCCGCCCACATCGAGACCGCCCACCAGGACCTGGTGTCCCGCCTGGCGCAGTTCGACGCGCCGCAGGGGCGCGGCGGGCTGGGTTGGCGCTTCCTGGAGAAGATCGTCCAGCTGCCCCTCGCGCTCCCTCCGCCCTCACCAGCCCTGGCCGAGAAGTATGTGCGCTCGCTGTTCGGCCACGCGGTGGCCCGGCCCTGGTCCGACGCCCGCATCCAGCAGCTGGTCGAGGTCGAGGAGGACGTGCTGGAACAGCGCCGGGTCCAGCCCCGCCTCGCTGACCTGCCGCGGGAGCGGGCCGAGGTCGAGCGGCGGGCCCGCGAGGAGCACGGGCTCGACGAGGCGGCGGCCCGGATGGTGGCCGACGACGTGGCCGTGCGCCGCTTCGCCAGGACGTTCAGCGACGAGGACGACGAAGTCCGCCAGGCGATCGTGACCGAGGCGCTGGCGTTGCCACAACGCAACCCCCGGGAGATGAAGCGGCTCGTGAACCTGTTCCGCTTCTACGCGCTGATCGTCAACGAACGGCGCGTGCTTGTCGACGCCGAGTCCCAGACCGAGGTGTTCGCCCAGGTGGCCCGCCTCGCCGCGCTCACCAACCGCTGGCCCCACCTGCTCAACGCCCTGGGCGCGCCCGGGTCCCCGACCGGGGACGAGGACGGCAGCCGCCACATCGTCTTCGAGGACCTGGAAGACGCGGCCGACGGTCCCGAGGAGAAGTGGTCCGAGCTGCTGGCGGCCTGCCACCTGGCCGGGGGTGAGGGGCGAAAGGGCGAGCCGGAGGGCCTCCGGGACTTCCTCAAAGGCGGCCCGCGCGTCGGGTCCATCGCCCGCGAGCTGCTCTAGGTTCAGCGGATGACCAGCGAGCGGGAGCGGCGCCTCGTGTTCGGCGAGGATCCGGAGCGCTACGACCGCGCCCGCCCGAGCTATCCCGACGAGCTGGTCGACCAGCTCGTCGCCTGGGTCGGGACCGAGGCCCGGGTCATCGACGTGGGCTGCGGCACCGGCAAGGCGACCGGCCTGCTGGCGGCACGAGGCATGCGCGGCGTGGGCGTCGAGCCGCACCCGGCGATGGCGGCGGTGGCACGGCGCAACCTGGCGGCGTTCCCCGGCTGGCGGATCGACGAGGGCGGGTTCGAGGACTGGGAGCCCCGGCGGGGCGACACGCCGGCCGATCTCGTCACCTGCGCCCAGGCCTGGCACTGGCTCGATCCCGCTGTGCGGCTGCACAAGGCCCACGCCCTGCTGCGTCCCGGGGGCTGGCTGGCAGTGTGGTGGAACGCCGACGACCCGCACGACGACTCGCCGATGCGCCAGGCGATCGACGAGATCTACGACCGGCTGGAGCCCGGCATGGGCGT
>JBKPRS010000472.1:0-2195 GCA_046734695.1 Actinomycetota bacterium | reverse complement strand
AGGTCCTTGCGGCGCTCCTCGGTGAGCGGCGGGAAGTTGAGGCGGATCACCTGGCCGTCGTTGCTCGGCGAAAGCCCCAGGTTGGACTGCTGGATCGCCTTCTCGATGGCGCCCATCGCGGTCTTGTCGTAGGGGCTGATGACCAGCATGCGCGCCTCGGGAACTGTGAAACCGGCGATCTGCTGCATCGGGACCTCGGTCCCGTAGTAGTCCACCGGGATCTTCTCGACGAGCGCCGGGGCCGCCCGCCCGGTCCGGACACCCGTGAACTCGGCCCGGGCGTGCGCTACGGCCCCGGCCATCCTCTCGCGGGCGTCCTCGAGGACCATCCCGATCATGTCGTCGTCGGACATGGGTGCTCCTAGGTCGAAAGGCGACGTGCCGGCTGCCGGCAGACCACGCCTGCCCGCACGCCGTCCGCTAGTGGATCAGCGTACCGATCGCCTGACCATCGACGATGGACCTGATGTTGCCCTTCCCCAGCAGGTCGAACACGACAATGGGCAGCTTGTTGTCCATGCAGAGTGTGATCGCGGTCGAGTCCATGGCCTTGAGGCCACGGTTGAGAACTTCGAGGTAGCTGACCTCGTCGAGCCGTGTGGCCGCCGGATTCGTCCGGGGGTCGTCGGTGTAGAGCCCGTCGACGCCCGAGTGGGTGCCACGCAGCATCCCGTCCGCCTCGATCTCCACGGCACGCAGGGCCGCGGCGGTGTCGGTGGTGAAGAAGGGGTTGCCGGTGCCGCCCGCGAAGATGACGACCCGACCCTTCTCCAGATGCCGGATCGCACGCCGGCGGATGTAGGGCTCGGCCACCTGGGCCATGTGGATCGCCGTCTGGACCCGGGTGGGCTGGCCCAGCCGCTCGAGGGTGTCCTGGAGGGCCAGCGCGTTGATGACGGTGGCCAGCATGCCCATGTAGTCGGCCTGGGCCCGGTCCATCCCGGCGCCGGCTCCGGTCATGCCCCGCCAGATGTTGCCCCCGCCCACCACGACCGCGACGTCGACGCCCGCCTCGCGGACGTCGACGATCTCGTTGGCCACGTACTCGGCGAAGCGCCCGTCGATGCCGTAGCCGGTGTCGCCGGCGAAGGCTTCACCCGACAACTTGAGCAGGATGCGCCTGAACCCGGTCGGGGTCGGCGCTGTGCTCACCCGATCGTCCCCTCAGCCGCCGATGAACAACTGGGCGAAGCGAACGATCTCCGCCCCGTTGTCCTCGGCGAGTTGGGCCACGGTCTTCTTCTCCTCGCGGACGAAGGGTTGCTCGAGGAGCACACGTTCCTTGTACCAGGCGTTGAGCCGCCCCTCCACGATCTTCGGCCAGGCCGCCTCCGGCTTGCCCTCGGCCTTGGTGATGCCGAGGAGGGTCTGGCGCTCCTCCTCGACGACCTCGGCCGGCGCCTCGTCACGGGTCAGGTACTGGGGCTTGGCGAAGGCGATGTGCACCGCGATGTCGTGCGCCAGCTCGCTCGAGCCGCCGTCGAGGATGACCACGACGCCGTTCACACCCCGGCCGTCCTGGCGGTGCAGGTAGGTGTCGACGATCTGGCCGTCGGCCACCGTGAGCTGGATGGCCCGGCCGACCTCGATGTTCTCCTTGAGGCTGACCTTGAGGTCGTCGATAGCGTCCTTGTGGTCGCCCACAGCGGACTCGCCGCGGGCGGCCACCGAGTCGGCCAGGTCCTGGGTGAGGTTGATGAAGTTCTCGGATTTGGCCACGAAGTCGGTCTCGCACTTGAGCTCGACCAGGCCCACGGTGCCGGTGTCGGTGGCCAGCGCGATGGCGCCCTGAGCGTTCTCACGCCCGGCGCGATCGTCCGCCTTGGACAGGCCCCGCTCGCGCAGCAGCTTGCGGGCAGCCTCCATGTCTCCGTCCGCGTCCGTGAGCGCCCTCTTGGCGTCCATCATGCCTGCGCCGGTCGCCTGGCGCAGGGCTTGTACGTCCTTGGCGGTGAAGTCGGCCATCGGGGCTCAGGACTCCTGGGTCTCGTCGTTGGTCTCGTCTGCGGGGCTGGCGGCCTCGGCCGTCTCTTCGGCGGCCACGGCCTCGGGGGCCGGGCCGGCATCGGCGGCCGGAGCAGAGCTGTCGGCCTCAGCGGCCTCAGCCTGCGGGGCGTCCCCAGCTGCGGCGTCGGACGCGGCGGCAGGCGGCGGCGGAACCGGCCGGCGGCCACCGGAGGCCACGCGGGCCTCCC
>JBKPRS010000471.1:0-13668 GCA_046734695.1 Actinomycetota bacterium | reverse complement strand
GCCCCGGGCGGTGCGCTCCAGCGCCCTGGCCCGCTCGGCCGGCGGCAGGCCCGCGGCCAGGCCGGCCACGTCCACGCCGTCGGCGAAGCGGTAGCCGCCGGCGTCGGGGACGATGGCCCCCGCGGCCAGCGCCTCCTCGACCACCCGCTGGCCGGCGGCGCCGTCGTGGCCGGTGGCGGCCCGCAGCTCCAGGTCGTCGAAACGGTCGCCGGACAGGGCCACCAGCGCGAGGGCCTCCGCCACCTCCGCGGGCACGTCCGGCACCGCGGTGGCGGATGCCTCCGACGGGGGCAGCTCGACCACGTCGAACCAGCCGGGCCCGGTGCCGGCCCGGGCCTGGGGCCGGCCGGCGACGACCACCGCGATGCGGTGGCCCCGGGTGAGCCGGGCGATGTCGTCGATCAGGGCCAGGGTCTCGAGCGAGGCGTGGTCGACGTCGTCGACCAGCAGCAGGGCGCCCGAGCGCTCGGCCGCCACCATCAGCAGCTCCCGGGCGGCCACCAGCCAGCGCTGGCGGGTGGTCGGTAGGCCCTCCCCGAACGCCTGCTCCAGCTCGGCCCGCAGGGCGCCGGGGAGCGCGTCGAGCAGGTCGGGCCCGCGCTGGGTCATCTCGTCGAGTGCCTCCACCGCGCAGGCGAACGGGTCGCTGTGGGTCAGCGACGGCGCCGACTGCCCGACAGCCACGCCCCGGGCGCGGGCGGCCCGGGCCAGCCGCTGGAGCACGTCGCCGCGCGTCATGCGGTCCCCGCCCTCGATGCGCAGTGCCGTTCCCCGGCCCGCGACCAGGTCGTCGAGCACCCGGTCCTCGACGGGGCGGTCGGCGGCGGGCTCGGCCTCGTCGCCGGACCCGTCGGTCCCGTCCGTGCCCACCAGCTCGGCCACGAAGCGGTAGCCGCGGCTGTGGACGGTCTTGACCACCCGCTGGTCCCGCCCGGTGTCCCCCACGGCCCGGCGGGCCGACTTGATCCGGCTGGTCAGCGCGGACTCGGACACGAAGCGATCGCCCCACACCTCGTCCAGCAGCTCGGTCTTCGGCACGACCCGGTCGCGGTGGTCCAGCAGGTAGGCGAGCACGTCGAACACCTGGGGCTCGACCGGGACCACCTCGCCGTCGCGCCGGAGCTCACGTCGCTCGACATCCAGCTCACAGGTCCCGAAATGCGCCGCCACCTGGGCAATCGTCGCACACGCCGGCGCGACACGAGCAAGTAGCGTCGGGCCATCGGTTGGGGAGTCGTCCGGGTTGCTGCCGCCTGCGCGCTGGCGGGCGCGGCCGCGAGCGTGGGACCGGCGCGCCTCGCCGGCGCCGAGGTCGTGCCCGGGGACGGCATCGCGACGAGCTACGACTCGGTGGACGGCGGGAACTGCTCGCTGCCCGGGCCGCCCGCCGACCACCTCGACGTCGCGCTGTCCCACGTCGAGTACGGCACGGCCGACGCGTGTGGCGGCTACCTGGACGTGACCGGGCCGGGCGGGACCATCCGGGTGCTGATCACCAACCAGTGCCCCGAATGCCCGGTGGGCCACATCGACCTGTCCCGTACCGCGTTCGCCCGTCTGGCGCCCCTGGAGGTCGGCGAGATCCCGGTGAGCTACACCCTGGTGCGGGACCCGCCTGTGGCCCAGCCCATCGCGGTGCGGGTCAAGACCGGATCGTCGCGCTGGTGGCTGCAGATCCAGGCCATCGACCATGGCAACCCGATCGCCAGCTTCGAGCTGCTCACCGCGGACGGCTGGCGCGGCCTCGTGCACACCGACGACAACTTCTGGATGGCCGAGAACCCCGGCCCGGGCGACGGTCCGTTCTCGGTGCGGATCACCGACATCTACGGCCGGACCGCCACGGCCGACGGCATCGAGCTGGCCCCCGACGTGGTCCAGCGCACCGGGGCCCGCCTCTACGGCTCTGGGGCCGGGGGAGCCCCGTCGCCGGTCCCGGCCGGGCCCGGGCCCGCTGCTCCCGCGGAGACCACCACCACCACTGCGAGTCCGCCCCCCACCAAACCGCCGGCCGCGCCCACCACCGGTGCGGTCCCCGCGCCCGCGGGCGAGCTGGCGGTGGCGCCCGCCCGGTCCGGCGGAGGCTCGGGCAGCGGCACCGGCCTGGCCGTCGTAGTGGTGGCCGGGACCGTCGCTCTCGCCGCGACCGGCGCGGTCCTGTTACGCCGCCGTCGGGACGGCACCCCGTCGTAGATTCCTCGCATGAGGGCAGCGCTCCTGGAGGACGGCACCGTCGAGATCCGGGAGGTGCCCACGCCGGAGCCGAGGGCGGCCGAGGCCCTCGTGCGGCTCCGGACCGCGGGGGTGTGCCACTCCGACCTCCACATGGCGCGGGGCGACTGGCCCGGCTTCGTGCGGCCGGACCGGGCAACCCCGCTGGGCCACGAGGGGATCGGCGTCGTGGAGGCGCTCGGCCCCGAGGGCGACCGGCCCGCAGGCGTGAGCGTGGGCGACCGGGTGATCCTCGGCCTCGGCGGCGCCGGGGGCGGTTACTGGTGCGGCGCCTGCGAGTACTGCCTGGGCGGCCGCCCGCGCCTCTGCGCGCAGGCCAGGACGCTGATGGGCACCTACGCCGAGCAGATCCGGGTCTGGTCCCCCGCTCTGGTGGTGCTGCCGGAGGAGCTGGGCGACGACCAGGTGCCGCTGGCCTGCGGCGGCCTGACCGCCTATAGCGCGGTCAAGAAGCTGTGGCGCTTCGGGGTCCCGCCGGGCAAGGAGGTGGCGGTCATCGGCGCGGCCGGCGGGCTCGGCCACTACGGGGTCCAGGTGGCCCGGGCGTTCGGCTACAAGGTCATCGGCGTGGACGTGGGCGAGGCCCGCTGCGAGTTCGTCCGCTCGCTGGGCGCCGACGCCGCCTACGACGTGAGCGAGGCGGCCGAGCGCATCCGCCGGGACCACGGCGGCGCCTACGGCACGATCGTGTTCGCCGCCCGCCTCGCCGGGTTCGAGGTCGCCCTGCGCTCACTGCGCCGGGGCGGCGTGTTCGTGGGCGTCGGCATGCCCGCGGCCGGCGAGGGCCCGCTCCAGGTCAACCTGCTCGACCTGGTGAGCCGGGACACGCTGATCATGGCCTCCACAGTGGGCACGGTGCAGGAGATGCGCGAGCTGGTCGCCCTGGCGGTGGACGGCAAGGTCAGAACCCACGTCGGCCGGACCGGCGGCCTGGACGACCTCACCGCGGTTCTCGACGAGCTGGAAGCGTCGGCCTACCCCGGCCGCGCCGTCCTCACCATCTGAGGGGGCGGCCGAGCCCGCCCGGCCGCCGGTCCTCACGATCTGACGGGTCACCTCGCCTCGCCGCTCCCGCCGGATCGGAGGAGGGCGCCTGGACCCGCGGCCGGGCCCGGACCGTTCGGGATCACAGTTCAGTCGTCCGCCGGGGAGCCGTCCGGGTACAGGTGGCGCAGCTCGCCCGGCTGGACGCGTGAAGCGGTGATGTAGTCGTCGACGTCGACCTGGCGGAGGCGGATCACCCGCCCGAACCGGTAAGCGTGGATGTGGCCGTGGTCGATGAGGCGATACAGGGTGCGAGGGACGAGACCGAGGCAGCGCGCTGCCTGATGGGAAGTCATCCAGTCAGAGGTAGGGTCACGACGGGGCATGAAAAGACATTAACACTCCTCATACCTCATCGCACCACATGTTTTGACCTGTCTATTCGATACCGACCGCCGAGAACGCCGACTCGATGGCCGCCACCTTGCGCTCCCGCTCGTCCTCGGGGGCGTTGCGGAACAGGGTGCGGGCGCTGGCGACCGTCCCGTTGCGGCTGTCGATGAACTGCGAGGTCTCCGACAGGCGCTGGCTGAGGGCGAGGTAGAAGATGGCCGCCACCTCGGTCGGGGTGAAGACCAGGTCGCCCGCGCTGTCCTCGCTGGTGAGGACCAGGAACGCCGCCTTGTTGTGGATGCCGCTGTTGACGTGCACGCCGCCCCAGTCGCCCGCCTGGGTATTGGGCAGGTCCATGTAGTCGTCCATGTGGGCGGGCTGGCCGAACTTGGTCGGGTCCGACAGGTCGCGGAACGGCTTGTCGCCGGGCAGCAGGCGCTCGCCCAGCTGCCAGTCCCACTGGCGGGCGTCGTCGTTGCCGCGGTTGGCCACGATGGTGCCGAAGATGTCGGAGTACGACTCGTTCATGGCGCCGGACTGGAACTGGTACTCCAGCCGCGCCGTGCTGTCGGTGACGCCATGGAAGATCTCGTGCGCCACGACGTCGACGTTGATCGACAGGGAGCGCAGGCTGCCGTTCACCAGCACCTGGCCGTAGACCATCTGCTGGAGCTCGGGGCTCCAGAAGGCGTTGACCCACTGCTTGGGCCCGGGGCTGTCCGACTCCACGACGCAGTTGATGGTGGAGACCATCACCCCGCCCTTGTCGTCGATGTTGTCCCGCAGCAGCACCGTGCGCAGGAAGTCGGACACGGCCACCGCGTTGGCGTGGGCGCTGACCGCCTCCGGGGCCCAGTCGGGCGGGTTGACGATGCCGTCGCCCGGGAGACCGGCGTCGGTGGTCGGGTCCTTGAAGCCGAAGTCGAACGTGTGCACGTTGTGGACCGGGTCGCGCAGCGCGAAGCCCTCGCCCTCCTGCTCGCAGAGGAACGTGCGCTCGACGCCGAAGCCGTCCGTCGCGGTCTGCTCGACGCCGGCCCCGCCGGCGCTGCTCACGGTCACCCCTACGACCTCGCCGCCGGTGGTGGTCTCGCCGGTCGCCGTCATGCTCGGGGTCCGCGGCGCCACCGAGACGACCGCGCCCTCGTGGGCGTCGACCACGTAGTCCACGAAGCGCGGCGGCTCCAGGCTGCTGGTGCGGTCCTCCTCGCTCATCGTGTCCTGGTCACGTGTGACCGGGACGTTCTCGAGGATGTAGACGAGCCGCCACTGGGATGCCGCCGGGTCGTACCAGTAGTTGATCTGGGGGACGATGCCCTCGAGGTTCGGCTTGTAGCCCGGGAACCGGCCGGCGGCGGCCACTGCGTCGGCCGGCGACACGGAGGCGACGGGGTCGACGTCGGGCTGGCCCAGCGAGGAGTCGAGGCTGACCAGGGAGTTGTCGTTGTCGAGCTCGACGGTGACCAGCGTGCCGTAGACGGGCACCCCGTTGAGGGTCTGGCGGAACTTGACCGTGCGGGTCCCGGTCAGGGGGACGGTCTCGGTGCTCACAGCCTTGAAGTCGCTGACCGCGCCAGACCCCGCGGGAGCCGTGAAGGCCGGGGCCGCCTCGCTGGCCAGGGCCTGGTCCAGGTGGCGGCGGGCCGCCGTCTCCGGGTCGAGCTCGGCCAGGTTCTGGCTGCCCTCGGGCCGGAAATCCGAGAACGCCGCCTGTTCCGACCGCATCTGGTCGACGGCCGCGGCCGAGGCCGCGTCGTAGGCGTGCACGGAGAAGTTGCGAAGGCCGTTCGGCCGCTGGGTTGCCATGTCAGGGGTCCTCTCTGACCAGGTGGAGTGCGTGCAGGGGATGGGGGGACACCATGAAGCCCGCGGCCTTGGCCACGGACCGCTCGGCCTCGCTCTCGCCTACGAACAGGCAGCGGCCGGCGGGTAGGCCCGCACGTTGGCGGGCGAGATCGAAGAACGCGGGGTCGGACTTGTCGAGGTCCTCGACCGAGCTGAAGAGCAGCAGCTCGTCCTGGAAGCGGTCGAGCAGGCCGGCCTCGTCGAGCAGGTCGCGCATGGACTGCGCGGTCTCGGTCCCCGTGTTGGAGATGACCCCGAGCGCGACGCCCGGTACGGCGAAGCCGTCGAGCACTTCGGGCACGAACGGGTACACGTCGAGCCCGCGCAGCTGCCCCGCGGTCACGACCGGGCTGGCCAGCGTGTCGCCGATGTCGAAAAAGACCGCCAGGGGCTCGCCCATCCGGGCGCCTCCTCATGCTCCGCCTCGTGCGCGCCCTGTCGCCGGCGCGCCACCTATAGAGCCCGCCACCCCGCCGCCTGATACGTCGGACCGTTCCGGCATGGCGCGGGCTGTGCGCGATGGTATGGCGGCAAGCTCCGAAGGGGAACAGGTCGAGCACAATCCGTGCCGGTGACCGGCGAGGAGGTCGTCATGGCCAAGATCGAGCTGGGGCGCGTGGGCGCCGTCGTCCACCCGAGCGAGGGCCGGGCCCCGGTGGCCGAGGCGGCCGAACGGGACGCCCAGGGCTTCCCGACCATCTGGATCACCGGCGGGCCGCTGGCCGGGCTCGACCACCTGGCCCAGGTGGTGCGGGGGACCGAGCGGGCGCGGGTGGTGCCCGCGATCCTGGCCGTCGTGCGCTTCGACGCTGACGACGTCGCCGCGCTGTACGCCGACATGGAGGCGGAGCACCCGGGCCGGTTCGTCGTCGGGCTGGGTGGGGCGCACGGACCCAGGCCCATCGCCACGCTGAACGCCTACCTGGACCGGCTCGACGCGGCCGGGGTCCCCGCGGACGTGCGGGTGCTTGCCGCCCTCGGGCCCCGCATGTTCGACCTGGCCCGGGAGCGGGCCGCCGGGGCGCTCCCCGTGCACGTCACGCCCGACTACGTGGCCAGCGTGCGGGGCCGCTTGGGCGACGGCTGCGCGCTGGCGGTGGAGCAGCTCGTGGTGCTGGACAGCGACGGGCCCCGGGCGCGGGAGTCCGTGCGCAAGGGCTCGCTCGGGTTCCTCGGCCAGCTCCCTGCGTACCAGGCCAGCTTCGCCCGCATGGGCTTCAGCGAGGACGAGATCGCCACGCTCGCCGACCGCCTGGTCGACGGGATCGTCGCCTGGGGCGACCTCGACCGGATCGTGGCCCGCGTGGGCGAGCTGTTCGCCGCGGGCGCCGACCACGTGGCACTCTCGCTCGGGGGCGGGCCCGACGACGCGTGGCCGCAGCTCGCTGCGGCGCTGGCGCCGCTCGGCCGAGCGGATCGGGCGTGAGCCGCGGCCCAAGAGTCCGCGATTTGGCGGCCGGGCCGCGGCTCTACAGCGAGGCCGTCAGGCAACTCGTTCTAGACGCCGGCGCTGGCGCCGCTGGGCTACGCCGCCGCCCCCAGCTGGACCTCCTCCCAGGTGAAGAGCGGCTCCCGGCGGGGGTCGACGCGAAGCCGCAGGTACTCGAACGGCAGCGTCTCGCCGTGCACCACGATGCGGGTGAAGTTGGCGAGCCCGAGCGGGTTGTCGACCTTGAAGGTGTGGGTGTCGCCCTGGAGCAGCAGGACGTCGCCGTCGAACGCCGCGGTGCGGGCCGCGATGCGGTCGACGACGGCCTGTTGGGCGCTGCCCGGGGACGGCGAGAACGTGTCGGCCTGCATGGCCAGGACCACGCCCTCGAGGCCATCGGCCTCCGCCTGGTCGAACGTGGCGTCGACCCACTCCAGCGCGGCCTGGATGCGGGCGTCGACCTCGGCGGCCTGCTCGGGCGTCGGGGCGGTGAAGCCGATGCCGCTCCACGGCGCCAGGCCGTTGTTGCTGCCGATCACGTGCAGCGTGGCGAACGCCACCTGGGCGTCGACCCAGCGGACGTTCTCCACCAGCGACGGCTGGAAGTGGACGGGCACGGCATGCTTGCCGAGCGTGCTGCCGGGCCGGGGGAAGAACAGGGTGCGGATGGCGGCCAGGCGCTCCAGCGGGTTGAACGACCCGTTGTTGACCCGGTGGCAGTCGGTCCACTCGTTGTCACCCGGCGTGTAGACGAGCGGGTCCTTGATGTCGGCGAAGTGCTCGGCCACCGCCGCGAAGCGCGCGTCGGTGCAGGTGGTGCTGCCACTCTTGATGTCGCCGAGGTGGGCGACCAGCGACACGGCGGGGTCGTCGTTGATGGCGTTGACCAGCTCGCCGAAGCGGGCCTCCTGCTCCTCGCCGTAGGGGACGTCGCCGATGATCGCGTAGGTCACCGGCCTGGCCGGTCGCCGGTCGGGCGCGGCCCCGGCCACGGCGGGCGGGCCGGCCGCCGCCAGGATCGAGGCGACGGCCAGCAGCGAAGCGATGCGGGTGCGCAGGGTTGCCCTCATACCGGGCGATGCAACACGACCCAGGTGGCAGCCACGTGGCCGCAAGGAGGCGCGGGACTGAACGTCGGGTGACCCTTGAGCCTGCGGCCGTCAGTCGGTGCTGAGCTGCGGGCGGGGGATCAGGAGCAGGGCCCCGGCCAGGAAGCAGAGAGCTCCGACGAAGGTGCCCATGTTCATGAGCGTGACGTTGCGGGGCTGGTCGGTGTCGGGCACGACGAAGGACGCCACCGCCGAGGCGCCGAAGGCGATCGACCCGACCATGTTGAGCGCGGCGATCTGCCACGGGCGCTCGTGGGGGCGCCAGGACCACCACGTGTGCGTCAACGCGAACAACGCGATCGCGCTGGCCACGAGGAAGCAGATCGACCCGAAGGCGTCCGGGGACCACACGAGCTTGTTCTCCTCGCCGGCCGACAGGTGGCGGGCCATGGCGTCGAAGGTCGAGATGTTGAAGAACAGCGTCCCGGCCAGCTGGATCGCCCCCGCGGACCAGTCGAGGTTGCCGGGCGCCCAGGCCCGCCAGCGTCCGGTCGCGGTCTGGTACTGGAGCGCCGCCGCGCTGGTGAAGAAGATCGAGCCGACGAAGAACGTGATGCTGTCCGCAGCCACGCCCACGGCGTTCACGTAACGGGGCGCGGCCCCGAGCGCGAAGCACAGCGACCCGATCGCGAACAGCACGCCGATCCACCACTGCTCCCGATCCATGGCGGGTCAGTGTCGCACGGGCGGTGGCCGGTGGGCGTGGATGAACGCCTCGCGGGCGCCGCGCCGGCCGGTCCGAGGGGCCTCGCACGTGGCCAGGACGGCCCAGCCCAACGCCTCGGCCGCGCCCGCGGCCAGGCGCAGGGCGGCGGCCACGTCGGCCGGGCGGGCGGCGAGCGTGGGTCGGTGGAGCTCGAAGGTCGGCTTCACCAGAGCCAGCAGGTCGGCTCCCGGGGCGAAGCACAGTCGCTCCAGGTGGGGGAGCGCGCCGGCCACCGACAGGTAGCTGAGGTCGAGCGTCACCAGGTCGACCGGCTCGGGGACGAGCGAGCGGTCGACCACCGCGAGGTTGTGGCGCTCGAGGTCGACGACCCGGGGATCCTGGCGCAGCCAGCCGCGGAGCTGGTGGAAGCCGGTGTCGACGGCGTAGACGCGGCGGGCACCGTGGCGGAGCAGCGCGGTGGTGAAGCCGCCCGCCGCGGCGCCGACGTCCACCGCGGTGCGGTCGCCGGCCGGCACGGCCAGGGTGTCGAGCGCGTACGACAGCTTGACGTCGCCGCGCAGGCGGGTCTCGGGCAGGACCCGCACGGCGGCATCCGCCCGGGCCCGGGCATCGGGGTTGGACAGCACGCGCCCGTCCACCAGGACACGGCCGGCGCGGATGGCGTCGGCGTCGACGGGGGGCTGGCGGCGGGCGAGGAGATCGGCGAGCGCGACGAAACGCGCCCGGTGGGGCTTGGACATCGTGGGCCTCCTGGGCTCGGACCGGGCTAGGGACCGAGCCGGGGCGGAGGCCCACGGGCGCGCTCAGCGAGTCAAACCTAAGTGAATCCCACTGCGAGCAGGCTGGAGGACGACGGCCGCCACAGTCAAGGACGTTGCGTCACCCGCCGTTGAGGACCATGACGTGGAGCGCGGGGCCGGAGTCGCCCACGGTCACGTGCTGGCCGTGCACCTCGGCGGACGAGTGCGGCGGGATCACGCTGAGGCGCACCGTGACCAGGCCGGCGTCGCCCTCGTGCTGGAACCGGCATGTGGCGCCGGGCGTGCACGCGGCCCCGACGAGCTTGTAGCCATGGTCGGTGATGGCGGTCGCCGCGCCGGCCATGGCGGCGGACGGCGAGCCGGTCGTGGCGAACACCGCCTCGTGGGTGGGCGGGTCCGAGGACATGCCGCCGGTGCCGTAGCGCGTCTCGTAGATCACGTCGCCGAAGTCGTCGGGCTGCAGCGCCTTCCAGGCGTCCTCGGTCGTGCCGGCCCGGGTCCCCGACGGCCCGCAGGCCACCAGCAGCCCCAGCGCGGCGGCGGCCGTGCCGAGGCTCCCCCCGAGCCGTGTCAGCGTGCGGACCATGCGGGACGGATCGTACGCCCCACGCCACGCAGGCGCTCCGCGAAGAGCCGTGTCAACCGCTTGAACCCACGTTCAACGGCGCGGAAGGCGGTAGGGTGCCGCGATGGCCGAGACCACCTCGACGCCCGTCCCGGGCCGCCGGGAGATGCGGCGCCAGCTGTCCCAGGACGTCAGCCGCTCCCAGCTCCTGGACGCGGCCGAGGAGGTGTTCGGCCGCAAGGGGTTCCACGAGACCACGCTCAAGGAGGTGGCGGAGCTGGCCGAGTTCTCGGTCGGGTCCGTGTACTCGTTCTTCGACTCCAAGGACGACCTGTTCCGCCAGATCTTCGTGCGCCGGGGCGAGGAGTTCCTGCCCGGCATGCACGCGATCCTCGGCGGCGAGGGCGACCCGGCCGACCAGCTCCACCGCCTGGTCGACTTCGAGGTCGGGTTCTTCCGCCAGCACCCCCGCTTCGGACGGCTCTACCTGCGCTACTCCAGCGCCACCATGCTCAGCGCCGACCGCGAGATCGACCTGGCCATGCAGGACCGCTACGAGGAGGCGATGGCCCTGCAATCCGGCCTGTTCGCCCGGGGCCAGGCCGCCCGCGTGCTGCGCGACGGCGACCCCGAGGTGCTGGCCCGGCTGTTCTCGGGGCTGATCGCCGCGTTCCAGGCCGTGGATCCCGCGGTCGTGTCGGACGATCCCGACGCCCCCGAGCGGCTGGGGCTCGACGCCCTCCACGCCCTGGTGGCCGACGCCTTCGTCACCCGCTGATGCCCGCGGCCGGCGACCCACCCGAGGGCGACTGGCTGGGTACGCCCTACCTGCGCCTGGAGCGCCACGGCCCGCTGGCCCGGGTGGTGATCGACCGGCCCGAGGCCCGCAACGCGCTCACCCCCGCCATGTACTTCGGCCTGCGCTACGCGGTCGAGCACGTGGGCCGCGACGCCGACCTCGCCGGCCTGCTGGTCACCGGGACGGGCGACGTGTTCGCGCCGGGCGGGGATCCCTGGTCGAACGACGACGGCTGGGCCGACCTGCCCGCGCTGCTGGGCATGGACAACACGCCGTTCGACGCGGTGCGCCGATCCCCCAAGCCGATCGTCGCGGCCGTCAACGGCCTGTGCCAGGGCGGCGGGCTGGTGATCGCCATGCTGTGCGACGTGGCCGTGGCCAGCGAGCGGGCCACCTTTCGGGCTCCGGAGCTGTTCCGGGGGATCGCCGACACGAACTACGCGGCGGTGCTGCCCCGCCAGATCGGCCCGGCCCGGGCCCGGGACATGTTGCTGACCGGGCGCGAGGTCTCGGCCGCCGAGGCACAGGATTGGGGCCTGGTGGCCCGGGTCGTGCCCCATGACGACCTGGTGGCCGAGGCCACCGCGGTGCTGGAGCAGTGCTGCCGGACCGCCCCGGGCGCCCGCTACGAGGTCAAGCGGGTGCTGCACGACTACTACGGCGGCTACGACCGCATGGCCATGGACGCCAGCCTGGCCGGGCCCGAACCGGCGGAGGGCTGGGCCGCGTTCCGGGAGAAGCGCTCGCCGGACTGGGTCCACCCCGACCTGCGCCGCCCCGGGCGCCTCTAGCTGACAGGCACCCTCTCCCAGCCCCGGACGGTGCTGGTGTGGAGGCGCACGGCCCGGTCGTGGTCGACGGTCCAGTCCGGGTGCCGGGCCAGCACCTCCTGCAGGGCCACGCGTCCCTCCAGGCGGGCCAGCGCGGCGCCGATGCAGAAGTGGATGCCGTAGCCGAACGACACGTGTGAGTCGAAGCTCCGGTGGATGTCGAACCGCTCGGCGTCGGGGTAGTGGCGCTCGTCCCGCCCGGCCGAGCCGGTGATGAGCAGCACCTTGGAGCCCTCGGGGATGGTGACGCCGTGGCGCTCGACCGGCCGGCTGGTCCAGCGGCCCTGGACCGGGGAGGGCGCCTCGTAGCGCAGCAGCTCCTCCACCGCGTGGGGCAGCAGCGTGGCGTCGGCGGCCAGCTCGGCCCGCTGGTCGGCGTGCTCCTCCAGCACCACCGCAGCCCAGCCCAGCAGCCGGGCCACGGTCTCGGTGCCCGCGCTCACGAGCAGGTTGGCGAAGTCGGCGCACTCCCGCAGCGTCAGCTCGGCCTGGACCAGGCCGGACAGCAGATCGTCGCCCGGGTGCTCCGACCGCGCCTTCATCAGCTCGGTCAGGTAGCCGTCGAGCTCGATGCGGGCGGTCAGCGAGACGTCGTTGAGCATGCCCACGCCCGGCTCGATGTGGAACGTGGTGTCGATCTGCTCTTTCACCCAGGCCCGGTCGGCGCTGGGCACGCCGAGCAGCTCGCAGATGACCATGGACGGCAGCACCGCGCCGAAGTCCACGACGAAGTCGAAGCCGCCGTCGCCGTTCCACGGGGCCAGCAGGCCGGCGCAGAGGTCGCGGATGTGGTCCTCCAGGCCGGCCATGCGGCGGGGCGTGAACGCCCGGGAGACCAGCGACCGCAGCCGCGTGTGCTCGGGCGGGTCCTGGAAGATCATCAGGCCACTGGGGATGGGCTCGGCTGTCATCATCTCCAGCACGGTCCCGTGGCTGGACTGGAACGTCGCCGGATCACGGTGGGCGGCCTCGACGTCGTCGTAGCGGCTGAACGCCCAGAACTCGTAGCGGTCGTTCCGGTAGGCCGGGGCCTCGTCCCGCATGCGGCGCCAGATCTCGTACGGCGCCTCGTCGATCTCGACGTCGATCGGGTCCCAGTAGAGATCCACAACGAGTCCTTCCCCCGGTGAACGACAGTTCAGCCCGATGGTAACGTCATTCAGATGGGGGGACGCATGAGCGCCGGGTGGATCACCGACGACGAGCGCACGGTCATCGACCTGCTGTTGGCCCGGCTGGAGTCCGATCCCGACGGTCCCTACCTGGACGTCACCGGCACCGCGGCCACCGCGGCCGAGGTGGCGGACGTGTCGGGAAGGCTGGCGGGCGCGCTGATCGCCCTGGGCGTGGGACCGGGCGATCGGGTGGCGACGCTGATCGAGAACTCGCCCGAGGCCATGTTCTCGTGGTGGGGCATCGTGCTGGCGGGCGCGGTGGCGGTCCCCATCAACACCGCCTACAAGGGCGAGTACCTGCGCCACCAGCTCCAGGACTCCGGCTCGCGGGTGCTGATCGTGGAGGCGTCGCTGGTGGAGCGGGCCGAGCCGGTCGTACCGCAGGTCGAGGGCCTCGACCACGTCGTGGTGGTGGGCGGCGCTCCCACGCCCCTGGCCGGCGCCACCGTCCACGGCTGGGACGACCTGCTGGCCGGGGCAGCGGTGCCGCCGGCGCCCGCGGTGCGGCCCTCGTCGCTGGCCACGTTCGTGTACACGGGCGGGACCACCGGGCCGTCGAAGGGCTGCATGCTCAGCCACCGCTACCACGAGGTGCTGGCCCGCCAGATCGGCGTCTGCTGGCGCCGCACCGCCGAGGACGTGGTGTGGACGCCGCTGCCGATGTTCCACTTCAACGCCATCGTCACGGCCATCCTGGGCCCACTGATCTACGGCGGCCGGGCCGCCATCGAGCGGCGGTTCTCCGTGTCCCGCTTCTGGCCGGAGATGAACCGGACCGGCGCCACGGTCACGTCCACGCTCGGGACCATGGCGTACCTGCTGGCCCACGACGTCGACCGGCCGGAGATGCCGGGGTCGGGCGCGGCCGAGGCCAACACC
>JBKPRS010000470.1:0-17809 GCA_046734695.1 Actinomycetota bacterium | reverse complement strand
CGCAGGCGCCGCCGCCTCCGCCGCCCGGGCACTACCCGCCGGGCCCGCCGGGGCCGTGGACGCCGCTGCAGTGACCGCTCAGCGCCGTCCCGAGTCGCCCTCCGGAGCTGGTTCCGGGCAGCGGGCGGTGCGCACCGTGGCGGCGTCGCCGGTCGTCCCCACCACCGCGATCGCGGTGGTCGCCTCGCTCATGGTGGGGGTGGCCACGGTGGTCGCCGGCGACCTCGGTGTACGAGGGGGCGCCGCCAACGCCGTCGAGATCGCCCACCCTCCGGTACTCCTCGGACGTGATGCCGACCAGCATTGCTAGGGCCCTCGTGGGCCGTCGGCGGGTGGTTCATCCCGGGAGCGGCGGCGGTGCTGCCGGCGGTCGAGATCTTCCAGTCGTCGCGGCCCTCGCCGCCTCCCGGCCGCGGTGGAGGCTGCCCGCGGTCCGGGACGGCCTGCTCGTGGTCGTCTGGACGGTCTCGCTGAGCGCGGGCCTGTGGGCGACCGTCCACGGGGGCCTGGACGATGTGGCGTTCTTCGACCTGTCCGGCGCCCACGACCTCCACGCCCGCGTGGCCGTCGCTCGGGTCAGCGGCTTCACCGGTTGGTGACCGCTCAGGTCGGGGCGGGAGCGTGCGCCGCCTCGTGGGCCACGAGGGCGCGTCGGTCGAGCTTCTGGCCGGGGGTGAGCGGGAGCTCGGGCACGATCCGCAGCGCCTCGGGCAGCTTGTAGCCGGCGAGGCGCCCGGCGAGGAAGTCCCGGACCTCGGCCAGCGTCGGGGGCGCCGCCGGGTCACGGGGGGCGACGACCGCCACCCCGATCTCGCCCATGACCGGGTCGGGCCGGGGCACGACGGCCACCTCGGCCACCGCCGGATGGGCGGCCAGCGTGGACTCCACCTCCGCCGGATAGACGTTGTAGCCGCCCCGGATGAACATCTCGGTGCTGCGGCCGGCCAGGCGCACCAGGCCGCGCTCGTCGATGCGGGCCAGGTCGCCGGTGCGGATCCAACCGTCGACCAGCGTGGCCGCGGTGGCGTCCGGGTCCCGCCAGTAGCCCGACATCTGGGTGGGGGAGCGCAGCCACAGCTCGCCCACCTCGCCGTCGGGCTCCGGGCGGCCGTCCTCGTCCCGCACCGCCACCTCGACGCCGGGGCGGGGCCGGCCCACCGTGTGCAGCGCCTCGTCTTCGTCCGCATCGAACGCGGTACCGGTCCCGCAGCCGCCCGACTCGGTCGAGGAGTAGCGGATCGAGTAGGCGGCGCCGAACCGCTCCCGGGCCGCGGCGACCAGTGCGGGCGGCGAGGCGGCGCCCCCCACCACGATGGTGCGGACGTGGTCCCAGTCGTGGCGGGCGGCCTCCGGCGAGCGGACCATGAGCGCCAGCTGGGGGGCCACGCCGCCGATCGACGGCATGCGCTCGGCGGCGATGGTGGCCAGCGCGTCGCCGGCCCGCCACCGTCCCAGGATGTGGGTGCGGGTGGCCAGGCGCAGGTACCAGACGAGCTTGGTGGTGAACCCGATGTGGGCGAACTGCGTCGACGCCAGCATGGCGGGCCCCGGCTGCCCGGGCTCGGCCCACGCGCCCCCGGTGTCCGTGTCGGCCACCGCCGCCAGCTGCCGCTCGCAGAACAGGGCCCCCTTGGGCACGCCGGTGGTCCCCGACGTGAACACGATCGCCACCGGCCGCTCGGGGTCACCGGGCAGCACCGGCGGCGGCTCCCCACCCCGCCCCAGCCGCGCCAGCTCGGCCACGTCGCCGGCCTCGTCGAGTGTCACGACGGGATCCGCCAGCGCGACGAGCGCCTCCTGCTCGGGCGGCGCCAGCCGCGGGTTGATCCCCGCGGTGATGGCCCCCAACTTGGCCGCGGCGGCGTACGCGACGACGTACCCGGTGTCCGACGGCAGCCGCAGCGCCACCCGGTCCCCGGCCCGCACGCCCCGCCGCGCCAGCCCCGCGGCCACCAGGTCCGACCGCCGGTCCAGCTGCGCGTAGCTGGTCACCGCCCCGTCAGGATCGACGAACGCAGGCAGGTCCCCGAACCGTCTGGCAGCCTCCCGAACCGTGGCAGCGAGCACGCCGGCCAAGGTACCGACCAGGCTGACACACCGTCAGATCCGGCCGTTGGGCACCCGGGGCATTCGCCCACCTATACACCCTCATCCCACGGAGCAGGGCGAGCCGTTGAGGGTGAAGGTGGTGGGGGCGTTGCCGTTGGTGGCGAAGCTGGCCTGGAAGCCGAAGCCGGCCGTGGCGCCGGGGGCGATGGTGGCGTTGTAGGACAGGTTGCGGGCGTCGACCGTCCGGCCGGACTGGGTCGGCGCGGCGTTCCACATGTTGGTGACGACCGCGTCGCCCGGGAACGTGAAGCGCAGGGTCCAGCCGTTGACCGTGGCCGTGCCCGTGTTGGTGATCGTCAGGTTGGCCACGAAGCCGCCGGCCCACGTGTCGGCGGAGTAGGCAACCCGGCACGGGCCTCCGCCGCCCGGCGGGCGGGTGGTCGTCGTGGTCGTGGACGGGCGGGTGGTCGTCGTCGACCCGCCACCGCCGCCGGTGTCGACCGAGAACGAGCTCACCGCCAGGCCGGGCCCGCCGACCCAGGGCTCGAAGCCGAACTGCACGCTGGTCAGGTACCAGGCCCGCTGGGCGTGGCCGCGGGAGATGGCGTCGTCCACGAAGGCGCGCAGCGTGCCGTCGAAGGCGGTCGTCGTCTGCTGGCGGACGTAGGAGACGACGTTCCAGCCCGTGTTGCCGAACCACACGTCCCAGGTGGCGCCGGCCAGGCTCACGGTCCCGACCTTGGAGCCGACCGGCTGGGGCGGGCCGAGGTGGTTGATCCAGATCATGATCTCGGCCCCGGTGTTCTGGCCGTCGACCCGGGGCGTGGGATCGAGCCACAGGTCGTACGAGGCGTTCCACGCCCCGCTGGACGGCACCGTCACCCGGGCGCTGGATCCGAGCGTGCCCAGGCTCGACACCTGGGCGGGCAGGCCGCTGGCGTCCGAGCAGTTGTTGTAGTGGCAGCCCCGGAAGATCGACGGGTAGGCGCCAGGCGCGCCGTTGGTCGGCTTGTCGTGGTTGCCGGCCGTGACCGTGAAGCCGGAGTCGGTGACCGAGATGCACTGGCCGGTCGAGTCGCCCCACTCGTTGTTCTGCACGACGTAGCGGCCGCCCTGGACCCGCGCCGAGCCGAACTTGTCGCAGATCTGGGTCACCGCCTGGGCCTCCGCCGGCGGGGCGGTCGAGCCGCCGCTCCCGCCGGCGCCCGACGCGATGGCGGCGAGGGCCAGGGCGCCGAACGCCACGAAGACGAGCTGGCGGGAGCGGTGCGACATGGCGGCCTCCAGATCACACGCCGCCCGCTCACATCGTGGTGGCTGCCCTCCCCTCGGTGCAAGGCCTAGAGGTCGAGGCTGAGCATGCGGATGGCGTTGCCCCGCATGATCTTGTCCACCGCCTCCTGGGGCACGCCCGCCATCAGCTCCTCGGCCACCTTCTTGGTGTCCGGCCAGGTCGAGTCGGTGTGGGGGTAGTCCGTCTCGAACGTGATGTTGTCGACGCCGACCTCGTCGAGCGACTCGATGCCGTGGCGGTCCCGGAAGAAGCAGCCGTAGATCTGCCGGTAGTAGTAGGTCGACGGCGGCTCGGGCACGAGGTCCTGGGTGTGGGCCCAGGCCCGGTGCTCCTCCCACACCGTGTCGGCCCGCTCGAGGATGTAGGGGATCCAGCCGATCTGGCCCTCGCTGTAGGCCAGCACCAGCTCGGGGAACTGGACCAGCTTGCCGGAGAACAGCCAGTCGCTCATGGACGCCATGGCGTTGTTGAAGCTGAGCGTGGCGGCGACACCGGTGGGGGCGTCGGGCGACGTGGCCGGCATGCGGGACGACGACCCGATGTGCATGTTGATCGTGGTGCGGGTTTCCTGGCAGGCGGCCAGGAACGGGTCCCAGGCACCCGAGTGGATCGACGGCAGCCCCAGGTGCGGCGGGATCTCGCTGAAGCACACCGCGTGGACGCCTCGGGCCGCGTTGCGCCGCACCTCGGCCGCCGCCAGCTCGGCGTCCCACAGGGGCACGATGATCAGCGGGATCAGCCGGCCGCCGGAGCCGGCGCACCACTCCTCGACCATCCAGTCGTTGTAGGCCCGGACGCACGCCAGCCCCAGGTCGTGGTCCTTGGCCTCGGTGAAGGTCTGGCCGCAGAACCGGGGGAACGTCGGGAAGCACAGCGACGCCTCGACGTGGTTGAGCTCCATGTCCTCTATGCGGGCGGCCGCGTCGTAGCAGCCGGGCCGCATCTCCTCGTACGTCATGGGCGTCATCGTCATCTCGTCGCGGGGGTAGCCCACCGCGGCGACGTGGCGCTTGTGCACGTAGACGAGGTCCTCGTACACCCAGCAGTCGGCCTTCTCGGGGGCGTCGTCGTCGAAGACCTGCTCGTAGTGGCCACCGCCGACGTGGCGCATGCCGGCCACGCCACGGCGCTCGATGCGGGGGCCGCGGTCGCGGTAGGCGGCCGGCAGCCAGCGCTCCCAGACATGCGGGGGCTCCACCACGTGGTCGTCGACGCTGATGATCTTGGGGATCTCGGCCATGCGCGCTCCCAAATCTGACGGTGTGTCAGATCATAGGGAGCGGGGCGTGAGCACGCAGAACTCGTTGCCGTCGGGATCGGCCAGGACCACCCAGGGCACGTCGCCCTGGCCGATGTCGACGTCGGTGGCGCCCAGCGCCTTGAGCCGGTCGACCTCGGCCATCTGGTCGTCGCCCTCCTCGGGCGCCACATCGATGTGGACGCGGTTCTTGACCACCTTGGGGTCGTGCACCTCGAGGATCTCCAGGCGGGGACCGGGCCGGTCGGGCGCGGCCAGCGCCACGCCGTACGGGGCACGGTGCACGATGGGCCAGCCGGACGCCACCGCCCAGAACTCGGCCAGCGTCGCGGGGTCGGGCGAGTCGATGCAGACCGAGGCCACCGGCCCCACGCCCGTGTAGGTGTCCCGCGCCTCCAGGATGCAGAACTCGTTGCCGTCCGGGTCGGCCAGCACCACCCAGGGCACCGCGCCCTGGCCGATGTCGATCGGCGTGGCCCCGGCCCGGCGCACCTGCTCGACCAGCTCGGCCTGGTGCTCGGCCGACCGGCTGGTCAGGTCGAGGTGGACCCGGTTCTTGCCGACCTTGGGGTCGTCGTTGCGCCCGATCACCAGGACGATGCCTGGCTCGCCTTCGGGCGGCTCGACCACCACCTCGTCGGGCCCGTCCTGGGTGATCGGCCAGCCCGTGGTCTCCGCCCAGAAGCGGCCGAGGGCCGCGGGGTCGGGCGAGTCGATCACCACGGAGTTCATCCGGGTCGCCATGGCGCGGAAGCTACCCCTACCCAGGGTCGGGGAAGTCGGGATTTCGCCGCTCGGTCCACGCCCGCACGCCCTCGGCGTAGTCGGCGCCGCCCATCATCTCGTCGGTCAGCTCGACGGACCGCTCGACGGCCGACCCCACGTCGCCGTGCAGGTCGCCGTAGATCTGGCGCTTGGTCTCGCGCAGCGACGACGGCGACACGTCGTGGGCGAGAGACCGGGCGTACTCGTAGGTGAACGGGAGCAGCTCGTCGGGCGGCAGCACCCGGTTGACCAGCCCGATGGCCGCGGCCTCCTCGGCCAGCACGACGCGGGACGAGAGCAGCAGGTCGGCGGCGTGGCCCAGTCCCACCAGCCGGGGCAGGACCCAGGACAGGCCGTACTCCGCGGGCAGGCCCAGGCGGGGCGCCGAGGTGGTGAGCTTGGCGCCGGCGGCGGCGAAGCGCAGGTCGCAGTAGCAGGCGAGGACCAGCCCGACCCCGGCCGCAGGCCCGTTCACCGCCGCGATCACCGGGGTCGCCATGCCGTAGTGGAAGGCGAAGGCATGGTCGAACTCGGACCGGACGCCGTAGCCGGGCGTGGCCAGCTCCTCCCGCACGCCGTCGTCGTAGCCGCCCGCGGCGACGTTCTTCTCCAGGGCCCGGAAGTCGGCCCCGGCGCAGAAGCCCCGGCCCGCTCCGGTGACCACCACCACCCGGACCGAGGGGTCGGCCTCGGCTTCGGCGAGGCACCACCGGTATTCGGTGTGCATGCGGCCGGTCCAGGCGTTGAGGCGCTCAGGGCGATCCAGCGTGACGGTCGCGACACGGTCCGACACCGTGTAGCGGACGGCGTGCAGGTCCATGACCCGAGTCTGCCGCCTGCGCCGACCAGGGCGGTTATGGTCGGCCAATGGCTGTGGACCTTGCCGCTCTGGTGGCGCCGTGGCGAACCGCGGTGGTGACGTCGGAGGTACAGAACGGGGTGGTGGGCGAACAGGCCGTGCTGCCCGCACTGGCCGAGGCGGCCCGGGGGACGATGATCCCGGCGCTGTCCCGGCTGTTGAAATCGGCCCGGGCCGCCAGCGTCGACGTGGTGCACGCCACGTTCGAGCGCCGGATCGACGGCAAGGGTGCCAGCACCAACGCCCGGCTGTTCCACGCGGTGGCCGACTCGCCGGTGAAGCTGCTCCCGGGCTCCCCGGCCACCAAGGTGGTGCCCGAGGTGGGGGCCATGCCCACGGACCTGGTCCTCACCCGCACCCACGGGCTCAACCCCATGAGCGGCACCGACCTGGAGCCGGTGCTGCGCAACCTGGGGGTGAGCACGATCGTGGTCACGGGGGTGTCGGTCAACGTGGCCATCACCAACCTGGTCATGGAGGCGGTCAACCGGGGCTTCGACGTGGTGCTGCCTCGGGATGCGGTGTGCGGCGTGCCCGCCGAGTACGCCGACGCGGTGATCGACAACACGCTGGCGCTGCTCGCCACCCTGACCACCGTCGACGCGCTGGTGGAGATCTGGGAGAAGGAGGCGTGAGGTTCTGCCAGTCGCTGATGTACTCGTCGCCTGACGACTGGGTCGAGCTGACGAAGGCGGCCGAGGCCGCCGGCTTCGACCAGGTGTCGCTGTCCGACCACGTCTTCTACCCGGACAAGCTCGACTCGTCGTACCCGTACACCGACGACGGCCGTCCGATGTTCCCGCCGGAGACGGCGTGGCCCGACGTGTGGGTCATGACCGGAGCCATGGCCGCCGTGACGTCCACCATCCGCTTCTCCACCCACGTCTACGTGCTGCCCGCCCGCAACCCGTTCGTCGTGGCCAAGGCGGTCGGCACCGCCGCCCACCTGTCCGGAGGCCGGGTCGTGCTGGGCGTGGGCGCGGGCTGGATGCGCGAGGAGTTCACCCAACTGGGCCAGGAGTTCGACCGCCGCGGCGCCCGCATGGAGGAACAGATCGAGGTGCTGCGCACGCTGTGGCGGGGCGGCATGGTCGAGCACCACGGCGAGTTCTACGACTTCGACCGCCTCGAGATGAGCCCGGCGCCTCCCGCCCCGGTGCCGATCCTCATCGGCGGCCACACCGACCGCGCCCTGCGCCGGGCCGCCCGGGTGGGCGACGGCTGGATGGGCGTCTACTACCGCCTCGACGAGGTGGCCGGCTACCTCGACCGCCTCGACGGCTTCCGTCGCGAGTACGGCACCCTCGACCGGCCGTTCGAGGTCCAGGTCTCGATCGTCGACCGGCTGCCCACGCCGGACGTGTGCGCCCAGCTGGAAGGCCTGGGCGTGACCACGCTCATCACCTCGGCCTGGATGATGGAGGGCCTGACCAACGCGTCCCGCGACGAGAACGTCCGGGCCCTGGAGCGCTTCGGGGAGCAGTACATCGCGCCGCTGCGCTGATCCCCTGATGGGGCGTCAGATATCGCTAGTCTGGCGCCCGTGGGGGAGATGAGCGAAGCCGCGGTCGAGGACCTGAGGGCCGCCGACGGCCGCGTGCCCGGCCGCCGGGGGAGGGCCACCCGCCAGCGGCTGCTCGACTGCACGGCCGAGATGCTCCGCACCACCTCGTACCGGTCGGTCAAGGTCATCGACATCGCCCGCGAGGCGGGGACCTCGCCCGCCACCTTCTACCAGTACTTCGCCGACGTGGAGGCGGCCATCCTGGTCCTGGCCCAGGAGATGGCGCTCGACGGGCAGCGGCTCGTCCGGCTGGTGGCCGAGAGCCCGTGGAAGGGCAAGGCCGGCTACCAGACGGCGCTCGAGCTCACCGACGCCTTCTTCGGCTTCTGGGACCAGCACCGGCCCGTGCTGCGGGTGGTCGACCTCAGCACCGACGAGGGCGACCGGCGCTTCCGCAACATCCGGGTGAGGCTGCTCAACGCGGTCACCACCGAGCTGGCCGGTGTGGTCGCCGGCCTCCAGGCCGAGGGCAAGAACCTGGGCGTCGAGCCCATGGCCCAGGCCGGCACGCTGGTCACCACTCTGGCCAACGTGGCCGCCCACCACTACGGCTTCGAGTTCTGGGGGATCCGCACGGCGGACGTGCGCATCTCCGTGGCGCGCCAGGTGTACTGGGGCGCCACCGGGCAGCGACCGCCGACGCCCGCCCCGTGACCCGGCTCGACGGGCAGGTCGCGGTGGTCACCGGCGGCAACCGCGGCATCGGGCTGGGCTTCGCCGAGGGGCTGGCCGCCGCGGGTGCCGACGTGGCCATCTGGGCCCGGGACTCCGGTCGCAATGCCGAGGCCTGCCAGCACCTGAAGAAGTTCGCCCCCGGGGTCCAGGCCGTCGCCTACGCCTGCGACGTCAGCGACGAGGACCAGGTAGAGGCAGCCATGGCGGCCACGCTCGCCGACCTGGGGCGGGTCGACTCGCTCTTCGCCAACGCCGGGGTGGGGGGAACCACCTCGTTCCTGGAGATGAGCCTCGACGAGTGGCGCCGGGTCATGGCCGTCAACCTGGACGGCGCCTTCCTCACCATGCGGGCCGCCGCCCGCCACATGGTGGAGCGGGGAGAGGGCGGGGCCCTGGTGGCCGTTTCGTCGGTGTCGGCCATCCACGGGGCGCCCCGCATGGAGCACTACGCGGCGTCCAAGACCGCCCTGCTGGGGCTGGTCCGGGGCCTGGCCGTGGAGCTGGCCCGCCATCGGGTGCGCTGCAACGCCATGCTCCCGGGCTGGATGGACACCGAGATGATCGAACCGGGCAAGGAGAACCCGCGCTGGGTGGAGGCGACCGTCAAGCGCACGCCCGTGCGCCGCTGGGGCCAGCCGGCCGACCTCCGGGAGATCGCCGTGTACCTGGCCGACCCCAGCCTCGGGTACCACACGGGCGATTCGATGGTCATCGACGGCGGGTACTCCATCTTCTGACTCAGGCGGCGACCGAAGAACGCTGGGGGCGGTGGGTGCCTTCGTGCCCGCAGGCGCAGACCCAGCGGACGGTGAGGTCGCGGCCCTGGCCCTCGATGCCGAGGATCTGACCGTGGCCGACGAGGACCTCGCGGCCGTGGCGGGGGCAGTGGATGCTCATCATGACCTTGCTCCTTCGATACTGGACTTGCGGGTGCAGCGGGTGTTGCTGGGGTGAATGGTGAATCGGCGGCCGGAGCGGAGCAGGTCGTCGCGCCGCATGTTGGCCAGTCGGATCGTGGTCTCGGGGTGCATATGAGCAAGGTACGCCGGTAGTGGACCCCTGATAAGGTCCAGTCGGAGGATCTGTATGGGTACCACTTCTCCGGATCTGTTCGTCGAGCTCGACCGCTCGCGGCCCCGTGGCCTGCGCTCCCAGGTGGAGGACGGGCTGCGGGCCGCCATCCGCGACGGGCGGCTGCCCCCCGGCACCCGCCTACCCTCCAGCCGGGCCCTGGCCGTGGACCTGGGTGTCACCCGGGGCCTGGTGGTCGAGGCGTACGAGCAACTGGCGGCCGAGGGCTACGTGACGACGGTCCAGGGCTCCGGCACCCGGGTCAACGACGTCTGCGCGCCCGCGGCCGGCCCTGGCCCGGTCGCGGAGGGGCCGGCCGACCCGCCGCTGACCCTCGACTTCCGCACCGGGTTGCCCGACCTCGGGCTGTTCCCCCGGGCGGCCTGGGTGCGCGCCACCCGGGAGGCGCTGGCGACCATGCCCGACGCCGAGCTGGGCTACATGCCGCCCGCCGGGCTGCCCCGGCTGCGGGCGGCGGTGGCCGCCTACCTGGGCCGGGTCCGGGGCGTGGCCTGCGAGGCGGACCAGGTCGTGGTGTGCAACGGCTTCGCCCACGGGTTCAGCCTCGTCCTGCGGGCCCTGGCGGACCGGGGCGTGCGGGACGTGGCGGTGGAGGTCCCCGGCTACGACGACCCCCGGAACCAGATCGCCTGGGCCGGCGCACGCGCTGTCGCGATCCCGGTGGACGCCGAGGGGGTGTGCACGGCTGATCTGGCCGCGTCGCCGGCCCGGGCCGCGGTGCTGACCCCTGCACACCAGTCGCCCACCGGCGTCGTGCTGTCGGCCCCGCGCCGGAGTGAGCTCGCCGACTGGGTCCGGGCGGTCGACGGCTGGGTGGTGGAGGACGACTACGACGCCGAGTTCCGCTACGACCGCCACCCGGTGGGCGCGCTCCAGGGTGTCCTGCCCGACCGGGTCATCTATCACGGCACCCTGTCCAAGAGCCTGGCCCCCGGCGTGCGGCTGGGCTGGCTGGTCGTGCCCCCGGACCTGCTGGACGACATCCTCGCCGCCCGGAAGGCCACCGACGGGATGACCGCCTCGCTCATCCAAGCCACCTTCGCGGTGTTCCTCGAGCGGGGGGACCTCGACCGCCACCTGCGCCGGGCTCGCCGGGCCTACCGTGAGCGCCGCGACGCCGTGGTGGCGGCCCTGGCCCGGGAGCTGCCCGAAGCCCGGGTCGAAGGCGTGTCCGCCGGGCTCAACGCCTTCGTCACCCTGCCGCCCGGCCTGGACAGCGCCGAGGTGGCGGTGGCGGCCCGGCGCCGGGGCATCGGCGTCTACCCGCTGGCCGACCGGCTGGCCGACCCTGGGCTCCGGGCTCGCTCGCTGGTGCTCGGCTACGGCCGGTTCCGCCCCGACCAGATCGACGAGGGCATCCACACCCTGGCCGCCGCCGTCGCCGGTCTAGCGTGACGCGATGGAGATCGATCCGCGCTACGAGGGCCCGCCCATCGTCACGGTCGAGGGGGACGGGAACTGCGCCGCGGCGCTCCTGCGCCAGCGGCAGCGGCTGGCGGCGACGCTGGAATCGCTGAGCGACGACGAGTGGGCGGCGCCCAGCCGTTGCGAGGACTGGACCGTGCAGGACGTGGCCACCCACCTCGTGACCGTGAACGGGTTCTGGCGCTACTCGATCCTGTCCGGGCTGGCGGGGGAGCCGACCCGGCTGCTGGTCGGCTTCGACCCCAAGGCCACGCCCGCCGCCCTGGTGGAGGCAGCGGGGGCGCTGCCGCCGGCCGAGACGCTGGCGCAGCTGATCGCCAGCAGCGAGGCGCTGTGCGAGGTCGTGGAGGGACTGGACGAGGCCGGATGGCAAACCGTGGCCGAGACGCCGGTAGGGCTGATCTCCGTGCGCCTGCTGGCCCTGCACGCGCTGTGGGACTGCTGGGTCCACGAGCGCGACATCGCCCTCCCGCTGGGGCGGCCCGTAGTCGAGGAGCCGGACGAGGTCATGGGCGGCCTGCAGTACGTGGCCGGGCTGGGGCCGGCGTTCGTGCTGGCGTCGGGCCGGGCGACCCCGGCCATCCTGGTGCTGGAGACGACCGAGCCCGACGGCCGAGTCGTGGTGGAGGCGGGGGAGCGGATCACCATCCACGACCGGCCGGTGGCTGATCCCAGCCTGGTCGTGCAGGGCCGCGCCGTCGACCTGGTCGAGCAGTTGAGCGCCCGGGCCCCGCTGGCCGCGGCCGTGCCCGACCAGCACCGCTGGCTCGTCGCCTCCCTGGCCGCGGTGTTCGAGAGCGCCTGAACACTGCGCAGTACCTAGCCCTCCTCGTGGCGCGGTAGGCACTAAACGTGCTGCAATGGGGGTCCAGGCGTGGCGTTACGGGCCGTAAGTACTTGTAGAGCCCACGATGGTGTGCCAGATTGCCCGAGGTTCCAGGCCATGCCGGGGAAGGCCGAGGGAGGAACATCGTGGAGCGTCTCGACGCTCAGGCAGGCATCGCTTTCGGCATCCAGTTGCCGATCCAAGCGCAGTCCACCCTGTTCGCCGAGGCGTGGGAGGCGCGGGCGGGCGCGGACGAGCTCGGATCGGTGGCTCGGGTGGCCGAGCACGCGGGCTTCGCCTACGTCGCCGTGTGCGACCACGTGGCCATCCCCAAGCCCCGGGCGCCGGCCATGTCGACCACCTGGTACGACTGCGTGGCCACGCTGGCGTTCCTGGCCGGGCTCACGCACCGGGTGCGGCTGCTGAGCCACGTCTACGTCCTGGGATACCGGCACCCGCTGGCGGCGGCCAAGCAGTGGATGACGCTCGACGCGCTCTCCGGCGGCCGGGCCATCCTCGGCGTCGGCACCGGCCACGTGGAGGCCGAGTTCAAGGCCCTGGGCGTCGACTTCCACCGCCGGGGCGCGCTGCTGGACGAGTCGATCGACGCGGTGCGGGCCGCCTTCGCCGGCGAGTTCTCGGCCCACGACGGTGCGACCTGGTCCTACGACGAGGTGGGCCAGCAGCCCCGACCGGCCCAGCCCCGGGTGCCGATCTGGGTGGGCGGATCGTCGCCCGCCGCGCTGCGCCGGGCCGCCGAGCGGGGCGACGGCTGGCTGCCCCAGGGCCCGCCCGAGGGCGGCATGTCGGCGGGCATCGCCCGGCTGCGCGAGATGCGGGACCGGGCCGGCCGGGCCGGCGAGCCGTTCACGGTGGGCGTGCTGTCCGGCCCGCTGTACGTGGGCGAGCCCCGCTGGGACGTGGGCCGGGCCGTGCACGGCTCGCCCGAGCAGATCGCGGGGTTCCTGCGGGTGCTCGCCGGGTTCGGGGCCGACCAGATCCAGGTCGCGTTCCGCAGCCGCGACGTCCACGAGCTGTACGACCAGCTGCGGGTGTTCGGCGCCGAGGTGGCGCCGCTGGTCACCCGCTGATCAGATCAGGCTGAGCCCGCCGTCCACGGCCAGGACCTGGCCGGTGATGTAGCTGGCCTCGTCCGACAGCAGGAAGCACGTCGCCGCAGCCACCTCCCACGCCGTGCCCTGGCGCCCCAGCGGGACCGGGGTGCGCTCGCGCGACGGGCGGCCGCGGCTGGCGAGGCGCCCCAACGGGGTGTCGATGAGTCCGGGAGCGATCACGTTGGCCCGCACGCCCCGCCGGGCGCCCTCGATGGCGACATGGCGGGACAGGCCGATCAGCCCGGCCTTGGACGAGTCGTAGGCGGGCAGGCGGCTGCCGGGCTGCAGCCCGGCCACCGAGCTGATGAACACGAACGCGCTGCCCTCGGCCATCGACGGCAGCGCCGCCTTGGCCACGAGGAAGTGGCTGCGCAGGTTGACCGCGAACGTCGTGTCCCAGTCGTCGGCCGAGGTGCCGGCCAGTCCGCCACCCCGCCCGATGCCCACGTTGAGCACCGCACCGCCCAAGGAGCCGCCGCCGGCCTCGACCGCCGCGGCCACCAGCGCCGCGCAGTCGCCCTCGTCCCGCACGTCGCCGAGCACCACGGTGGCGGACCCGCCCGCCTCGCGCACCTGCGCCGCGGTCTCCTCGGCTGCCTTCTCGTCCCGGTCGGCGCACACCACCTGGGCGCCCTCCCGGGCGGCGGTGACGGCGATGGCGCGGCCGTTGCCGACCGGCGGGTCGTCCTCGTCGCTCGGCTGGGTGCCCGCCCCGACGACGAGGACCGTGCGGCCGGCCAGCCGGGCCGCGCCGGTCACGCCGTCTCCGCGGCGACGGCCGGCTCGACCTGCACGCCGAGGGAGTTCAGGGCGTAGGCGACCATGTGGTAGTGCCCGACCAGCATGGGGACCTCGATGAGCTGGCGCTCGTCGTAGACCTCGGCCAGTGCGGCCCAGGTGGCGTCGGAGAGGATCGAGTCGCCGTGGAGCTCGTCCGCCGCCCGCAGCAGCGTGGCGTCCCACGCCTCCCAACCGGGCGCGTCCGGCCCCTCCTTTATCCAGGCGATCTCGTCGTCGGTGATGCCGGTCCGGCGGGCGATCACCACGTGCTGGGCCCACTCGTAGTCGGCGTGGCAGTTCCAGCCGGTGCGCAGGATCATCAGCTCGCGGTCGCGGGCCGGGAGCTTCCCCACCAGCAGCTTGCCGCCGAAGGGCAGCCAGCGCCGGAACAGGCCGGGGTGGCGGACCAGCGTGCGGAAGATGTTCACCGCCCCGCGGGTGTCGCCGCCCACTTCGCCGACGAGCTCCCGGGCCTGGTCGTCCATCTCCTCGGGGGCCAGCGGCGGGATGCGGGGCGTGCTCAGCATGGTCCGCGAAGCTAGTGCCTTCGGTCACGTTCCCGGGAAGGACCACGATGATCCGGCTCACCGCCATGCTCCGCCGCAACCCCGCGCTCGACGCCGCCCAGTTCCACGCCCACTGGCGTGAGGTGCACGCGGCCAAGATCCTCTCGGTGCCCGGGATCGGCGACCACGTGGTCCGCTACGAGCAGCACCCGCGGCTCCCCGACGCCCCCGGGCGCTGGACCGGCAGCGAGGGCTTCGACGGCGTGACGGTGCAGTGGTTCCGGGACCTCGACGCCTTCTCGGCCATGATCACGGACCCCGAGTACCGGCGCATCGTGGGCCCCGACGAGCGCGAGCTGCTGGATCTGGCGGGCAGCGCCTACCTCCTGACCGACGAGCCGCGGGTGGTCCTGGACAGCTACGGTCCGACGTCGTGATGGATCTGGCCGTCGCGGCCGTCGAGGCCGCGCTCAACGCCGGGGCGCGCTACGCCGACGCCCGCGTCATGGTGCGCCGCCACGAGGCCATGGCGGCCCGCAACCGGGTCGTCGAGGACCTGTCGCAGACCGAGGACGTCGGCATCGGGGTGCGGGCCCTCATCGGCTCGTCTTGGGGGTTCCAGGCCACGCCCGCGCTCACGACGGCCGAAGCCCGGCGGGCGGGGGAAGGCGCGGCGGCGGTGGCCAAGGCGTCGGCCCGGGTCCCGGGGCCCCCGATGGAGCTGTCGCCCGCTCCGGTCGTGGTCGACTCGTGGTCGTCGGGCTGGACCGAGCACCCGCTGGACGACGTCAGCCTGGCCGACAAGGCCGAGTTGCTGGTCGAGGCCACCGGAGCGGCCCAGGACGCGGGGGTCGACCTGGCCCAGGCCCACTACCAGGTGTGGGACACCGAGAAGTGGTTCGCCTCCAGCGAGGGCAGCCGCATCGACCAGCACATCGTCGAGTGCGGGGCGGTGGTCGACGCCACCGCCATCGGCGACGGCGAGACCCAGCGCCGGTCCTACCCGGGCGTGCACGGCCACTACGGCACCCGGGGCTGGGAGCTGGTCCGCAGTCTCGACCTGGTGGCCGCCGGGGCGCGCATGGCCGAGGAGGCCCGGCAGCTGCTGTCGGCCCCCCAGTGCCCGGCCGGCGTCACCACGCTGGTCCTCGATTCTGACCAGGTGGCGCTCCAGATCCACGAGTCGGTAGGCCATGCGGTCGAGCTGGACCGCATCCTCGGGTGGGAGGCGGCGTTCGCGGGCACCTCGTGGCTCGATCCCGCCCGGCTCGGTCAGCTGCGCTTCGGGAGCGAGCTGATGAACATCACCGCCGACGCCACCATCGGCGGCGCCATGGGCACGTTCGGCTACGACGACGAGGGCGTCGCCGCTCAGGCGGTCGACATCGTGCGCGACGGCATGTGGGTGGGTGTGCTCTCGGGGCGGGACTCGGCGCCGCAGGTGGGCCTGGTCTCCGGCGGGATGGTGCGGGCCGACGGCCCGGCCCGGCTGCCCATGGTGCGCATGACCAACGTCGGGTTGCGCCCGGGCGACTCGTCGCTGGAGGAGATGATCGCCGGCACCGAGGACGGCATCTACATGCAGACCAACCGGTCGTGGTCGATCGACGATAAGCGGCTCAACTTCCAGTTCGGCTGCGAGATCGGCTGGGAGATCAAGGACGGTGCCCTCGGCCGCATGCTCAAGAACCCCACCTACACGGGCATCGGCCCGACGTTCTGGGCCTCGCTGGACGCGGTGGGCGGCGCCGACGAGTGGGTGCCGTGGGGCCTACCCAATTGCGGCAAGGGCCAGCCTCTGCAGGTGGGCCACACCGGCCACCACGCGGTGCCGTGCCGCTTCCGGGACGTCCGGGTGGGGGTGCGTTAAGCGGACAGGCGCTCCACCAGCTCCGGCAGCTGGCGGATCGAGGTCAGCTCGTGGAAGCCCTGGCGTTCGGCGTCGGCGTCGGGGACGTGCTCCAGCTCCCAGGTGTACTGGTAGGGCAGGTGGGCGGCGTGCCCGCCCAGCTCGACCACCGGTAGCACGTCGGAGCGGACCGAGTTGCCGATCATCAGGAAGCGCTCGGGCTCGACCTCGGACGCGGCCAGCACCCGGCGGTAGGTGGCGACGTCCTTCTCGGACACGATCTCGACCCGGGCGAAGCGGTCGGCCAGGCCCGAGCCCGCCACCTTGGCCTCCTGGTGGAACAGGTCGCCCTTGGTCACCACGATCAGCCGGCGCCCGGTGCCGGCCAGCTCCTCGACCACCTCGCCGACGCCGTCGAGCAGCTCGACCGGGTGGGCCAGCAGCGTCTTGCCCAGGTCGAGGATGGCGCTGATCTCGCGGCTGGTGATGCGGCCGCCCGTCAGCTCGATGGCCGACTCGATCAGGGACAGCGTGAACGCCTTGGCGCCGTAGCCGTAGATCGCCAGGTTGTCCCGCTCGGTGGCCACGACCCGCTCGTCCACCAGGCCCCGGTCGTCCACGTACGGCTCCACCAGGGCGCAGAAGCGATGGTGCGCGTCCACGAAGTGGCTCTCCGAGTGCCAGAGCGTGTCGTCGCCGTCGAAGGCGACGACCTCGATGCCGGTAGCACCGTTGTTGGACACGGGATCCTCGCTGGTATTGGGGGGAACGCAGGTTATCGGGCGCGGCGCGCTTTGCGGCCCCGGTTGGCTACGGTCCCCGGGCGATGGTCGATCCCGCCGAGATCTGCGAGCGCACGCTGTCCCTGGTCGGCGACGGGGCGGAGGCGCTGGTCACCGCCACGGTGGGCACGTCGTCGCTCACCCGCTTCGCCAACAGCCGCATCCACCAGAACGTGACCGAGGACGTCGCGACCGTGGCGCTGACGCTGGCGGTCGAGGGCCGGCTGGCCCGGGTGACGTCCAGCCGCACCGATCCCGACAGCCTGGCCGCGCTGGTGGAGCGGGCGGGGGCGGCCGCCCGGCTGCGCCCGGTCGATCCCGACTTCCCGGGCCTGGCCCCGCCCGCGCCCGTCAGCCCGGTCGACCACTGGGACGATGCCACCGCGGGCGCCACGCCCGACCAGCGGGCCGAGGTGGTGGCCGGCTTCGTGGCCGCGGCCGGGGACTTCGAGGCCGCGGGCTACTGCTCCACCCGGGCCACCACCAAGGTGCTGGCCTCGACCACCGGCCAGCGGGCCGAGGGGCGCTCGACGGCGGCCCAGGTGGACGGGATCCACCGGGCGGTCGTGGGCGGGCCCCATCCGGCCGACGGCTACGCCCAGTCCACCTCCAGCCGCCTCGGGGACCTGGACGGCGCCGCCGTCGGCGCCCGGGCCGCGGCCAAGGCCGGAGGCGGGCGCGACCCTGTCTCGCTCGACCCGGGCAGCTACGAGGTGGTGCTCGAGCCCAAGGCCGTGTCTGCCGCCCTGCTCTACCCGGCCTACCTGGGCTTCTGTGGCAAGTCGCACGCCGAGGGCACGTCGTTCGTGCGGCTGGGCGAGCTCCAGTGGGACGAGGCGGTCGACATCTGGGACGACGTGCTCGACCCGCGGGCCCTGGGCAAGGCGGTCGACGCCGAGGGCACGCCCAAGGGTCGCCTCGACCTGGTGCGGGCGGGCGTGTCGGCCGGCCTGACCCACGACCGGCGCTC
>JBKPRS010000469.1:0-3533 GCA_046734695.1 Actinomycetota bacterium | reverse complement strand
CACTCCGACGTCTCCGGCATGAACGGCACCATCCCGCAGCCGGCCCCGTTCGTCCCCGGCCACGAGGGCGCGGGCGTGGTCGCCGAGGTGGGCGAGGGCGTGACGTCGGTGCAGCCGGGCGACCACGTGATCATCGCCTGGAGCGCCCCGTGCGGGCAGTGCAAGTACTGCATCGACCGCAAGCAGCCCAACCTGTGCCTGAACATCACCTTCGGCATCGGCGCCATGCCGCACTTCACGCTCGACGGCGCCCCGCTGATGGGCTTCGCGGGCTCGGGCACCTGGGCCGAGGAGATGATCATGCCCGAGCAGGGCGTGGTGAAGATCGACCCCGAGACCCCGCACGAGGTCGCCTCGCTGGTGGGCTGCGGCGTCATGACCGGCGTGGGCGCGGCGCTCAACACCGCCAAGGTCACCCCGGGCTCGTCGGTCGTCGTGTTCGGCTGCGGCGGCGTGGGCATCTCCGCCATCCAGGGCGCCAGGGTCGCCGGCGCGTCGGAGATCGTGGCGGTCGACCTGGTCGACTCCAAGCTGGAGGACGCCCAGCGCTTCGGGGCGACCCACGCGGTCAAGCCCGACGGGCTGGAGTCGGCCAAGCAGTCGATCACCGGCGGCGACGGCTTCGACTTCGCCTTCGAGGCCATCGGCCTGCCTCTGACCATGCGCAGTGCCTACGACGCCACCCGCCGGGGCGGCACGACCTGCATCATCGGCGTGGGCGGTGTGGCCGAGATGGTCTCGTTCAGCGCCTTCGAGCTGTTCTTCCAGGAGAAGACGCTCATGGGCTCGTACTACGGCTCGGCCGACGTCCGCAGCGACTTCGCCCGCATGCTCAACCTGTGGCGCAACGGCCGGCTCGACCTCGAGGGCATGGTGACCAAGAAGATCGCCATCGACGACGTCAACGAGGCGGTGGCCGACCTCAAGGCCGGCACGGTGATCCGCTCCGTCATCACGTTCTGAGCCACATTTTGTCCGAGGGACCCGCCACCCTGCGGGCTCTACGGTCGATTACTGGGGGACCCGCTGCGTGCGGGTCCCCCGACGCGTTCGGCAGAAGGTTTCAGGTTGACGACTTCTGAACCGGGCATGTCATGCTCGGCCGCGCCCGCGTGTTAGCTTCTCCGGCGGCGGGCGAGAAGAGTTCGGTCGCTGGGGCAGGCTGAGATCCACGTGGCGAACTGGTCGCTGCGCCGCGTGGGGAGCCAGGCGAAACCGGGCCCTGAATCTGACGACTAGCGGTCCTCGCCCATGGACCGGCACACGAGCTTGGGGAGAGACATGACCATTGCCCAACGCGCTGCCTCGCGACGAGGCGTAGCAGCCGTCGTTGCCAGCCTCGCACTTGCCGCGGGGCTGGTCGGCACCTTCGCAGCACCTTCATCCGCTGACGATGGCGACTCCGGGGAGTTCCAGGGCGTCTCGGAGCTTCATCTGACCGTCAAGGGCCACCTCCCGGGCGGCGGGACCATGTCCATCAAGGCTGGTCTGCTGAATCTGCAGGTCGAAGGCTCGGAGGACGTCGACCTCGCCTACTGCGTCGACTTCATCGGCGGGATCGAGGAGGGCGACGTCCTCCCCGCAGCGCCGTGGGATGACTCGAGCATCGCCAACCGCGAAGCGGTCGAGCGCATCCTGAACAGCTACTTCCCAACCGGCGTGGGCCCCGCGGACCACGAGATCACGGGCACCGACTCCGAGAAGGCGGCCGCCACCCAGGCGGCGATCTGGCACTTCACCAACGGCTTCGTGCTGGAGGGGTCGACCGGGCACCCGGCGGTGCTCGCCAACTACGAGGCGATCCTCGCGGCCGTCGCCGCCGACGCGCTGCCCGCCCTGAGCGGCCCTGTCGTCGTGAACATCGGGGGCGAGACGGACGTCGACGCCATCCCCGGCCAGCTCATCGGGCCGTTCACCATCCACACGACGGCGGCGTCGGTCGAGCTGACGCCAGGCGATGGCACCACGCTCCACCACGCGGACGGCAGCCCGTTCGAGGGCCCTGGGCACGACGGCGACGAGATCTGGCTCAAGGCGTCCGAGGCCGGCGAGGCGTCTCTCTACGCCTATGGCGAGGGTCTCGCCGCCGGCGTGCGGCTGTTCGCGGACCGCTACAAGCAGGACCTGGCGTTCCTGGTGGTCACGCCCACGATGGACATGGACGAGGTCGAGGTGGAGGTGCACACGCCGCCCACGACGTCGTCGTCCTCCACCACGTCGACCTCCACCACGAGCACCACGGAGCAGTCGACCACGACGTCCTCGATCGTCCCGCAGACGACGGTCACCACGCCCACCACGACCCCGGTCGTCCCGCAGCAGACCACTGGCGGCCTGCCCAGAACCGGCGCCGAGACGCTGGGCCTGGTGGCCCTGGCGCTGGTCCTGCTGGCGGCCGGCGTCGGCTTCGGGGTGTACAGCCGCCGCCGTCGCGACCAGGCCACCGAGGCGACCTGACGACCTGAGCGTCTGAGCACAGCGAGAGAATCGAGAGGAGGGGCCTGCGGGCCCCTCCTCTCCGCGTCCGGAACGAGAACCGGTCCCGTTTCGTGACGGCGCCCGGAAAGCTGCTAAACCAGCCTCCAGAAAGTAGAACCTGTTTCAGTTCCTGTTTCACCTCAGGGTGACTCGAAGGGGAGGTGGCATGGCCGAGGCCGAGATCCTGTCGGCGCCGATGGTGATCGAGTACCCGTTCAGCCGCACCGTCGGGCCCGTCCAGAGCGCGTTCCTGACCGGGCTGCGGGAAGGGCTGGTGCTCGGGGTGCGCACGGGGGACGGTCGGGTGCTGTGCCCGCCGGTCGAGTACGACCCGGTGACCAGCGAGGAGCTGGGCGAGCTGGTGGAGCTGGGCGATGAGGGCACCGTGACCACCTGGTCGTGGGAGCCGTCGCCCCGGCCCAACCAGCCGCTCGACCGGCCCTTCGCCTGGGCGCTGGTGCGCCTGGACGGGGCGGACACCGGCCTGCTCCACGCCCTCGACGCCGGCTCGCCCGACCGGGTGAGCACCGGCATGCGGGTCCGGGTCCGCTGGGCCGACCCCCGCGAGGGTGCCATCACCGACATCGCCTGCTTCGAGCCCGCATGAGCCCGCTCACGCTGCCTGCGGCCCTGCAGGATGTCGAGCCTGTCCGCTCGATCCGCACGCCGGCCCGGCTCGACTACACGTTCACCGCGGGCCAGGCCACGTCCCGGTTCCTCCGGGGCATCCAGTCCCACCGGATCCTGGGCGAGCGCTGCGGCACCTGCGGCAAGATCATCCTGCCGCCCCGGGGCTCTTGCCCCCTCGACGGCGTGCCCACCAGCGAGCAGGTCGAGCTGCCCGACCGGGGCATCATCACCACCTTCTGCGTGGTCAACGTCAAGTTCTCCGGCTCGGCCATGGAGCTGCCCTATGTATGCGCCACCGTGCTGCCCGACGGGGGCGACATGGGCCTGTTCGGGATGATCCAGGAGATCCCCTTCGATCAGATCCGCATGGGCATGCGGGTCGAGGCGGTGTGGGTCGACGACGACCAGCTCACCCACGACCTGGC
>JBKPRS010000468.1:0-29038 GCA_046734695.1 Actinomycetota bacterium | reverse complement strand
GTCCTCGCCTACTCGGCCTGCTACCTGGACCGGGGCGGGGCGGGGGAGGGGCGGCTGCTCGGCCTGCTCGTGCTGTTCGCAGGCTCGATGCTGGGCCTGGTCCTGGCCGACAACCTTGTGCTCCTCTTCGGGTTTTGGGAGCTGACGTCGGTGACGTCGTTCCTGCTCATCGGCAACGACCACGCCAACCCGGCGGCCCGGGCCGCGGCGCTCCAGGCGCTGCTGGTCACCGGGCTCGGAGGCCTGGCGTTGCTGGCCGGGGTGGTGCTGATCGGCCAGGCGGCGGGCACCTTCGGCCTGAGTGCGGTGCTGGCGGATCCGCCCGGGGGGCCCACGGTGACGGTGGGGCTGGTGCTGGTGCTCGTGGCGGCGTTCTCGAAGTCGGCGCTCTACCCGTTCCACTCGTGGCTGCCGGCCGCCATGGCCGCCTCCACACCGGTGAGCACCTACCTGCACTCGGCCACCATGGTGAAGGCAGGCGTCTACCTGGTCGGGCGGTTCGCGCCCGCGTTCGACACCGTCTGGGTGTGGCGGCCGTCCGTGGTCGGCGCCGGGCTGGTGACCATGCTGGCGGGCGGGCTGCGGGCCCTTCGCCAGCACGACCTCAAGCGGCTGCTCGCCTTCGGCACGGTGAGCCAGCTCGGGTTCATGGTGGTGCTGCTGGGCCTGGGGACGCGGGCCGCGCTGGTCGCCGGGTGCGCGCTGGTGCTCGCCCACGGGCTGTTCAAGGCCGCCCTGTTCATGGTGGTCGGGATCGTCGAGCACCAGGCCGGCACCCGCGACGTGCGCCGCCTGGCCCGGTGGGGGCCCGGCTGGCGGCCCACGACGGTCGTGACCGTCGTGTCGGCGGCGTCCATGGCCGGCGTGCCGCTCACGTTCGGCTTCATCGCCAAGGAGGAGGACTTCGCCGCGCTGGCGGACGGCGCGTTCTCCTATCACGGCTTGGTGCTGGCCCTGGTCGTGGCCGGATCGACGCTGACGGCCGCCTACAGCGCTTGGTTCGCCTGGGGGACGCTGGGCCGGGCCGGCGAGAGCGGGGATGCGGTGTCCGAGGCCCGGCCCCCGGCCGCTGCCTTCCTCGCTCCCGCCGCGCTGCTCACCGCCCTGACGGTCGTCCTGGGCGTCGCCCCCGCGGCCGTGGACCGCTGGGCGGGCGGCGCGGCCCGGGCCCTCGACCCCGCCGTCGAGCCGGTCCACCTGGCGCTCTGGCACGGGATCAACCTGCCCCTCGCGCTGTCGGCCGTAGCGCTGGCGGGCGGCCTGGCGCTGTTCCTGGCCCGCGCCCGGGTCGCCCGCGTGCTGGCGTGGGGCAGCCGGCTGCCGAGCGGCGCCGACGTCTACCACCGTGTCCTCGGGGCCGTGAACCGCGGGGCCGATCGGCTGACGGGGCTGGTGCAGAACGGCTCGCTGCCCACTTACGCGGGCGTGATCCTGACCACCGCGGCGCTGCTCACGACCGGCGCGCTGATGGCAGGCGGCGGCTGGCCCGGCTGGCCCGCGCTGGTCGGATCCGCCGGGCACGTGGCCGTGTGCGTGGCCCTGGTGGTCACCGCGGTGGCGGCGGGCGCGGTGCACCGGCGCTTCTCCGCGGCCCTGCTGCTCGGCGCCACCGGCTACGCCATGGCGGGGCTGTTCGTGGTCCAGGGCGGAGCCGACCTGGCCCTCACCCAGGTGGCGATCGAGACCCTCACCACCGTGCTGTTCGTGCTGGTGCTGCGGCGGCTGCCCGATCGCTTCGAGCCCCGGGTGCGGCCCGGCCGCCGGGTGGTCCGGGCGGCGGTGGCCGTGGCGGTCGGGCTCATGGTGTTCGGCCTCGCCCTGACCGCCGGGGGCAGCCGCACCGCCGAGCCGGTCTCGGGGGAGATGGTCGAGCGCGCCGTGCCCGACGGGGGCGGGCGCAACGTGGTGAACGTCATCCTCGTCGACTTCCGGGGCTTCGACACGCTGGGCGAGATCACCGTCCTCACGGCCGCGGCCATCGGCTCGGTGGCGCTGGCCCGGGCGGGACGGCGGCCCGGCCGGCGGGTGGCGCCCGAGGCCCTGGCGAGCGCGGAGCTGCGGGTGCGCCGGCTCGTGGTGGTGGACGTGGCCGTGCGCCTCGTGTTCCCCGCGGTGATGGTCGGCTCGCTCTACCTGCTGTTCGCGGGCCACAACCAGCCCGGGGGCGGCTTCGTGGGCGGGATCGTGGCCGGGGCCGCGGTGGCCCTGCGCTATGTGGCCGGCGGCATCGACGACGTCCGCAGCCTGTCCCGGGCCCGGCCCTGGACGGTGCTCGGCGCGGGGCTGCTGGTGTCCGCGGTGACCGCGGCGATGCCGCTGCTGTTCGGCGGCGCGGTGCTGGAGGCCGCGCTGGTGGAGGGCGACCTGCCGCTGCTCGGCCACGTGAAGGTGGGCTCGGCGCTGGCCTTCGACATCGGGGTCTACCTGGTGGTGCTGGGCCTCGTGCTGATGGTGTTCGAGTCGTTCGGCGACGATCCGCGGGTGCCGGCTAAGTGACCGTCCTGCTGGCCGCCACCGCCGCCGCGCTGTTCGGCATCGGGACCTACCTGGTCCTGCAGCGCAAGCTCAGCCGGATCATCATCGGCATCGCCCTCCTGGGCCACGGCGCCAACGTCCTCATGGTCACGTCCGGGGACCGGGGACGGGCGCCGCTGATCGGCAACGGCCCCACCGCAGGGCTGGCCGACCCGCTGCCCCAGGCCCTGGCGCTGACCGCCATCGTCATCAGCTTCGGCGTGACCGCCCTGCTGCTGGCGCTGGCCTACCGCAGCTGGCTGATGACCAGCGACGACGAGGTCCAGGACGACGTCGAGGACCGCGACGTCGCGCTCCACGGCGCCCCCGACGACGACCTCGACGGCGAGGACCGGGAGCCGGACGAGGAAGGGGACGCGGCGTGAACGCTCTGCTCAGCCTGCCGATCCTCCTGCCGCTGCTCGGCGCCGCCCTGTCGATCCTGGCCGGACGGTCGCGGCCGCTGCAGCGCGCCATCGGCCTGACCACCCTCACCGCGGTGGCGGTGCTGGCGGTGATCCTGCTGGTCGAGGTGGACCGGAACGGCCCGGCGTCCACCGCGGCCGGCGGCTGGCCCGCGCCGCTGGGGATCGCCCTGGTGGCCGACCGGTTCTCGGCGATCATGCTGGTCGTCGCGGCCCTGATGCTGCTGGCCGTGCTGGTCTACGCCATCGGCCAGCCCGGGGCCGAGCGCAACCACGTGGGCTTCGGGTCGGTGTACCTGATCATGGCGGCGGGCGTGGCCGCGGCGTTCCTGACCGGCGACCTGTTCACGCTGTTCGTGGCCATCGAGATGATGCTGACCGCCAGCTACGTCCTGCTCACGCTGGGCGGGCGGCTCGACCAGGTCCGCTCGGGGATGACCTACGTGGTCATCAGCCTGCTGGCCTCGGTGCTGTTCGTGACCCTGCTGGCGGTCGTCTACGCGTCGACCGGCACCGTCAATCTGGCGCACCTGTCCCAGCGCATCCCGGACCTGCCCGACGGGCTGCGCAGCGCGCTGGCCGTGCTGATGCTGGTCGTGTTCGGGATCAAGGCCGCCATCTTCCCGCTGTTCTTCTGGCTGCCCGACAGCTACCCGACGGCCCCGTCCCCGGTGACGGCCATCTTCGCCGGCCTGCTCACCAAGGTCGGCGTCTACGCCATCATCCGGACCCAGACCCTGCTGTTCCCGGCCAGTGCCCGCCCGGCCACGCTGCTGCTGGTGCTGGCGGCGGCCACAATGCTGGTGGGCGTGCTGGGCGCCATCGCCCAGGGTGACGTCAAACGCGTCCTGTCGTTCCAGATCGTGAGCCACATCGGCTACATGATCATGGGGCTCGGCCTGTTCAGCGTGGCCGGCCTGGCCGCCGCGGTGCTGTACACGGTGCACCACATCGTGTCGAAGACCGCGCTGTTCCTCACCGGTGGCCTGATCGAGCACGCCGGGGGGTCGAGCCGCATGTCCCGCCTCGGCGGCATGGTGCGGACGGCGCCGGTCCTCGCCGTGCTGTTCCTGGTGCCGGCGTTGAGCCTGGTCGGCCTCCCGCCACTGTCGGGCTTCGTGGCCAAGTTCGCGCTGGTGGACGCGGCCGCGGCCCGGTCCGCCTACGCGGTCATGGCGGTGTCGCTGGTGGTGAGCCTGCTCACGCTCTACTCGCTCATGAAGGTGTGGATCGCGGTGTTCTGGAGCCCGGCCCGCGAGCCGGTGGCGGACGCGCGGCTGTCCCAGCCCGGCGAGCCGCTCGGTGGGCCGCTGCTGATGGTGGCGCCCACCGCGGCGCTGGCGGCCATGGCGCTGGCCATCGGCCTGGCCGCGGGCCCGATCTACGGCCTGTGCCAGCGGGCGGCCCAGGACCTGCTCCACCCCTCGGCCTACGTCACGGAGGTGCTCGGATGAGAAGCCGCTTCGGACTCGTCGCCATGCTCGTCGCCATCTGGCTGCTCGCCTGGGGCTCGCTGTCGTGGGCCAACCTGCTGAGCGGGCTGGCGGTGGCCGGCGGGCTGGTCCTGGTCCTGCCCGACGCCCGGCAGCGGGCCCACCTGCCGGTGGTGCGGCCGGTCCCCCTGGTGCGGCTGGGGGTGCGGCTGGCCCGGGACCTGGTGGTGGCCAACGTGGTCCTGACCCGGGAGGTGCTGAGCCCGTGGCCCCGCATCGCGACCGGCGTGGTGCGCGTGCCGCTGCCGGAGTGCTCGGACGAGGTGCTGACGCTGCTGGCCAACCTGGTGGCGCTGACCCCCGGGACCATCCCGGTCGAGGTCGGGCGCGACCCGGGGGTGATGCTCGTGCATGTGCTCCACCTGCACTCGGTCGAGGACGTGCAGCGCGATATCTGGAGCCTGCGGGACCTGGTGGTGCGGGCGTTCGGCAGCCCGGAGGCCGTGGCGGCGGTGGGCCGGTGACCACCGCAGCGTTCGTGGTGCTGGCGCTGGCCGCCCTGGGGTTCGGCTACCGGCTGGTGGCCGGGCCGACGCTCACCGACCGGGTGCTGGGGATGGACGGCCTGCTGGTCGTGGGCATGAGCGCCATCACCGTGCGGGCCATGCAGACCGGCGAGGGCGCCTTCGTGCCGGTGGTCGTGGTCGTCGCCCTGGTCGGCTTCATCAGCACGGGTGTGGTGGCCCGCTTCATCGAGGGCGGGGACCAGTGACCGGGGAGGTGCTGGCGCTGGTGGGAGCGACGCTCACGCTGCTGGCCGCGGTGGGCGTGGTCCGCTTCCCCGACGTGATGGCCAGAATGCACGCGCTCACCAAGGCATCGACGCTCGGCGTCGTGCTGGTCCTGGTGGGCGGGGCCGTGACGCTGCACCATCCCAACGACGTGACCTCGCTGCTGCTGGCCGCCGCGCTGCAGGTGCTGACCATGCCGATCGGGGCCAACCTGTTGAGCCGGGCCACCTACCGGGCCGGCGCGGAGCAGGAGCCGGTGGCGGAGTGAGCTCACGGCCGGTTCACGGGCAACGCTCAGGTTCCCGTGCTGTGATGCCCGGCATGATCAGCGCCGACACCAGCCGCAGGACCTTCCTGGCGGGCGGGGCCGCCCTCGTCGGCGCGGTCCTGGCCGGCTGCGCGGGCTCCTCCTCCGACGACGACGGCGGCGGGGACGCGGCCGGCGACTCGACGACCTCGACGACGGCCGCGACGGAGTCGACCGCGCAGACCCAGGCCGGCGTCGGGACGGCGCTGAGCGCAGCCGACTTCGCATCGCTGGGGACGTGCAAGCTGACGCCCGAGCAGACCGAGGGCCCGTTCTACATCGACGTCGGCCTGGAGCGGCGCGACATCACCGAGGGCCGGCCCGGACATCCCCTGCGGCTTGGCATCCAGGTGGTCGACGCCGACTGCGCGCCGATCTCCGGCGCGGTGGTCGACGTGTGGCATTGCGACTTCGACGGCGACTACTCGGCGTTCACCGACGGCTCGAACGGGGAGGACGACGCGGGGCCGGGGACCACGTTCCTCCGGGGCTCCCAGGTGTCCGGCCAGGACGGCATCGTCGACTTCGCCACCAACTACCCCGGCTGGTACACGGGCCGGGCCGTGCACATCCACACCAAGGTGCGGTTGGACGACTCGGCGGTCCTCACGACCCAGCTGTACTTCGACGACGACCTGACCGACGAGATCCACGCCCAGGACCCCTACGCCGCCCATGGAGCCCGCGACACCCGCAACGCGGACGACTCGATCGCGGGCGACCCCGCCGCCAACGGCAACCTGCTCGCCACCTCCGCCGCCGGGACCGGGACGCTGGGCCTCGTCGTGCTGGGCGTCGACCCCGATGCTTAGGCGGCGGCGTCGTCCGACGCTCAGGACACCGTGGAGGGGTCGACGTTGGCCCCGCACAGCACGACCGCCACGCGCTCGTCCGGGTCCGCCAGGGCCCCGGTCGTCAGGGCCGCGAGTGCGGCCGCACCCGCCGGCTCCAGCGCCAGGCGCAGCTCGGACCACAGGCGGCGCTGGGCGTCGACCACGTCGGCGTCCTCTACCACCACCACCCGGTCGACCCAGCGCCGGGCTGCGGCGAAAGCCAGCTCCCCGGCCTGGCGAGCGCCGAGCGCGTCGGCGCCGATCCCGGCGATGCCGACCTCCACCGGCCGGCCCGCGTCCAGGGCCGCGCTCAACGTGCGGCAGCCGGCGGTCTCGACCCCGGTGACGGCCACGTCGTCCCGGTACCACGAGGCCACGCCGCCGATGAGCCCGCCGCCGCCCACGGCCACCACGACCCGGTCGACCTCCGCCTGGCCGGCCAGCTCGGCGCCCAGCGTGCCGGCGCCCAGGATCATCTCCGTCTGGTCGAACGCGTGCAGGAACCGGGCGCCGGTCGCCTCCGCGTGGTCCCGGCTGGCCGCCAGGGCGTCGTCGTAGTAGCCGGGGACGACCTCGACGGTCGCCCCCAGCGACTTCAGCCGGTCGAGCTTGGCCGGAGCGCTGGTGGCGGGGACGAACACGGTGGCCCGTACGTCCAGCCGCCGGGCGGCATAGGCGACGGCCACGCCGAAGTTGCCCCCGGACGCGGCCACCACGCCCGCCGGAGGTGGCGTGCGGGCCAGCAGGCCCAGGTGGGCGCCCCGGGCCTTGAACGACCCGCTGTGCTGGACCAGCTCGAGCTTGAGGTCGATCGGTGTCCGGCCGCGCAGGCCGAGGTCGGCACGGTCGACGGTCAGCACGGGCGTGGTGCGGATGTAGGGGCCGAGCTTCTCGGCGGCCACCAGGATGTCGTCGCGGGAGGGCAGGGCGATGTCGGTCACGGCCGGGGTGCCCCCATGGGATTCGGCACCGGCACCGGGCCCGTGTCCACCAGCCGGCGAGCGAGCGGGACCAGGGCGGCCTCCAGCTGCGCCGCCCGTTGGTCGCCGAGCTCCCGCCATGGCCCGGCCGCGGCCCGGTCGGTGGCGTCCTCCACGCCGGCGTGCAGGGCCCGGCCCGCGTCGGTGGCCTCGCCGTCGGGTGTCACCAGGCCGCGGGCGGCCAGGTCGGCCACCCGGATGTCCCAGTCCTCATCGCTCCAGCCCCGGTTGGGCTGGGTCAGCGACCGGGGCGAGCCGCCGGTGGCCGCGGCCAGCACATGGGCCGCGCAGCCGTCCACGCCCGCGGCCAGCAGCGCGAGGTTGTGGCCGTCGCCCCGGTACTCGCGCAGCAACGTGAGGGCGTGCCACAGGGCCATGTGGGGCTCGTCGGGCCACGGGAGGTCGAGGTGGGCGGCGAACAGGGCCCGCCCGCCGGAGTCGCAGCCCTCCAGCGCGGCCCGGGCCAGCTCGGCCGGTCCGGCCGCGGCCGCCACCACCTCGTCGCCCAGCGCGTCCCGCAGCCCCCGGTCGACCCCGGCGAGCCGGGCCGACCAGGCGTCGGATGGCGTGACCATGGTCCACACCTCGGGGATGGCCCGCGCGACCATGGCGGGGGAGAAGTTGTACACCACCGCGGTCACCACCTCGGCGGGCACCACGCCCAGCGGGGCCGTGCGGGTGGCGAAGTAGCCCCGCCAGAAGCCGCGCAGCCCGGCGGCCGCCCACGCGGCGTGGGACGCGGGCGCGAAGTAGGTGACGGCGTGGATGGGCTCGCCCGCCGCCCACAGGCCCCGAGAGGTGGTGTCGTCCACCGGCTCACCATGCGTCGCCGGGCCGACCGCACGCCACACGGTTATGGCATCCGGTGTGCCACATGACACCCCCCGCGGCCGCAGAGTCGCAGGTAGCGTCGATCGCGGCGTTGCATCTCCGCGCCGAGCCCGACCCCCGTCCCGCCCCCCGTGGAGGCTCTCTGTGTTCGCTCGCCTGGGGCGCTGGTGCTACCGGCGCCGATGGATCGTCGTCAGCGCCTGGATCCTGACCCTCGTCGTGGGCTTCGCCGGGCTCAGCGCCATCGGCACCCAGTCGCGCTCGGACTTCGATCTGCCCGACGTCGAATCCAGGCGGGGCACCGACATCCTGGAGGAGCACTTCGGCGGCTTCGGCGCCGGCTTCGGCGGGTCCGTGGTGTTCCGGGCCGAGCAGGGCGTCGACGATCCGGCCGTGAAGGCCGCCATGAGCCAGGCGTTCGACGAGATCGCCGATCTCGGCGACCTGGAGATCACCAGCCCGTACACCCCGGCGGGCGCCCGCCAGATCGCCTCCCAGGGCCCGGAGGCGGGCAGGGTCGCCTACGCCAGCATCGATCTGCCCTCCGACATGACCGGGGAGGAGGCGACCGCCCTGGCGCAGGACATCAAGGACGTCCTGCCGCACGTCGACGGTGTCCAGATCGAGCTGGGCGGCGGCATCTTCGCCGACTTCGAGGCCCCGTCGTCGGAGGCCATCGGCGTCGGCTTCGCCATCATCATCCTGGTGCTCGCGTTCGGGTCGGTGCTGGCCATGGGCCTGCCCATCGGCGTGGCGCTGGCGGGGATCGGCGTCGGCTCGGTGCTGGCCGGCTTCCTCGGCCACCTGGTCCACATGCCCGACTTCGCGTCGATCCTCGGTGTGATGATCGGCCTCGGCGTGGGCATCGACTACGCGCTGTTCATCGTCACCCGCTTCCGGGAGAACCTGCACAAGGGCTACGACCTCGAGCGCTCGACGGTCATCGCCATGGACACCGCCGGTCGGGCGGTGCTGTTCGCCGGCACCACGGTCGTGATCTCGCTGCTGGGCATGCTGGTGATGGACGTCACCTTCATCACCGGCCTGGCTGTGGGCACCGCGGCCGTGGTGGCCACCACCCTGATCGCGTCGCTGACGCTCCTGCCCGCGCTGCTGGGCCTGGCCGGGCAGCGGGTCGAGACCACCCGCTGGCGCGGTCTGATCGCCGCCGGCCTCGTGGCGGTGGCGCTGGTGGGCGTGGGCCTTGGCCTCAACGCCCTGGTCATCGCCCTGCCCGTAGCCGTGGTGGTCGTGCTGGCGAGCTTCGCCGTGCGTCCGCTGCGCCGGGAGGTGCCCCGCCGGGCCCGCCGCCCGATGCGCGAGACCGTGGCCTACCGCTGGAGCCGGCTCATCCAGCGCCGCCCGTGGCCCGCGGCCATCGCCGGCGCCCTGATCCTGGTCCTGCTGGCGCTGCCGGTGCTGGGCCTGCGCCTCGGCTTCTCGGACGAGGGCAACTACCCCGAGGACACGACCACCCGCAAGGCCTACGACCTGCTGGCGGACGGCTTCGGGCCCGGCTTCAACGGGCCCCTGGTGCTCACCTCGCTGGTGCCCGGCGACCTCGACCCCGCGGTCCTCGACCGGGTGACCCAGGCCGTGGGCGAGACCGACGGGGTGGCCTTCGCCGGCCCCGCGGTGCCCGACGACCCCGACAACCCCTCGGCGGTCGTCTGGCAGGTCATCCCCACCACCGCGCCGCAGGACCAGGCCACCACCGACACCGTGGCCCGCCTGCGTGACGACGTGCTGCCGCAGGTGACCGAGGGCACCGGCTTGGACGTGGCCGTGACCGGCTCGGTGGCCGTGGGCGTCGACTTCTCCGAGTACCTGGCCGCGCGGCTGCCGATCTTCTTCGGCGCGGTGCTCACGCTGTCGTTCCTGCTGCTGATGGTCGTGTTCCGATCGGTGCTGGTGCCGCTCAAGGCCGTGGTCATGAACCTGCTCTCCATCGGTGCGGCCTACGGCATCGTGGTGGCGGCCTTCCAGTGGGGCTGGGCCGGCCCGCTGCTCAACATCGACAGCGCTCCCATCGAGCCGTTCATCCCCATGATGCTGTTCGCCATCGTGTTCGGACTTTCGATGGATTACGAGGTCTTCCTACTCTCCCGCATCAGGGAGGAGTGGACGAAGACCGGCGACAGCCACCTCTCGGTGGCCGACGGGCTCGCCACGACCGCCCGGGTCATCACCGCGGCCGCACTGATCATGGTGTTCGTGTTCGGCAGCTTCCTGCTGGAGTCGGACCGGGTGGTCAAGCTGTTCGGCACGGGTCTGGCGGCTGCGGTGCTGCTCGACGCCACGATCGTCCGCATGCTGCTGGTGCCCGCCACCATGGAGCTGCTCGGCGACCGCAACTGGTGGCTGCCGCGCTGGCTGGGCCGCATCCTGCCCCGCGTCGACGTGGAGGGCCACGAGCAGGACGCCACGATCGAGGACGCCGCGGACCAGCGCGAGCTGGAGCCGGTGTGATCCTCCCGGGATGTATGACTCCCCAAGTGTGAGGGCACCCCTCCCCCGAGAATCGATGCAGCGGTCCCGCCGCTGCTCCGGACGGGAGAGTGTCACGTGCTTGGTTTCATCCTCATGTTGATCATCGTCGGCGTCGTGGCCGGCTATCTGGCTCGCCTGCTGGTGCCGGGACGCGACCCGATGTCGTTCGTGCAGACCGTCGCGCTGGGCATCGTCGGGTCGTTCATCGGCGGCTTCCTCGGCTACGTCCTGTTCGGCAAGGACCCCGGCGAGGGGGCGCTCCAGGTGTCCGGCGTGATCGGCTCGATCATCGGCGCCATCATCGCCCTGCTGATCTACAACGCCATGACCCATCGCCGGTCCGGCCTGGGCCGCCGCCGCAGCGGGATCTGATCGCGGCCAGAGCTATTTCGCGCACCACACCCCCGGACGTCACACGGAGCGTCCGGGGGTGTGTCGCGTCCTGTCATGCATGCGGCATGATGCAGCGTTCGGAAGTCCAAGCGAGCCCGGAGGAAGATCGATGGCGATCTCGGTAGGGGACAAGGTTCCCGACGTGAAGCTGATGACCATGACCGCCGAGGGCCCCCGCCCGGTGCAGAGCGGTGAGGTGCTGGGGTCGGGCAAGGTCGTGCTGTTCGCGGTGCCCGGTGCGTTCACGCCCACGTGCTCGGACCACCACCTGCCCGGGTTCGTGCTGCGCGCCGACGACCTCAAGGCCAAGGGCGTCGACACGGTGGCGTGCATCGCCGTCAACGACCCCTTCGTCATGGGTGCCTGGGGCCAGGTCCAGAACACCGACGGCGCCGTGACCATGCTGGCCGACGGCAACGGCGAGTTCGCGGCGGCCATGGGCCTCGAGATGGACGGCTCGGGCTTCGGGCTCGGCACCCGCTCCCAGCGCTACGCGGCGATCATCGAGGACGGCGTCGTGACCGACCTGGCGGTCGAGTCCAAGCCCGGCGTCGACGTCAGCGGCGCCGACGCGGTGCTGGCCAAGCTCTGACCAGCCCCCGGGGGCGTCACCGGCCGGGGTCATAGGCCGTGTCAGGATGAGCGCGGTGCAGAGCACAGGAGCCGTGGCGCCACCCGGCGGAACCAGGGAGAACGAGCAGGTAGGGGTGCTGGCCGGCGTGGTCGTGTCGGTCTCGCCCCGCCGGCGCGTCCGCTCCCAGGCCGACGTGGTCCGCCTCATCGTGGGGCTCGCCCTCGTCGGGGTGGGCGTGCTGGTCGCGACCTGGCTCCGCAACACGATCGGCGGGGCCGAAGAAGACCTGGTCGACGTGTACGAACGGGTCCCGGACCGCTTCGCCGAAGTGTTCACCGGCCTCGTCGTCCTGGGGGCGGGCCTGATCCCGGCGGTGGCGCTGATCGTGCTGGCGGTACGGCGGCGCTTCCGCCAGGCCGCGGCCCTGCTCACCGGGGCGGTGGGTGCCGTGCTGGCCATGGGCTGGCTCACGGACTTCCTGGCCGCCCAGGGCGTCATCGCCGCCGTCGACCCCACCACCGACCGTGTGGTCGAGCTGACCGACCCGGCCTTCGCCACCTCGCCGCTGATCGCGGCGGCGGTGGCTCTGGTGATCATCGCCGCACCCTGGGTCTCCCAGCAATGGCGCCGGGTGTTCTGGAGCGGCGTGGTGATCCTCGTCGTGTTCCGGGTCGTGTCTTCGACCGAGGCACCGCTCGACATCGTGGTGGCGATCGCGGTGGGCATGGCGGTCGGGTCCCTGGCGCTGCTGGCGTTCGGCACCGAGGGCTCCGACCCCGAGGCGCCCGAGCTGGTGTCGATGCTGCGCTCGGTCGGGCACGCCTCCCGCATCGAGCAGCTCCCGGGCAACAGCCCGCTGGTGTACCGGGTCGACGTGGCGGGAGCGGGGCCGCTGGAGATGCGGCTGCGCACGGCGCACGACCGCAACGAGGTGCTGCTCGAGCAGCTGTGGCGCTCGGCCCGGCTGCGGCGCTGGGTCACGGACCGGCCCTACGACACCGTCCAGCGCCGCATCGAGCACGAGGCGCTGGCTCAGCGGGCCGCGGCGGACGCCGGCGCGCGGGTGGCCACCGTCAAGGCCATCGTCGCCTCCACCAACGGCTCGGTGGGTCTGCTGGAGACGGCCACCGACGGCGTGGCCGCCTCCGAGCTGGCACCCGGGCAGCTCGACCGGGCGATGCTGATCGACGTGTGGCACCAGGTGGCGGCGCTGCACGCGGACCGCATCGCCCACCGCAACCTCGGCCTGGGCCAGGTCACGGTCACCCCCGACGGCGGCGCGGTGCTGCGCGGCTTCGACGGGGCCGCCATCGCCGCCTCCGACCGCGACCTGGCGCTGGACCGGGCTCAGCTGCTGGTGTCGATGGCGCTGGAGGTCGGTGCCCCCACCGCGGTCGACGTCGCCCTGGAGGCGGTGGGCCAGCAGGCCGTCCTGACCGCCGTGCCCTACCTCCAGCCCTTGGCTCTTCCCGCGCCCACCCGCAGGGCCTGGCGCTCCAACAAGGAGGTGCTCGACGCCCTACGGGAAGCGGTGCGCCGTGCCACCGGCGTCGAGCCGGAGCCCCTGGCCCGCCTGGACCGCATCCGGCCCCGTACGGTGGTGTCGCTGGCCGCGTTCGCCGCCGCCTTCTACTTCCTGCTGCCGCAACTGGCGCACTTCGACGAGTCGGCCGAGGCGGCCTCCCACGCCAACTGGTGGTGGCTGGGGCCGATGCTGGTGGGGGCGGCGGCCACCATCGGCTTCGCCGCGCTGGCCTTCGTGGCCGCGGTGCCCGAGCCCATCGCCTACCTGCCGGCCCTGCGCATGCAGCTGGCGTCGTCGTTCGTCAGCCGGATCGCCCCGGCCAACACCGGCACGCTGGCCATGGGCGTCCGCTTCCTGCAGCGCTCCGGCCTCGACCCGGGGCCCGCGGCGGCCGCCGTGGGGCTGTGCGCGGGCTCGGGGTTCGTGGTCCACCTGGTGCTGACCTTCGCGTTCCTGGCCTGGGTGGGCACCAGCGAGGTCGGGTTCTCCCTGCCCCAGGCCAACGTGCTGTTCATCGTGATCGCGGTGGCCGTGTCGGCGGCCGGCGTGGTCGTCGTGGCCGTGCCCGCCCTGCGCCGGCGGATCCTGCCGCCCCTGCTCGTCCAGATCCGCAACGCCGCCTCCTCGGTGGCTGACGTGCTCACGTCCCCGCTGCGAGTGATCAGCCTGGTCTACGGGCAGGTGGGCGTCACGACGTCGTTCATCCTGACCCTGGCCGCGGCGGTGGCGGCGTTCGGCGGCGGGGTGAGCTTCCCGGAGATCGGGGCTGCGTACCTGGTGGCGTCGGCGCTGGGCTCGGCGGCGCCCACCCCCGGCGGCCTCGGCGCGGTGGAGTTCGCCCTCATCGGTGCCCTCACCGGCTACGGCATGTCCAGCGCCAACGCGACCTCGGCCGTGCTCACCTTCCGGCTCATCACCTTCTGGTTGCCCATGCTGCCGGGCTGGTTCACGTTCCAGTGGATGCAGCGGCGCGAGGAGATCTGACCCACCTGCCGGTCAGGGGCGGCCCAGCGGGATGATCTCGTGGTCGACGACCACGCCGCCGTCGAGCACCAGGCGGCCCATCGTCCGTTCCGGCTGGCGCCGGCGCTGCACGGCCGAGCCGGGGTTGAACAAGCGCTGGCCGTCCACCCCGAGGGCGTCCACCGGCACGTGGCTGTGGCCGAACACCACCACCTGCGCCTCCGGGAACCAGCGCCGCATCCGCCGCTCCCGCCCGGCGCGGGCGCCCGAGTCGTGGACCATCGCCACGCGCACGCCGCCGAGCGTCAGGGCCAGGCGATCGGGCAGGGCGCCGGCCAGCGCCCGGTCGTTGTTGCCCAGGACGGCGTGGACCGGCCGCAGCCGGCGCAGGGCGCCGAGCAGCTCGCCGGTCACGACGTCGCCCGCGTGCAGGACCACGTCGGCGTCCTCGACCGCCTCCCACACCATGGGTGGCAGCGCGGAGAGGTCGGCCTTCAGGTGGGTGTCGGCCAGGACCAGGGCGCGCACCCGGCCATCATGGCGCCACCCGGCTCCTCGCGAAGGCGAACGCGGCGAGGGCTTCCCGCTCGAAGTGGGGCAGGTCTTCCGGGTTGCGGCTCGTGACCAGGATGTTCGGCCCCGAGGTGTCGACCACCACCGGCTCGTCCAGCCAGCGGGCGCCGGCGTTGACGAGATCGGTGCGCAGGCTGGGCCAGCTGGCCAGGTTGCGGTCCCGGACGACGCCGGCCTCGATCAGGATCCACGGGGCGTGGCAGATGGCCGCCACCGGCTTGCCCGCCTCGAAGAACGCCCGGACGAAGCGGACGGCCGTCGGGTTCGTGCGAAGTCGGTCGGGGTTGGCGACCCCGCCCGGCAGGACCAGGCCGGCGAACTGCTTGGGGTCGGCCTCGGCCACCGTCATGTCGACCGGGAACGTGTCACCCCGGTCGAGGTGGTTGGAGGCCTGGACATTGCCGGGGTGGGGGGCCACCAGGACGGGTAGCCCGCCTTCGGCGGTGACGGCCCGCCACGGATCGGTGAGCTCGACCTGCTCCACACCCTCGTTGGCGGCGAGGAACGCGATCTGCATGCCTGCGAGTCGACCAGCCATCACGAGCCTCCTTGCTCGACTGCTCCTCACCTCCACGCCTACCCGATGGGCGGGACGGGGTAGACCTGCGGGGTGAGCGCGCGCGACAGCTTCGATGACCTGGTGGCGGCGGCGGATCCGGCCATGGTGGTGGTGACGACCTCCCTGGGCGACGAGCGGTCCGGCTGCCTCGTCGGGTTCCACGCCCAGTCCAGCATCGAGCCCCGGCGCTATACCGTGTGGCTGTCTCGGGTGAACCACACCTACCGCGTGGCCCTCCTGGCCTCGCACGTCGCGGTCCACTTCCTGACCGACGGCGACCGGGCGCTGGCGGAGCTGTTCGGGGCGGTGACCGGGGACCACGTCGACAAGTTCGCCCGCACGCCGTGGACACCGGGGCCCGCCGGTGTGCCGCTGCTCGACGCCTGCCCCCATCGCCTGGTGGGCCGGCGGATCACGCTCGTCGACGACGGCGGCGACCACGTGGCGTTCGTGACCGAGCCGGTGGAGGCCACGAGCCCGGGACCTTTCCGCCCGCTGCGGCTGGCCGCGGTGGCCGGCCTGCACGCGGGACACGAGGTGGACGAGGCCACCGCCCCGATAGGGTCCGCCTCATGATCAGCGTGCACGACGTCCCGGAGCGGTCCCGCTACGAGGTGACCGTGGACGGCGCGCTGGCGGGTCACGCCGACTACCACGACGATGGCGAGGTGCGGGTGTTCGTCCACACCGAGGTGGACGACGCCTACGAGGGCCAGGGCGTGGGCAGCGCACTGGCCAAGGGAGCGCTGGAGGACGTGCGGGCCTCGGGTCGCACGCTGGTGCCGCGCTGCCCGTTCATCGCCGCCTACATCGAACGCCATCCCGAGTACGCCGGGCTGGTCAGCTCACCGGGATCTCGCCCCCGAGGCTGAACGGCGGGACCAGCTCCAGATCGTCGCCGCTCCAGAACCGGCCCGGGTCGTACCAGCTCGCGGGGCGGCGGGCCGGCAGCAGCCCCATGTGCTGGTAGGTCGTGGCCACCAGCTCGGCGCAGTAGATCGTCTCGCGGGACGACTGGCGCCGCAGCCGCCCGTTGAGCCACTGGCGGACCAGGCCGAGGGTGGTGGGGAACGGCTTGCCGTCGAAGCGGTCGATCATCTCCATGAGCCGGTCCTCGTGGTGGCGCTCGATGGTCCCGTTCAGCAGCCGGACCCAGGCCCGCTGGCCGTAGCGCTGCCGCCAGGTCGTCACCGCGTCCCGGAGCAGGTGGAGCTGCACGCCCCGCTGGTGCTCGCCGGTCCACACGTCGGTCAGCGAGCGGCCCAGCTCGGCATGCCAGAGGAGCGGCGGCAGGTCGTCGAGCGCCACGGCCATGCCCACGTGGTTGACCGGGCTGTTGGTGGCGGTCTGGATGGCCCGGTCGGCCAGGGACGAGCCGCGGAACAGCCAGAGGTCGCCGGTCGCCGCGGTGGTCACGGCCTCGTCGAGCCCGAGAGTGGCGGTGCTCACGGCGGGTAGCGTACGGAACCGGATGCGCCTCAGATGGAAACTCCTCGGGCTCGCCGGCTTGGCCGGCGTGGCGGCCACGGGCGTGATCGTGGCGCGCCGGCGCCGCGCCCAGCAGACCTACGACCCCGATGTTCTGCGCCAGCGGCTCCACGACCGGCTGGCCGAGGTGTCCGGCGACGGCGCTCAGGCGGGACGGACCTCCACGAGCCGGTAGGTCCAGGGCCGGCGCTCCTCGTGCACGTGGCACGTGAGCTGGACCGGCTCGGCTCGCTCGCGGCGGACGATGACCTCCACCGCGTCGCCGCCCCGCTGCTGGACGAGGACGGCCACAGTGCCCTCGGGCCCCGGCTCGGCCGACAGGACGCCGACGCCGTCGATGCGGCGCTCACGCAGGTGGCTGCGGGCGAACAGCTCGGCCGCCTGCACCAGCGGCGGGTGGCTGCTCCGGCCCCGGTAGTGGTCGAGGTCGACGAGCCCGGCGCGGTGTTCGGCCAGCAGGTAGGCGGCCCGCTCCGGCTCGACGCGGCCGTAGTACACGCCTTCGGGCAGGCACACGATGTTGGCCGCGAAGCGGTCGCCGCCGACGTGCGAGCACTCCCACACGTCGGGGGCCGCCGCGGCGGTGAGCGCCCGCACCACCGGGCGCCCCAGGTCGGCGCAACAGGGGTCGTGGCGGCCGTTGGTGCACACCAGGTGGAGCCCGAGCGGTCCGGGCCGGCCCACGCCGGGCGGATCGGGCCACGCCAGCACGCCGAGATCGATGTCCAGCAGCGCCTCCGGCTGCTCGGCAGGCACGCGGAGCTGCTCGACCCACGAGCGCTCGACCCCCGAGTGGGCCAGGAACACGGCCCGCTCGGCGTCGCGGCGCCGCTGCCCCGGCCGCCGGATCAGGAGGACCCGCACCCGGTGCCGTCGGGCGGTGGCGCCCAGCGCCTCGGCGACCCCGGGGTCGAGCTGGGAGTCGGCCGGCGGGTCGTAGCCCCAGGCCCCGGGCTGCTCGACCAGCAGCCAGCGCTGGACCCGTGAGGCCGTGCCCCACTGGGGCTCGTCCCGCGCCAGCGACTCGGTGGCGCAGCGCAGGGTGAGCGGCTCAGCCATCGGCGGGCGGCGCGCCGGTGCGCAGGGCACCCTCCCGGACCAGGCGCCGCACCAGCACGAGCCGGCTGGGCCCGTCCAGCAGGTCGGCCAGGTCGCCGACCCGCAGCTCGGGCCCGTCGAGCAGGCGTCGCAGCGCCGGCTCCAGTGGGGCGGGCAGCATCAGCGTGCGGTCGCCGAGCGTCAGGCGCACGCGGCCGTCCCCGGTGGCGTCCAGCAGGGTGATCGTGCCCGGCCGGGGCTCGACCACGGTGGCGTCGTCCAGGCCCGGCAGGGCCAGGATCTCGCCCAGCTGACCGGTGAGGACGGGGGCACGGTTGGACACCCAGCGGGTGCGCAGCCCGGCGGCCAGCGCCGCGGGGTCGATGCGGCCGAGCCAGTCGGTCAGGTCCGCCACCACGTCCTTGACCGAGCCGGTGGCGAGATCGCCGTCGAAGGGCCAGCCCGGCGGGAGCGAGCGCCGGAACGTGACGTCCTCGGTGGCCAGCTCCACGAGCTCGGCCAGCACGTCGTGCACGGTCGTGGCCAGGATCCCGAGCGTGAGGTGGAGCGACACGCCCTGCTGGGCGGCGGCCGAGTGGACCACCCCGCGCGGCAGGTAGAGCACGTCACCTGGGGTCAGGTCTGCCTCGAACAGGATCGGCTGCAGGGCCGCGAGCGCGTGGTCGGTCGTCAAGTGACGGGGGAGCGGGGTGTCGAACGACGGCTGGCGCACCACCCAGTGCTTGGTGCCCGCGCACTGGAGCACGAACACGTCGTGGGTGTCGTGGTGGGCCGCCAGGCCCGCCGCGCCCGGCGGTGTCAGGTAGGCGTTGGCCTGGACCGCGTGGCCGAGGGCCAGCTCCAGGTCGCGGCAGAAGTGGGCGGTCGGCTCCCACCACCGCTGCAGGCCCTGGAGGACGATCGTGGCGCCGTCGGCGAACAGGTCCATGACCCGGCCGGTGTCGATCAGGTCGTCGATGTCCTCGCTGCCCTGGCGGGCCCGCCGGGTGTAGCGGCGTGGGGCGATGACCTCACCGTCGCGCACCAGCCGGAACGCCGGACGGCGCAGGCCGGTGACGGTGAGGGCGCGGTCGACGTCGGCCAGGGAGAGCACGTCGTCGAACGTGTCGGGGTGGCGCCACACCTGCGGCGCCACCCCGAAGATCGTGGTCCGGAACGCGCCGGCGTCGCCGACGCAGCGCCCGAGGGCGTCGGAGATGCCGGGCTCGGTCAGTGCTCAGGCGTCGGTGCCGTCGGCGTCGTCGCCGCCGTCATCGTCCCCGTCGGTGCCGTCCGTGCCGTCACCGTCGTCGCCGCCACCGCCGGTGTCGGTGCCGTCGTCGTCCGTCACATCGCTCGCCCGCTCGTGACGCCACTCCGTGGCGATGTCTTCGTCGGTCAGGCCGGAGATCACGTCAGCCATGTCAGCTCCTCGTCAAAGGACCGCCCGTCGGCCTCAGACGCTAACCCGCCCCGACCGGATCAAACAGGGGTCTCCGCGGGAACTGGCGCCAGGCCCGCGGCCTTCGCGACGAGCCGGTACGAGTCGAGCCGGGCCCCGGGGTCGTGGGTGAGCGTGGTGACCATGAGCTCATCGGCGCCGGTCCGCTCCACCAGCTCGGCCAGCCCTCGCCGCACGGTGTCCGGTCCGCCGACGATGTGCGAGGCGGTCCAGCCCTTGAGGATCTCGCGCTCGTGCGGCGTGAAGGTGTACCCGGCCGCCTCCTCGGGCGTGGGGTAGCGGCCCGGGCGGCCGGTCCGCAGGCGCACGAAGGCCAGCGCCCCGGACCCCGCCAGCCAGCGGGCGCGCTCGTCGTCCTCGGCGGCGACGACGCTCACGCCGAGCATCACGTGCGGGGCGGCGAGGTCGTCGGAGGGCTGGAACGCCTGGCGGTAGGCGGCCAGCGCGGGGAGGGTGTTGGCCGCGGCGAAGTGGTGGGCGAAGGAGAACGGCAGGCCGAGCACGCCCGCCAGCTGAGCGCTGAAGTCGCTCGATCCCAGCAGCCACAGAGCGGGCCGGTAGCCGAGGCCGGGGACGGCGGTGATGGAGCGGAACGGGTGACCCTCGGGGAACGCCCCGGTGAAGTACCCGACGAGCTCGACCAGCTGCTCGGGGAACTCGTCCACCTCCAGGCGCCGCCGCGAGCGCCGCAGGGCGAGGGCGGTGAGCTGATCGGTGCCGGGAGCGCGCCCGAGCCCGAGGTCGATGCGGCCGGGATGCAGCGCCTCCAGCATGCCGAACTGCTCGGCCACGACCAGTGGGGCGTGGTTGGGGAGCATGACCCCTCCCGAGCCCAGCCGGATCGTCGAGGTCACCCCGGCGGCGTGGGCCAGCAGCACCGCGGGCGCGGAGCTGGCGATGCCCGGCATGTTGTGGTGCTCCGCCACCCAGTAGCGGCGATAGCCGAGGCGCTCGGCCTCGGCCACGAGCGCCAGCGAATGGCGCAGTGCCCGGTCGGGGGAAGATCCCTCACCCACGGGGGCGAGGTCGAGCACGGACAGCGGGACGGGAAACTCGCTCACCCGTTGCCCAACCATCCCCGCCCGGCGTGTGTTCCCTTGTCCAGGGGGTCCCTGCGCGCCTAGAGGCCCCCCGGGGGCGTGTCAGCGGTCCTGGTGGGCCCGCTCGCGGGCCTCGTGGACCTGCTCCTCGGCGCGGGCCCGGGCGGCCTCGGTCTCCTTGCGGGCGACCTCGCGCTCGGCGTCGGCCTTGTCCTGCTGGGCCTCGCCCTCCGCCTGGAGATCCTCGTTGTCGGTGAGCGCGCCTGCGGCTTCCTTGACCTTGCCCTTGACGCCCTCGGCCGCACCCTTCAGGCCCGACTTAGCACCGGAGTCACTCATCGATGATCCTCTTTCTGTGGGTCGAACCATCAGCTTCCCGTTGGTGGGGCCGGGAATCCGCAATGTGGCGAGGAGCGGTGTGACATGACGCACAGTGGTCGTGTGCTGGGAGTCGACGGGTGCCGCGCCGGCTGGGTGGGCATCGTGCTGGCCCCGGACGGCGGGGCGCGGGGCGTCTTCGCCGCCACGATCGCCGAGCTGGCCGCGGCGGCCGGCCCGGTGGACGCCATCGGGATCGACATGCCGCTGCACGTCACCGACGATCCGGGACCCCGCGCGTCGGACCTGGCCGCCCGTCTGCACCTGGGGCGGAAGCGGTCGAGCCTGTTCCTCACCCCGCCCCGCGCCGCCTACGCGGCGCCGACTTACGCCGAGGCGTGCGCGGTGTCCCGCCGCCTGACCGGCAAGGCGCCCAGCCGCCAGGCGTGGGCGCTGGGCCCGAAGATCCTCGACGTCGAGGGCTGGTGCGACAGCGTGGACGTCCCGGTGTGCGAGGTCCATCCTGAGGTGTCGTTCTCGCTGCTGGCCGGGGCGCCCATCCTGGCGAGCAAGGCCACGTGGGCGGGCCTCGAGGCGCGGCGGGCGGTGCTGGCGGCGGCCGGCATCGTGGTCCCGACCGACATCGGCGAGGCCGGACGGGCCGGTGCGGACGACGTGCTCGACGCGGCCGCAGCGGCCTGGTCCGCCGGGCGCATCGCCCGGGGCGAGGCCCGGTGCTTCCCGCACGGCGCGGCGCCCGGCGCACCCGCCATCTGGGCCTGACCGGTCAGCCGGTCCGGGAGGTGACCTCCACCTCCACGACGTGGGCGATGTCGGCCGAGCTCGTCCCGATGCGTAGTTCGTAGCGGCCGGGATCGACCCGCCAGCCGGGACCGTCACCCTCCCGGCCCGCCCGGGTCATGGGCACATGCGACGCCCGGGTGGCCAGCTCCTCCCGCTCGGGGAAGGTGGGCGACCAGTAGGAGAAGGCCCGCTCGTCGAGCACCAGCTCGACGGTGGCCGTCTCGCCCGGGTCCAGCCAGACCTTGGCGAACGCGGCCAGCTCCTGGGGCGGGCGCACGACCCGGGGCGCCGGCGGCGCGACGTAGCACTGCACGACCTGGGCGCCGCGCCGCTCGCCCGTGTTGGTGACCGGGACCCCCACGACCACGGTCCCGCCGGGGGCGAGCTCGGCCGCCTCGGGGGTGGGCGGGCCCAGCTCCCAGGTCGTGTACGAGCCGCCGTGGCCGAAGGGGAACCGGACCGGCAGGCCACGGGCCTCGTACCACCGGTAGCCCACCAGCACGCCCTCGCCGTAGCGCACGTGCCCGGCCTCGCCCGGGAAGTTGCCGTAGGACGGGTTGTGCTCCAGCCGCACCGGCAGCGTGGTCGGCAGCCGGCCGGCCGGCTCGGCCTCGCCCAGCAGCACGTCGGCCAGGGCGGGCCCCAGCTCCTGACCGCCGAACCAGGCCTGCAGCACGGCCCGGGCCGCCGGGGCCCAGTCCATCGTCACGGGCGAGCCGGTGTTGACGACCAACACCGTGGCCGGGTTGGCGGCCAGCACGGCCTCGACCAGCTCGTCCTGGCGGCCCGGGAGGTCCATGGTCGTCCGGTCGTGGCCCTCGGACTCCCACTCGCCCGAGGTCCCCACCACCAGCACCACCGCGTCGGCGGCCGCCGCCGCGGCGACCGCCCGGTCGAGCTGGTCGGGCGGCTCGGGCGCCTCCCAGCCGATGCGCAGCCCGCCCCCGTCGCGCCCGGCCCGGGTCGAGAACTCGACCGTGACGTCGACGGGCGTGCCCGCCTGCAGGTCGACAGAGGCGGCCACCTCCACGCTGCCCATGCCGAACATGGCGGTGCCTCGGGGCGGCGGGTCGGCGAACCCGTCGAGCACGGTGGTGCCGTCGACGATCACGCGCGCCCGGCCCGCCTGGATGAGCGTCACCCGGTGGGGGCCGCTGACGGTCGGGGTCACGACGGCGTGGGCCCGCAGCGACCAGCCGCCCCGCACCAGTCCCGGCACCGGCGGCTCGAAGCTGACGAGGTCGGCGGTGGGGGTGTGCGAGTGGTGGACCGGATCACCGGCCAGGTCGGGATGGGCGAACCAGTCCACCGCCAGGCCCGGCCGGCCGTGGCCCGGGGCCTCGGTGTCCTCCGCGCCCAGCGCGGGCGCGGCCTTGCGGTTGCTGCAGCCCGGCTCGTGGATCACCGTGACGCCGTCGCCCAGCGCGGCCCGCAGCGCGTCGAGCGGCGAGGTGATGCGGGGCGCCCGTACCGAAGCCGAGCCCCCGCCCATGATCGCCGGGCGGGTGGCGTTGGGCCCGATGACGGCCACCATGCCCAGCGTGGTGCGGTCGAGCGGCAGCAGCCCGTCGTTGGCCAGCAGCACGATGGCCTCGGCCGCGGCCCGCCGCGCCACCGCGGCATGGTCCGGGTCGTCGACGGCACGGTCCTCGCCCGGGCCGGGGTCGGCCAGCGCGCCGATCCCGTCGAGCACAGTCAGCAGCCGGGTGACCTGGGCGTCCACCACCGCCTCGTCCACGGTCCCGGCCCGCACGGCGTCCGCCAGCGCGGGGCCGAAGGCCCGACCGGGGCCGGGCATCTCCAGGTCGACGCCCGCCTCCGCCGAGGCCGCGGTGCCGGTGACGCCGAACCAGTCGGTGATGACGAACCCGTCGAAGCCCCATTCGCCCCGGAGGATGCCCTCCAGCAGCTCGGGCTGTTCGGTGCACCAGCGGCCGTTGACCCGGTTGTAGCTGGTCATGATGCCGAGGGACCCGCCCTCCCGCACGGCCAGCTCGAACGGTCGCAGGTAGATCTCGCGCAGGGCCCGCTCGTCGATGTCCGAGCTCATCGTGTAGCGCTCGGTCTCGCTGTCGTTGCCCACGAAGTGCTTGACCGTGGTGGCGACGCCCTCGCCCTGGGCGCCCTGCACGTAGGCGACCGCCAGGCGCCCGGACAGCAGCGGGTCCTCCGAGTAGCACTCGAAGTTGCGGCCGGCCAGGGGTGAGCGGTGGATGTTCACGGTGGGCGCCAGCAGCACCCGGGCGCCCTTGGCCCGGGCCTCGGCCGCGATCACCGCGCCCACCGCGGCCACCGTGTCCGGGCTCCACGTGGCCCCGAGCGCCGAGCCCGACGGCAGGCAGGTGGCGGTGGGACCGGCCGGTCCCATGACCGTGCCGCGAGCGCCGTTGGGCCCGTCGGTCACGCGCACCGGGGGGATCCCCAGCCGGGGCACCGCCGCGGTGGTCCACATGTCGACGCCCGCCGTCAGCGCCGCCTTCTCGTCGAGGGTCAGGTCGGCGACGAGCTTGGCGATGTGGGCGGCTACGGCGGTCATGGGGGGCGACACTAGGCAGCCACGCGGACGTGGGTGCGATCCCGGGCCGGTGACCACAGCGCAGTCGTCGCTCGCGGGCCAGGTGGGCGCTGGTGCGGGACATGCGTGCGGGCCCGGCCGGGCTCGCACGTCAGGGCCAGGCGTAGACGTCGACGGTCCGGGTCAGCCCGGCTCCGCCGAGGATGTCGTCGAGCTCGGCGTCGCCGGAGGCGGCCACCACCGCCACCAGCACGTCGCCCCGCGCCGCGATCGCGGCCCGGGCGTGGGCCAGCAGCCGGGCGCGGTCGTCGCCGGTGAGGCGGTCGACGACCGCCACGGTCCCACCGGGGTCGTAGATCGGGGGCGCGGGCAGCGACGGCGAGCCGACCACGATCCCGCCCGCCCCGTCGCCGAGGACGAGCGCGGCGGCGAGGCCGGCGAACGTATGGGGCGGGGGAGCGGGCAGGCTCGCCGCGCCGTCCAGCGACTCGACCGCGCCCTCGGGCGGGCCGGCAGGCGCCGCGGGCCCGATCCAGATGCTCGACACGGGCGAGAGGCCGGCGTCGCGGCAGGCCGCGGCCCGGTCGACGTCCCGGGTGGCCGCGCAGGTCAGCGCCGGGCGCTCCTCGACCGCGGCCAGCAAGGCGGGCCAGGCCGCGGCGTCCGCCACCGACGCGTCGTCCACGAACCACTGGCCCGGCTGGGGCACGGCCACCGAGAACGCGACCACCTCGCCCCCGTCCTCCACCACCCGGGCCACCGGTCCCTCGGCCGTCACCAGGTGAGCGAGCCAGGCTGCGTGCAGGTCGTCGGCGCCCGGCCGCTGCCGCCACCACGTGGGCGACCACTCGGCCAGGCAGGCGCGGTTGGCGCGCGTGAGCGCGGCGATGGCACCGATGTCGTCCGGGACCGCCCGCCGGGCCTGCATGTCAGGGCGCGACCGACTCCCAGCCGGAGAACCCGGAGGGATCGTGTCGTCCCATCGTGCCGTGCTCGAACAGGCCCCAGCCCTCGGCGCCGTCGCAGGTCGCCCGGGCCACGTGGTCGATCACGCCGAACGGCATGCGCCCCTGGATCGCGGGGTCGGTGAGGTCGTAGACCGCGCCCTCGACCCAGCCGCGGCCCCGCCACTGGCCGTGGCCCCAGTCGGGGTCGCCGCCGTAGCCCGCGCCCACGTGCAGAGCGACGTGGCCCAGCGCCGCGACCTCGATCACCAGCGGCTTGCCGCCCCGCTCGGTGAGGTGCAGGGTGGCGCGCTCCGGAAGCCGGGTGCCGGACAGATAGGTGATCTCGACCTCGGGCCAGCCCAACTGCTCGACCCGCCCGTCGGGCCATACCCGGGTGGCGTCGTTGAGGCTGCGGAACCCGTCGGGCTGCTCCTGCACGATGACCAGCACGGCGTGGTCGTCGAAGCGCAGCGGCACGTAGAGCCACCACAGCCCGGCGGTGGGGTCGTCCGCCGGCCGGCCCGCCGGCTCGCCCTCGCCCACCGGGCGGACGCCCCAGGAGCGGTCCCGGGTTCCCACCCATACGTCCGGCGACACAGCGATCACGTCCCCGTCGACCCGGATCTCGCCCGACCAGGTGCCGACCTGGGCGAAGCGGGAGGCGTCGAGGATGGCGCGGGCGCCCGCCCGCATCACGTGGGGCTGCTCCATGACCGCGGGGAACGAGCCCTCCCACACGAGGTCGAAGCCGAGCCCGTGGTCGTCGCCGTCGCACACCAGCCGGATCCGCTGCAGCGGCTCCTGCACCTCGACCCGGTAGGGGCCGATGGCGGGGGAGAGGCGCTCGTGGTCCAGGGCGTCGGAGCAGCGCACGGTCCACTGCCGGTCGCCCCGGCGCACGGTGGCGTAGGCGTCCATGACCCCCAGGTTGGGGTACACGCCCAGCCCGGTGACCAGGAAGATGTCGCCGGTGCGGTCGTGCGCGTTGAAGTAGGCGCGGTCGTAGAAGTTGCGGTCGCTGGACCCCACGTAGCGCAGCGACAGGGGCGTCTGGTGGACCGCGTACTCGTCGAGGGGCACCGGCAGGGTCATGTCCAGTACTCCCCGGCCAGCATGCGCTCCAGGCCTTCGCGGTTGTGCAGGAGGTCGTCGACCTGGTCCGGCGGCTCCAGCTCGCCGAAGTGGACCGAGCGGGCACCCGTGCGGAGGAACACGATGGCGTACTGCAGCGCCGCCAGGGTCCCGTAGAAGGCGAGGTCGCCCAGCCGGTGCCCGGTGAGCGCCTCGTAGCCGGCGGCCACGTCCTCGGCCCGCATGAAGCCCGGCATGCCCGGCAGGCCGAACGCGCCGGCGATGTCGTTGAAGATGCAGTGGGCGTAGATGAGCCACCCCAGGTCCAGCTCGCGGGGCCCGAGCGTGGCCATCTCCCAGTCGAGCACCGCGGCGGGGGTGAAGCCGTCGTAGAGGACGTTGCCGATGCGGGCGTCGCCCCAGCTGAGCACGGTCTCGCCCTCGGTCGCGGGCCAGTGGGCGTCGAGCCAGGCGAAGCCCTGCTCGACCAGCGGGGAGGCGAAGCCATCGGCGGCCGCGAAGTCGTACCAGGCCCGGGCGGTCGCCACCCGGCGGCGCAGCGGCGTGTCCCCGGGGGCGTCGGGCCGCAGGAAGGCGAAGCGCTCCTCGGCGCCGTCGACCGCGTGCAGCCGGGCCAGGACGCTGACCGTCGCGTCCTGCAGGCAGCGCTGGTCGGCCTCGTCGGCGTCGTGCAGCCAGTTGTCGCCGAAGGTATAGGGCATCACGTCCGGCGGCACGCGCCCGTCCACGTGGCCCATGACGAAGAACGGCGTGCCGATCGGCTCGGGGTTCGGCTCGGACCACCACACCCGGGGGACCGGCACGTCGCTGAGCTCGCCGACCAGCCGGATGACCTCGAACTGGCGCTCCAGGTCGTAGCTGGGGAACACGGGCACGTCCCGCTGGTCGGGGGCGAGGCGGGCCACCAGCCGCTCCTGGCAGGGCTCACCCCGCTCCTGCCAGCAGGCCGACAGCAGCAGGGTCTCGTTGGACATCCCGGTGGCGGATGTGGCCTCCAGCCCGGTGATCCGGGGCTCCGCCACCTCGGGCAGGCGCCCGGCCAGCCAGCGCTCCAACCGGTCCCGCACGTCGCTGTGGTCGCGGCTGGACCGCGCCATCTCCTGGGCGCGGCGCGCGGTCGCGTCTCCATCGCTCGTCATGCATCCCTCCCTCCCCGGTTCCCGGTGCCGGGTGCGCCACTGTCGCCTGCGGCGTGCAGGGCGGACAAGTACTGTGACGTACGACACAGCACCGGGCGTGGGGGAGGGCACCCGTGGAACGTGATGATCCGACGATCGACTGGGATGCCGCCTTTGCGGCCTTGGTCGCCCCCCTACAGCCGCCGCGCTACATCCGCGCGGCCCGCCGCGCCTGCCAGGTAGCGGCCGCGCTGGCGCTCCTGGTCGGCACGGGCTGGGTCCTGGTCAGCCTGGTCGTGGAGTCGCTCCACGACCTCGGCCGGCCCTGGCTCTGATGCTGGCTGCGCCCAGTCGGCGCTAGCGCGCCACCACGAGCTGGTTGCTGACGTCGATGGCGCCGGGAACGTCCCAGGCGTCGTCGCCGGCCACCCGCTTGGCGGTGGGCGTCTCCACCCTGCCCTCCAGCACGATCACGCGGTTGTCCACGTCCACCTTGATCTCGGCGTCTTCGGTATAAGGGTTCTCATTGAGCCTGTGCACCAGCGTGGACTTCATCTCGCGGTCGCTCGGCACATATTCCGTCGGAACATCGTTCCAGGAGTACGTCGTGCGGTCCTTGCGGGTGATCCAGCCCATAGCGTCTCGCTCCCCATGGTGAGATCGACTGACGCCCCTCGGCTACCCCCCGGGACGCAGGACTAACGGGAACGTGCTGCGCCTGCTGCGGTTTTCAGGTCCGCGGCGAGGCCGTCCAGGCTCGCGCGGCGCTCCTCGGCGTCACGGATCCGCACGATCGACGCGGGGTGCACGGTCACGACGACCAGCCGCCCGTCCAGCTCGTGGACCTGCCCCCGCAGCCCACCCACCGCCAGCGGCCTGCCGAACAAGGACCTCACCGCCACCGCGCCCAGGGCGACCACGACGTCGGGGTCCACCCGGGCCAGCTCCACGTCGAGCCACGCCTTGCATGCCGTGACCTCGGTGGCGTTGGGACGCTGGTGGATCCGGCGCTTGCCCCGGCCCTCCCACTTGAAGTGCTTCACCGCGTTGGTGACGTACGTGCGCGCCCGGTCGATGCCGGCCGCGGCCAGGGCCTCGTCCAGGATCCGCCCCGCCGGTCCGACGAACGGCTCGCCCGCCCGGTCCTCGTGGTCTCCGGGCTGCTCGCCCACCAGCATCAGCGGCGCCGGGGCGGGGCCCTCGCCGAACACGGTCTGCGTGGCGTCGCGGTACAGGTCGCAGCGGGTGCATCCCGCGGCCTCCGCGGCCACAGCCCGCAGCTCGGCGGCGCGGCGGCTGCGGCCCACGATGGCGCCCAGGTCACGCCTCCAGCATGTGGCGCCGCAGCTGGCGCACGGACTTGCGCAGCAGGCGCGACACCTGCATCTGGCTGCAGTCCAGCACGTCGGCGATCTGGGACTGGGTGCGCTCCTCGACGAAGTACATCTGCAGCAGCGTCCGGTCCTCATGCGAGAGCCGTTCCAGGCTCTGGAGCAGCGCGGTGCGGTTCTCGATGCCGACGAAGCCCCGGTCGGTCCGGCCGATCACCTGTTCGGCCTGGAGCCCGCTGGCGGGATCGGGGGCATCGAGCGACGTGGTGATCCGGGCCTCCTCGGCCTGCATGGCGTCGAGCACGTCGTGCTCGTCGACGCCGATGAAGTCGGCGATCTCGCCGGGGGACGGGGACCGGCCGAGGTCGTGGGTCAGCAGCTCCTGCGCGTCCCGCACCGGACTGGCCAGCTCGTGCACCTTGCGGGGCACCCGGATCGACCAGCCCGTGTCGCGGAAGTGGCGGCGCAGCGAGCCGACGATCGTGGGCTTGGCAAAGGCCAGGAAGGGCTTGCTCCGCTCAGGATCAAAGCGCCGCAAGGCCTGCATCAGCGCCTCGTACGCGACCTGGGTGAGGTCGTCGATGGGCTCGCCGCGGCGGTAGTGGCGGCGGGCCTGGGCCTCGGCGTGGGGCCGGTAGCGCTCGACCAGCTTGGCCAAGGCGGCGTCGTCTCGGTCCCGGGCGTAACGCACGTG
>JBKPRS010000467.1:0-6207 GCA_046734695.1 Actinomycetota bacterium | reverse complement strand
TGTTCCACGCCGTTGAAGCGCGCGACATCGAGCCGATGTACGAGATCTACTCGCCCGAGGTGGTCATACGAGAGGCGGCCTCGCTGCCGTACGGGGGCGACTACAGGGGCCACGCCGGGATCCTCGAGCACGGCATGGGCTACGTCGAGACGTGGAATCACCTCCAGGACGACGACGATCGACGGATGGACGCCGAGTTCGCCGATGCCGGGGAACGCGTCTTCGTGTGCTGGCGCCAACGGGCACACGGCCGCGACGGCACACGGTTGGATCTACCGGTGGTGAGCATCTACGACCTTCATGACCGACAGGTCGTACGGTCGGTCATGCACCACCTCGACACAGCCGCCCTCGTAGCGTTCCTCGATCGGCAGTTGTGACCTCCCACCAGCCGGGTTGCACCACAGGACGGGATCGCGCCACCGTCACACATGTTCTTCCCGCCGGCGGGCGGCGGGTACCGCGTCGGGACCTTCACCGTGCCCCCGCGTCGACGCCGCCGGCCGAGGGGATCGATGTGCGAGCCGCGCTCGCCGACCTCGAGGCGGCGCTGCCGGGGTTGTTCGATCACAACGAGCCGGACAATCCCGGCATGCACACCACCGTCACGATCGACTTCGAGTACGTCCTGTCCGGCCGGGTGGTCGTCGAACTGGACGACGGCGCGACGGTCGAGCTCGAGCGACCTGCTTCGGGCCGCGTAGATCAGTTCATCGCCAGCTTGTACTTGGCGTAGTCCTCGACCCGCGCGAGGAACTCGGGGCTGCGGCGAAAGCGGCCACTGAGATCCTCGTGCCGCACCCCCGCACGCCGCCACCGAAGCAGCCGGCGTTCGAGAGGCCGCAGCCGGTCGGCGGGTCGGTCCGGCGTGTCCGATCGAGCCGACATGTCGCGCCGGTCCAGCGGGGCGGACCGGTTGAGGTCGGCCAGGAACCGCACTTGAGCGACCCACCGCTCGCTCCGCCCGAACCTGCGGGCGATCTCCGCGTCGTCGAGGCCGACCTCGGCCCACCGCAGAACCCGGCGCTCAACGGGCCGTAGGTGGTCATGCTCAGTGCCGGTCATCGGGACCTCCAAGTCGCCGATGCCACCGTATCCGGCTGCCAGCCTGGGCGCGGAGCCCTTGAGTCGGTTATAGGGAGCACCGACGCCATGCAGAGCCTCGGGATCCTGCTGCACGCGCGAGGCCGGCGGAAAGACTGCGCCGAGGCGGGCGATCGTTTGACCGGGCGGACCGGATGCTGGCGAAGACCCGCCGCCGATGCGCGGAGTAGTTGCCGATAGTTGCCCGGCCTGCGGCTCCAGGTGCTGTCCGTTTCGGCAAACACCCAGCTCAGCTGGGGTGACCGAGGGGACTCGAACCCCCGACCTTCAGGGCCCCAACCTGGGCATGGCAACTCCGATCCGTCGATGCTGGCTGCCGAACACCTGCGCCGGCCAGGGCGGGCTTGGGTCTCTTGACCGGGTTCGACCGTGCTGGCTCGCGCCCGATCGTGAGGACGTAATTGCCCCCGTGTTGCCCGGGGAGCCGTGTGCTGCCCTCAGCTCCCTGCGCCAGCTCATGGGACGGCGACGGGGAACCTGGCTGGTTGAGTTGGCGCTGTGATGCGTTGGAGTGGTGGGCTTGCCGGCCCATGACCGCGTACGGGCTTGGCGCTCGAGAGCTTCAGACTCTCACGCGACCCGCTCGTCATCGTCAATGTCCGCGACAGCGGGGGTGTCCGATGGAGCCTTTGGTCGCGAGATCAGGGTTTGCGGCCGACGGCGGACCAGAACGGTGCGACGAAGTCGACCTCGGTGCGCCAGGAGGTGACGGGGACGACGCCGGGTTCGACGAGTTCGAGCCCCTCGAAGAAGCGAGTGAACTCTGCCTTGGAGCGCAGGGTGAAGCCGTAGTCGACGTTGGCGCCTTCGGCGGCGCGCTGTAGGCCGCGGGTGGCGTCGGGGTCGATGTCGATGGAGAGGTGGGTCATCACCAGGTAGCTACCGGAGGCCATCCCGTCGAGGTAGGTGCGGAGGGTCTCGTAGGGGTGCAACTCGTCGGCGTGCAGGTGCAGCACTGCGACCAGCATGAGGGCGACCGGCCTGGTCAGGTCAATGGTTTGGGTGGCCTCTTTGAGGACCGCAGGAGGGTCGTAGAAGTCGCCCTTGACGAAGCGGGCGATGCCTTCGGGAGTGGATTTCATCAGCTGGTGGGCGTGCGCCAGAACGACGTCGTCATTGTCGACGAACACCATGCGGGCGTCGGAGGCGGTCTGCTGGGCGACGCCGTGGAGGTCGTCTTCTTTGGGGATACCGGTGCCGATGTCCAGGAACTGGCGGATCCCGGCTTCGCCGGCGAGGTAGCGGATGGCGCGGCCGATGAAGTCCCTGTTGGCGCGGATGTCCCGACGGGACCGCTCCTCGCCGCCGTAGGCGGCAGCCTGCATTCGGGCGGCTTCACGGTCCACCTCGAAGTGCGCGGTGCCGCCGGCGAGGTAGTCGTAGACCCGACCCTGGTGGGCCGCGCTGGTGTCGATGATCGGACTACCTGCGGGCGTTGTCGAGCCGTTGTCCCAGTTGCTCACAGCACCAGACTCTACGCCACCGACCGGGGCCGGTTGAGCGGGGCTGGTACCCGCCGCTGGGTGTTTGGCGGTTGGCTGACGGCCAAGCGTCGGCGTGGATTCGTCAGCTCGCTTCCGTCCTGGTCTCGGGGCATCCGCAGCGGGTTCAAACACCAATTCTCATCCCACAAGATGGGCCCGGCCGAACGCAGGACCCATCCACGTCTGGCCTGTGAACGGACGGGGTTGTGGCGGGACCGCCCGACGCGGGCGACGGCCGCCGGCGAGGGCGTAGGTCCCGATCGTTGCCGCGTCTGTGCCGCGGTGGAGACGCGGGATGCCACCGTGAGCAGTCAAAGGGTCGGGGAGAGGAGGTGGGTTGGTGGTCAGTGCTCGGGGGTGTCTGTCGTGCTGTCGCAGTCGGAGGTCGTCGGACGGAGCGGCCCTTGGTCGACGGTGGTCGGGCTGGTCCAGCGTTGCCCAGAGGTATTGCGCCGCGTAGCCGCTTCACTGGTGACAGTCGTGCGCCGCGAGCTACGGCCGGCGATGGCCTGCCTGTCAGCAGGTTCGGGGTCGTGCTCGGCGTCGCTCGATCGACAGCACCGACGACGGCGTAGGTGGGCCGTAGGTGGGCACGGGTCCGGTCGACGCAGTCACGGCAGTTGACCGCAAGACGGCCCGCGCAGCACTGCCCGGTGACGCTTGACCACCACGACCCGCACTTCCCACTCACTTCCACTCCGGGCAATCTGTGCGGGACCGTGAAGCGCTATCGCACACCGTCGTTGCTCGCAGCGTCGCTCGTCACTCTCGTCTACACCACCGTCGACATCGCGGCGCCGCTGGCGCTCTCGACGCACACGCCGCCCGGTGGCTGGAACGGCAGGCCGAGCGTCCGCAACTTCTTGGGCATCCCGATGCTCGCCGCAGGTGCCGGCATCCGGGCTCGGCCGAGGACTTGGTCTCAAAGAGTTGGGCGATGAACGCCCGCCGCCTCGTCGCCCGTTGCCGGTCGCCTGGCGCTGGGTGGACCCCATCGGCCCGCGGGCGTCGCCGCCAGGCCCCGCGGCGTCTACGGGCACCCTGTTCGGCGAGACCGCCATAAGTGGGCCGATGAGCAACCTGCCCGCCGCGACCGTGGCGAGAGCTCGGACGACCTAGCTGTGGTTGATGCGCGTAGATGCGTGGTGAGGGTCCAGCGACCCACCAGCACGACTGAACGGGGCTCTCCTGGGGTGACCGAGGGGACTCGAACCCCCCGACCTTCAGGGCCACAACCTGGGAGTGGCCGCCCTGGGTGGCGCGAGTGGACACAGAGTCGGCAGGCGTGACCTGCGTCGGGACACGATCATCGACCGAGGTCGACGTCGTTCGGCCGCGGTTTCCGACGAGTGCGTAGTTGCCGTGCATTTGCCCTCACTGAGAGGCAACGACGATGACGAGGGCGACGTCTCTGCTGATCCAGCATCTGCTCAGGAAACGAAAGCGCAACGTTCAGGAGCCAGCCGCATCCTGGGGGTATGCAAGCAATGGCTACCGACGTGATGATCGAGCTCGACGGGCTGGTGAAGTCCTTCGGCTCGATCGAGGCCGTGCGCGGTGTCGATCTGACCATCGCCCCCGGCGAGGTCGTCGCGCTGCTCGGGCCCAACGGGGCGGGCAAGTCCACCACGCTCGACATGCTCCTGGGGCTCCTCCGCCCCGACCGCGGGCGCGTGTCGCTGCTCGGCCGCATCCCGGACGAGGCGATCCGCCTCGGGACCGTGGGCGCCATGCTCCAGACCGGCGGGCTGATCCGGGACCTGAGTGTGCGCGAGCTGCTCACGATGATCGGCTCGCTGTACCCCGCCCCGATGCCGCTGGACGAGCTGATCGACCTGACCGGCATCCGGGAGTTCGCCGGCCAGCGCACGCACAAGCTGTCCGGCGGGCAGACCCAGCGGGTCCGCTTCGCCATGGCTCTGGTGTCGGATCCCGACGTGCTCGTGCTCGACGAGCCGACCGTGGCGATGGACGTTAAGACCCGCCAGGGGTTCTGGGCGTCCATGCGGGCCATCGGCAGGCGGTCGAAGACCGTCGTGTTCGCCACGCACTACCTGGAGGAGGCCGACCTCTACGCCGACCGGATTGTCCTCATGGCCCGGGGGCGGATCGTGGCCGACGGGCCCACCACCGAGATCAAGGCGATGGTCGGGAGCCGCACGATCGAGGCGACCCTGCCCGACGCCGACACCGACGCCCTCGCCGCCACGCCCGGGGTGACCGGCGTGTCCGTCCGGGGCGACGTCGTGGCACTCACCTGCGCCGACTCGGACGCCGCGCTGCGGGCCCTGCTGCCGAAGTACCCCGCCATGCACTCGATCGAGATCCGGGGCGCCGGTCTGGAGGAGGCGTTCCTGGAGCTGACCACCGACGACGCGAGCGACACCGCCCCGACCGACGCGTCCCACGCGTCCCCGGAGGACCAGTGAGCACCACGACCACCTACACCCGCTTCGAGCTGCTCCGGGCCGCCCGGAACATCCGCTTCTTCGCCATCACGCTGGCGTTCCCCCTCTTGCTGTACCTGCTGGTCGCCACCCCCAACCGTCACGAGCAGCTGGGCGGCATCCCGTTCCCCGTGTACTACATGAGCGGGATGGTGGCCTGGGGCACGATGGGCGCCGTCATCGGCGCAGGCGCCCGGATCGCCGCCGAGCGCCAGCTCGGCTGGAACCGCCAGCTGCGGGTGACGCCGCTGACCGCCCGGTCCTACCTGCGGGCCAAGGTCGCCACCGGCTACAGCGTCGCCCTCGTGAGCATCGCCGGCCTCTACACGGCCGGGGCGGCGGTCGGTGTCCGGCTGCCCGCCGACCGCTGGATCTCGATGACCGTCATGATCCTGGTCGGGCTCATCCCGTTTGCCATCCTCGGCATCTGGATGGGCCACGTCATCAGCGCCGACTCGATCGGTCCGGCCATCGGCGGCGTGACGTCGCTGCTGGCCCTCCTGGGCGGCGCCTACGGCCCGGTCGCCAGCGGCGGGTTCCTGCTGCGGCTGACCGAGCTCCTACCTTCGTACTGGCTGGTGCAGGCGGGCCACATCGCTGTCAACGGCGGGCCGTGGCCGGCCAAGGCCTGGGCGGTGCTGATCGTCTGGACGGTGGTGTTCGCACGGCTGGCGGCGCGAGCCTGGCGTCGTGACACCCAGCGTGACTGACGGACCAATAGCCCGACGCTTCAGGGCCGCGGACCGTCGAGCGCTGCCGTCAGCGGAGCTGCGATTGCGCCGATGACCCCCACCGCGCCAGTGCAGTTCTCGCGGGCATCCGCCCGCGAGAACTGCACTGGCTCCCTGTCGCCGCTGAGCGAGCCGCGATCGTCACCACCCCCGTGGGCTGACTGCGGCCGGCGATGACGGCAAGAAGAGCGCCCCGAAACTGCGGGAGCGGTGGAATCCACTCCCAGCGCAGTCTCGACGGGGAAGTTGTCCGGGAACCGCGACAGGTCGCGCATGGGCTCCCACAGGCCGAACTCGCTCGGGCAGAGTGCGTCAGTCCCGCAACCAGATAGCAGCACAGGCCCGTCCCAGTCGATAGTGGCCAGCGTGACGCCCGCGTGGGGTTCTCCGCGGCGGCATAGTTGCCCGAGAACCGCCTGCGGAGTCACCGTGACAGGCATA
>JBKPRS010000466.1:0-2910 GCA_046734695.1 Actinomycetota bacterium | reverse complement strand
CCCACCGTGCTGGCCCCGGTCGGACCGGCCGATGCGGTGTTCCGCGAGGAGGTGTTCGGCCCGGTGGTGGCGGTGGTCCCGTTCTCGGACGAGGACGACGCGATCCGGCTGGCCAACGACACGCCCTACGGGCTGTCCGGGTCGATCTGGACCGAGAACCTGGGCCGGGGCCTGCGGGTCGCCCGGGGCGTCGAGAGCGGCACCCTCTCGGTCAACTCTCACTCCTCGGTGCGCTACTGGACGCCGTTCGGCGGCTTCAAGCGCTCGGGCCTGGGCCGCGAGCTGGGGCCCGACGCCCTGGAGGCCTTCACCGAGGTCAAGAACGTGTTCATCGCCACGGACAGGAGCGAGATGTGAGTCGCCTGCAGGATCGGGTCGTGGTCGTGACCGGCGGCGGCAGCGGGATCGGCCTGGCGTCGACCCGCCGGCTGGCCGCCGAGGGCGCCCGGGTCGTGGTGGGCGACATCGACGAGGCCGCGGGCGCGGCCGCGGCCAAGGAGGTCGACGGCCTGTTCGTCCCGGTCGACGTGGCGGTCGAGGACCAGGTCGACGCCCTGTTCGACGCCGCCGTCGAGACCTACGGCCGCCTGGACGTGGCGTTCAACAATGCCGGCATCTCGCCGCCCGAGGACGACTCGCTGCTGGACACCGACCTCGACGTCTGGCGCAGGGTCCAGGAGGTCAACCTCACCTCGGTTTTCCTGTGCTGCAAGCACGCCATCCCCCACATGCAGCGGGCGGGCAAGGGCTCGATCATCAACACCGCGTCGTTCGTGGCGGTGATGGGCGCGGCCACCTCCCAGGTCTCCTACACCGCCTCCAAGGGCGGCGTCCTGGCCATGACCCGCGAGCTCGGCGTCCAGTTCGCCCGGGAGAACATCCGGGTCAACGCCCTGTGCCCCGGCCCGGTCAACACCCAACTGCTCACCGAGCTGTTCGCCAAGGACCCCGAGCGCGCCGCCCGCCGCCTGGTCCACATCCCGATGGGCCGCTTCGCCGAGCCCGAGGAGATCGCCGGCGCCGTGGCCTTCCTGGCCAGCGACGACGCCTCCTTCGTCACCGCCTCGACCTTCCTGGTCGACGGCGGCATCTCCGGCGCCTACGTCACGCCCCTGTAGCGGTCAGGCGACCTTGTCGAGGTCGCCGGTGCAGCCCGACGAGATGAGGTTGATCTTGAACTCGCCGTCGGGCGAGACGCTGAACGTGTGGGTGGTGCCCTGGTCCTCCTCCGTGAGGTAGCACTCCTTGTCGAGGCACTGGTAGGTCCCCTTCTCCCGGCCGTCGAGCACGTCGACCCGCACGTCCCAGTGGTCGAAGCTGGTGAACATCCCGGTCTCGTAGTGCACGGTCAGGGCCGGCCCCGCCTGGCCGGAGCCGAGGCCGTCCCAGGTCTTGGCCTCGGGACCGTCGTCGCCGTACCGGTGGGTCAACGTCACCGTCGCCGGTCCGTTGAAGTCGTTCCGCACCGTGATCTGTGCCGTCCGCTTGTCACTCATCGTTGCTCCTCCGTCAGTCGTTCAACACCCGCCGTTGGGCGTGACGTAGACCAGCACCGGTGCCGCCACGGGGACCCGGCCGAACCCTGACGCCTCGACGCTCGTGTGTGCGGCGTTCGTCCACGCCGCCGGGTCGTACGTGTAGACCGTGTCGTCGTCGATCGTCTCGATCACGGTGCCGAGCTGCAGCCCCGCCACCTGGAGGGCGTTGCGGGCGTCGGCCAGGCACATGCGCCCGAGATCGGGCACGGTCGTGTAACCGGAGGCCGGGACGATCGTGACCTCCGCTCCCGGGGCCAGGACCGTGCCGGCCGCGGGGGACAGGGAGGCGACGAGGCCGAGCGCGTAGGCGGAGTCCGCCGCCGTGGGCGCGATGGTCGCCACGAGATTGCGAGCCTTCACGGCATCGACCGCGCTCGGCACCGGGGTGTTCGCCAGATCGGGTACGACGATGTCCTCGTGCCCGATCACCAGCGTGACCTTGTCGCCGGCCGAGGCGTAGGTCAGGGCGCCCGGCTTCTGGCTGATCACCATGCCGTGCGTGCCCACGCGGCTCTGCGGCTCCCGCTCGGTCTCGACCTTCAGGCCCTTCGCCTCCAGCTCCCTCTGAGCCTCGGCCGCGGGCAGACCCACGACCGCGGGCACGACGATCCCGCCCCGGGTGTCACCGCCGGTGTCGCCGCCGGAGTCGTGGCCGAGGACCAGCCACAGCAGCGCGATGACGAGCAGGATCGCGACCGCTCCCAGCGCGAACGGCCAGCGCTTCCGCCAGCCGGGCCCGTGTTCGGGGCCGGCCGGTGGCCGCGCCGCGCCGGGGTGCTCTGTGGTGACCGTGGCCATGGGCCTCTCCTCCGCCGTGGCTGTCCAGCCACCTCCCGGAGAACAGGGCCGCCCCTCCTGATACGTGAACGCGCCGGGCGTCTCAGCAAGGCGGGAAGGCGCGGGTGTTGAGGAGGCTCCGCCAGCCACCCAGGAGCATGTCGGCCGGGCGGAGGGTCGCGACCACCACGCCGTCCTCCACATCGACCGACTCGACCGTCACGATGTCGCTCCACGGCCGCTCGGTCATCACGTCGTCGCCGTTGCGCAGGACGTCCTCCACCACCGAGGCGTTGGCGCCGGCCAGGCCGCCACTCGCCTGGGTCAGCGCCAGCACGATCAGCGGGTCGCCGTCGTCGGCCACGCCGACCGCTGCACCTGTCAGTCCCTCGCAGCGGGGGCCGGGCGCCGGTTGCTCGCCCCGGATCACATCGGTGACGTCCTCGAGGCCCAGCGAGCCGCCCGCGGCGAGCATCGCGGTGTAGACGTCGTGGCGGTCGAGGGCGCCGGCCAGGGCGGCGAGCGCCGGGTCGTCGGCCAGCGTGTCGCCCTCGGGGTCGACGTCCTCCTCCGTGCCCGAAACGCGCAGCCGGTG
>JBKPRS010000465.1:0-4938 GCA_046734695.1 Actinomycetota bacterium | reverse complement strand
GGCCCCCGCCCCGCCCGAGCAGGTCGTCCACGACCGCGTCCGGATTCGCAGCGAGAGCCGCGACGGCGGCGGTGGGGACGGCCGGGTCGGGCGCAGGCCGGGCGTGGACCCGGGCCGCCAGCCGCCTGGTGGCCTCGGGGTCGACCTCCGTCAGGCGCACCCGCGGGTCGAACCAGCGGCGCACGGTGGCCACCGGGCGGTCGCCGTCCCAGACGCTGCCCTCCCCGAGCGCCAGGTCGTCTCCGGTGGGCGGCGGATCGTCGCCGGCCAGCACCGCGGCGCACGGCAGGCGGACGCCATGCCGGGCCACCAGGGCGACGAGGTCGTCGCCCACGGCCAGGTACGTCGCCGCCGGGCCGGCCGCGACCACGGTGGCGCGCCGCACCGGTCCGGCCAGGAGGTCGTGCACCAGCACGCTGGCTGCGGTCGGGGTCGCCGTCCCGTGTTCCAAGAGCGGGATGTTAGGCGGGCCCGACGTCCACCACCGCCGCTACCGGACCGCCGCCGGACGGTCCCTGGTGGAGGGCGGCCACCGACACGAACACCGCGGGGTCCCCGACCGCGGCCGCCACCACCCCGCCGACGGCGCCCTTGATGTGGCGGTGGTGGTGGACGTCGGAGTCATCCAGCGCCACCTGGCGGCGCCCCCGCAGGCGGGCGGTGGGGTCGGCCTCGCACTTGAGGAACACGTTGACGAGCCGGTCGCCCAGGTCGGCGGCGACGGGGCGCTCCGGCAGGTCGAGCCCGGCGGAGCGGATGGCCGCGTACACGCCGTCGGCGTCGAGCGCGTCCCGCATGACGGCGTGGCCGATGCGGTAGCGGCCGCCGATGCCCGGGGCGTTGCCCACGACCACGATCTGGGCCCGGTCCAGCTCCACGCCCGACGAGCACGACGCCACGCTGGAGTAGAGCGACAGGTCGTGGCCGATCTGCTCGGCGCTCGGGGTGGCGATCTCGCCCAGGGCCACGGCGATGCCCAGCGCGGTGGTGCCGTTGGACAGGTTCATGGACTCCAGCGGCTCGTCGGTGACCGTGTCCCGGCCCCGGGCCCGGGCCTGCTCGATGGTGGCCATGGTGAGCAGCGGCGTCTTGGTCTGGACGTAGTGGACCTCGGCCGGGTCGTCGATGCCGGCGTCGGCCATGGCCCGACGCACGCCCTCGGCCACCGTCGCCACCATCTCGGGCCGGCCGATGTGCTCGGGCAGGATCACGTCGCTCATGGCCACGCCCACGGTGAGGCGGGGCTCGGCGACCGCTTCGGCGGGCGGCCCGTCGACCCGGGCGAACACGGTGGCGTGGGGCGTGAGCACCCCGTCCGTCCCGCCCGACCACACCATCGGGATCTCGCCCACCTCGGCCGGGCTGCGGGTGCCGTGCTCGATCAGCGTGGCCCGGAACGCCTGGTCGGCCAGGATGCGGGTGAAGTCGTTGACCCCACCGTTGCCCTCGGTCTTGCCGACGACGGCGACGACCCCGTCGGCCGGGATCGTCCCGTCGCTGATCAAGCCGGCCAGGCCGGAGGCATCACTGACGCTTTCGAGCACGACCTTGTGGGCGGCATAGGGCACGGCCAGAGGGTGTCAGGTCGGAACCCCCGCTGCCAGGATCCCCTGGAGGTCGGCCAGCGAGGCCAGCCACGTGTCCTCGACCTCTTGGCGCTCGCCGGCGTCCTCGTCGCCGGGCTCGTCCACGTAGAGGCGCACGACGGTCCCGCCCGCGGCGGCCCGCAGCTCCCAGGTCACGATGGTGGCGGGACCGTGGCCACCCTCGATGGCCAGCGACAGGCGGCTGTTCGGCTCGGCCGCCACGACATCGCCCCGAGCCGCCTCGATGTCCCCGTACACGAAGGTCACGGGAGAGCCCGGGCGCCAATCCGAGCGGAGCGTGACGCCCTGCAGGTATTGCCCGGTCTGGTCGGCGTCGGTGAGGGCGGCCCACACGAGTTCGCTGGGGGCGGCGGTGAAGAAGGCGAAGAGGTGCGTAGTGATCATGCTGCGCAGCCGACCACCGGCCGCTTGGCTCCGGCTTGCGCCCAGCTTGGTGAGCCCTTGGCCTAGGCAGGGCAGCGGGTGCGGTCCTTGAGCTGCTCGAAGGAGAGGTCGCCGGCGGGCAGCGTGAAGGTCACGCCGATGGCCGGGTCCCGGACCACGTCGTCGTCCGCGCTGTCCCCCAGGATCCAGACACAGCGGCCGTCGAGCCGCTCGGCGAGCGGGCTGTCCGGGTTCTCCGCCACCGCCACGGCGCCCCGGATCGACGGGCCGAGGCGGGTGAGCATGGGCCGCTCGATGTCGTGGGCGTTCGTCGTCTCGGCCAGCGTGAGGCCGGCGATGCGCAGGTCCAGCTCGGCCGCCACCGACGAGGTCAGCAGGGACACGGCGGCGACGAACACCAGGTTCGTCCGGCCCTCGTAGCCGGGGAAGCGGCCCGCCAGCAGGCCGACCAGGGCGGTGGCGACCATGGTGCCGATCGTCCAGAACGTGACCAGGCGCCAGCCTCCGGACAGCAGCACGGCCACGATCGCCAGCGCCCCCACACTGGCCCACGGCGACAGCAGCCAGCGGAAGCGGGCCGGGGGGCCGCCCGAGGCGCGCCGGTCCAGGATGCTCACGGCCACGAAGGCGGTCGCCGCCGCCCCGATCACGATGACGCCGGAGATGGCGATGCGGTCGGCCGTCTGCATCCCGACCGCCGCCGGGCTGGTTCCCAGCCGGCGCCAGTAGGAGTCGGTGACCAGGACCCCCATCACGTAGGCGACGCCGCTGGCGATGGTGACGACGGTGGAGAGCTGGGCGCCGATGCGACCGAAGTAACCGAAGCTCTCGGCGGGACGCGGCCCCGGCCCCGGGGCACCGGAGGTAGCCGGGGCGGTTCCCTGCGTGCTCACGGCCGGAGGGTAGCCCCCGGTCAGGCCGGAACCGGCGACTGCACCCGCGTCCGCAGCTCGTCCAGGTGGCCGGACCGCTCCTTGAGCGCGGTGCGAGTGGCGCCGCTCAGCGCCCACGGCTGGAGCCGGGGCAGGGCGCTGGCGGTGGCCTCGGGCCCGATCACGGCCTCGGCGGCCGCCACGGCCCGATCGACGCCCACGGTCAGCGAGGTCGCCGCCAGCAGCTCGGCCACGTCGTTGGCCAGCAGCGTGTCGCTGGCCGCCAGCTCGCTGAAGCCGAAGTCGATCATCCACACGGCGCCGTCGGCCGCCACGAACACGTTGGCCAGGCGCAGGTCCCGGTGGGCCAGCCGGCGCTCCCGCAGCGTGCGGACCTGGTCCCAGATGGCCCGGAGCAGCTCGTCGTCGACCTGGTCCGCCTCGACACGGTCGAGGGACTTGCCGTCGATGCCCTCGTACACCAGCACGAACGAGTTCGGATCGGCGGTGGCCAGCGACACGAACCGGGGCGTGCGCACGCCGAGGTCGCGGGCGGCCAGTGCCACCAGCGCCTCGTGCTCGACGGCCCGGCGCAGGGACCGGTAGCCCTTCTCGTCGCCCAGGTCGCGGGGCACGAGCCAGCGGTAGAAGCGGAACAGCAGGTCGGCGCTGCGCTCGTCCCGCCCCAGCGCCTTCACGAACAGGCGGCGGCCGTCACGGGCGTCGGCGAAGTAGGGCGTGGAGCCGCGTGCATCCAGGCTGGCCTGGTCGATGCGCTTCACCGGCACCCCGACCGCGGCCAGCCCGCCCGCGATCGACATCCCGCTGGCGCGGCGGGGCGGGGTCCCGAGGACGACCACGGCCAGCGCCCCACCCAGCCAGCCGGCCAGCAGGGCCCGCAGCGAGGCCAGGTCGACGGGCGTGACCATCATCCGGCCGAACACCACACCCAGCACGACGACCCAGGCCCAGCGCCGCCAGGTCCGCCCGACCCACGGCGCCGCTGCGGTGACGACGCCGGCCAGGATGGCCACGGTCAGCTGGGTGGCGGTCGGGTGGTCGACGAACCAGTCGAGCGCCTCGGGCTTCTGGGTCACAGGCGGCGCGCTGGGAGGGTTGCCCAGCCCCACCAGCGAGGCGATGACCAGGCCGAGCACCCCTCCCAGGGCGGCCGACCCGAGCGCCCGCCAGCGCTTGTGCGCCACCGCCACCACCGCGCCACCGACGAATGCGATGAGCCCGGCCAGCCAGGTGACGGCGACGATGAGCGTCACGAACCACGAGGGCAACGTGTCGAGCCCCCGCAGCAGGTCGTGGGTGTTGTCGGTGAGGAAGTGCCCGCCGATCCACTGCAACACGACCACCACGACCAAGCTGGCGGCGGCCACCCCGACCCGCACGACGTCCGCAGGCGACCGCTCGGCCACCACCGGCGGACTCTCGTGCACCTCGACGCTTCCGGCCGCATCGACGGCCTCGACGACCTCTCCCACCCCCAGACCATGACCACCACCCGCCCCCGCCGCATCACTCCGCCCGGGTGAGGAACAGGTGGCCCTTGAGTAACGGGCCGGGGCCGACCCGGGCCCGTGGATCATGCGCTAAAGTGAATGTCTGGCCGAGTGCAGTAGCGCTCGGAAGTGGACCCGGTGTTCTCCCCCGCACGAGGAGCCACCGGGTTCTGCGCGTCAGGGACCGACCTGGATCACCTCGGCCACGATCGGCTCGACCAGCCGGCGCCACATCCCGCCCGCCCCCACGGCCCACCCGATGGCGTCGGGCAGGCTGAGCAACGGCTCGCTCCGGCTGTCCCGGTGGGTGTACTGCACCGACGGCCCCGCAGTCGCCCGAAGGGTCGATGCGATGAACCGCCGGTCGAGCGCATCCCGATAGGGGCCTCGGGTGTCGAGGACGAGCACGCCCGCACCACAGCGCCGCGATCTCGCCACGATCGCCCCGAGGCACGCCTCCCGGGCGCGCTGGTCGTCGCCACCCCGGTATGACGCCACCACCACGTGCGCCACCGCGCCGACCTGGCCGTAGGCCCTCAACAGGATGCGCCTGTGCCGAACGCC
>JBKPRS010000464.1:0-21130 GCA_046734695.1 Actinomycetota bacterium | reverse complement strand
GTCGGCCCCGAGGACCTCGACCTGGTCGAGCTGCACGACTGCTTCGCCACGGCCGAGCTGGTCCACTACGACAACCTCGGGCTGTGCGAGCCGGGCGGCGCGGTCGACTTCTTCAACAGCGGCGCGCCGTGGCGGGACGGGAGCCTGCCGGTGAACGTGTCGGGCGGCCTGCAGTCCAAGGGCCACCCCATCGCCGCCACCGGCATCGCCAACATCTGGGAGGTCTGCCACCACCTCCGGGGCGAGGCCGGCGACCGCCAGATCGAGGGTGCCCGGGTGGGCCTGGCCCACGTCATCGGCCTGGGCTCGGCCTGCGGCGTCCACATCCTGGAGAAGGCTGCCTAACCTCGGGCGCATGCCCAAGGTCAGAGTCCACAACTTCACGACGTCGCTCGACGGCTACTCGGCAGGGCCCGACCAGAGCCGGGAGGAGCCGCTCGGCGTGGGCGGCGAAGACCTGCACCAGTGGATGTTCGCCACCCGCGGATGGCACGCCATGGTCGGCGAGCCGGGCGGCGACGAGGGCGTCGACAACGGGTTCATGGTCGCGGGCGACGAGGGGATCGGCGCCCACGTCATGGGCCGCAACATGTTCGGCCCCGTCCGCGGGCCCTGGGGTGACGAGGAGTGGAAGGGGTGGTGGGGCGACAACCCGCCCTACCACCATGACGTGTTCGTGCTCACCCACCACGCCCACGACCCCATCCCGATGGAGGGTGGCACCACGTTCCACTTCGTGACCGACGGCATCGAGTCGGCGCTCGAACAGGCGCTGGCCGCGGCCGGCGGGCAGGACGTTCGCATCGGGGGCGGCGCCGGCACGATCCGCCAGTACCTGCAGGCGGGCCTGATCGACGAGCTGCACCTGCCGATCGTCCCGCGGCTGCTGGGCGGGGGTGAGCGACTGTTCGAGGACCTCGCCGACCTCCAGGATCGCTACGAGGTCGCGGAGGTCGTCAGCTCCCCGCGAGTGGCCCATTTCCGGCTGGTGCGCTCCCGGTAGGGCCCAGCTCGCCCAGCCGGCGGGCCAGGAACTCGCGCTCGGCCGCGTTGTCGGTGAGCGCGAGCGCGGTGCGGTATGCGTCGGCCGCCTCGGCGGCGCGCCCGGCGCGGGCCAGCAGGTCGGCCCGGGTGGCGTGGAACGGCTGGTAGGCGTCGAGGTCGGCCCGCAGGGGCTCGACCTCGGCCAGGCCGGCCGCGGGACCGTCCATCTCGGCCACCGCTACCGCCCGGTTCAGGGCCACGACCGGGGTCGGCGAGACCGCCTGCAACTGACCGTAGAGGGTGACGATCTGGCCCCAGTCAGTGTGCTCGGCCCGGGCCGCGTCGCTGTGGACCGCGGCCACGGCGGCCTGGATCTGATACGGCCCCGGCCGGTTGCGCCGCAGGCAGGCGCGCACCAGGTCCTGGCCCTCGGCGATCAGCGCCCGGTCCCACAGCGTCCGGTCCTGGTCGCCCAGCCGGACCAGCGAGCCGTCGGCGGTGGTCCGGGCCGGGCGGCGGGAGGCGGTCAGCAGCAGCAGGGCCAGCAGCCCGAGGGCCTCGGGCTCGTCGGGCATGAGCTCGACCAGCAGCCGGGCCAGGCGGATGGCCTCGGCGCACAGGTCGTCGCGCACCAGGTCGTCGCCGGCCGAGGCCGTGTAGCCCTCGTTGAAGATCAGGTAGACGACGGCCAGCACCGGGGGGAGCCGGTCGGGCAGCTCGGCGTCACCCGGGATCCGGTAGGGGATGTTGGCGGCCCGGATCTTGCGCTTGGCCCGCACGAGGCGCTGGTTCATGGTCGCCTCGGACACGAGGAAGGCGCGGGCGATCTCGGGGGTCTGCAGGCCGCCCAGCAGCCGCAGGGTCAGCGCCACCTGGGCGGGCCGGGCCAGGGCGGGGTGGCAGCAGGTGAAGATGAGGCGGAGGCGGTCGTCTCCCACGGGGCCGACCTCCTGGGGCGGCTCGTCATTCTCGTGCAGGCGGGCGGACTCGGCCTGGCGGTCGTCCCGCTTGCCCTCCCGCCGCAGCCGGTCGATGGCCCGATTCTTGGCGGTGGTGGTGATCCAGCCGCCGGGGTTGGGCGGCAGGCCCTCCTCGGGCCAGCGGCCCACGGCCACGGTGAACGCGTCCTGGACCGCCTCCTCGGCGACGTCGATGTCGCCGAAGAAGCGGACCAGGGTGGCGACCGCCCGGCCGGACTCCTCGCGGAACACCCGGGCGATCTCGTCGGTGGTGGTGGTGCTCACGCGCCGTCGAAGGGCCGGACCTCGACCGCCATGCGGCAGGCGGCGGAGCCCTTGGCCGCCATCGCCAGCGCGGCGTCGAGGTCGGGTGCCTCGACGACCCAGAAGCCGGCGATCTGCTCCTTGGACTCGGCGAAGGGCCCGTCGGTGGTCACGACCTCGGCGCCCGTGGCGTCGACGGTGGTGGCGGTGTCGGCCGGGTGGAGGCCGCCGGCGAACACCCATGACCCGGAGGCCTGGAGCTCGGCGTTGAACGCGTCGATCTCCTTGCCCGACGCCTGCTCCTCTTCCTCGTTGGCGTAGGGGAGCGCGCCGTCGACCATCATCACGGCCAGCAGGTACTGCGTCATCGTTCCTTCTCCTCATGGGGTTGGTGAGCGGCTCCGGTGCCGCTCCTCACCCCGACTACGAGGTGGCTCCCCCGAAAACGACCGGTCCGCGGAAATTCCCGGAAGAAAGTCGCGGCGGCCGTCGACGGTAGCGTGACCGCCATGATCGACGCCCCCGGAGCAGGCCCCGACCCGTTGCCGCCCGTGGAGCGCCTGCGACCAGGCCTGACGTCGGTCCCGGTGCCGCTGCCCAACAACTCGTTGCGCTACGTCTTCGTCTACGTGTTCGAGTCCGACCAGGGCGTCTACCTGGTCGACGCGGGCTGGAACACCGACGACGCCTACGCCGCCCTGCAAGCCGGCCTCAAGTTCGCCGGCTACGAGATGAGCGACGTGCAGGGCGTGATGGTGACCCACATCCATCCCGACCACTACGGCCTGGCCGGGCGCATCCGGGAGGCCTCGGGGGCCTGGATCTCGCTGCACCCGGCCGACGCCCGGCTGATCCAGGACCGCTACATCGAGCCCACCGACCTGCTGGAGCGCATGGGCCAGATGTTGCGGCGCATGGGCGCCCCGGAGGAGGAGATCGCCACGCTGCAGTCCGTGGCCATGCCGGTCCGGCCGTTCGTGGACCCGGTGCTGCCCGACATCCTGCTGGAGGACGGGGAGCGGCCCGACGTGCCGGGCTGGGACCTCTCCGCCATCTGGACCCCGGGCCACACCCCCGGCCACCTGTGCTTCTGGGAGCCGCGGAACGAGCTGCTGCTCACCGGAGACCACGTGCTGCCCCGCATCACGCCGAACGTGTCGTACAACCCGCAGGCGAGCGACAACCCGCTGGGCGACTTCCTGGCCGCGCTGGACCGGCTCGACGAGTACGAGCCGCAAGAGGTCCTGCCGGCCCACGAGCACCGGTTCGACGACCTGCACGGCCGGATCGACCAGCTGCGGCGCCACCACGCCGAGCGCTTCCGCGAGGTCGTGGCCGCCATCGCCGACGGCGACAGCACGTCGTGGGACATCGCCCGCCGCATGACCTGGTCCCGGCCCTGGGACGAGATCGACGGCTGGATGCGCCGCGCCGCGGTGGGCGAGGCCATGGCCCACCTGCTGGCGCTGCGCCGCCGCGGCGTCGTGGCCGAGATCGAGGCGGAGGGCGAGCCGACCCGCTGGGAGCTGCGGGGCGGGTAAGCCCTCACTCACCAGGTCGGGCGAACGGGCGGCAGGCGGCCGCCGTGGCGGTCGAGGAGCACCGCGGTGAGGCCCGACCGTGTCGCCTCCACCTGGTCGCGGCTGATGACGGCCGACCACTCCTCCTCCAGCTGTGCGTAGATGTCCTCGACGGTGGCGAGGAAGCGACGTCCCTGGTCGGTGAGCACGACGGGCCGCCGCCGCTGGTCCCCCTCGCCCTCGGTGCGGGTGACGTAGCCGTCCGCCTCCATGCCGTCGACCAGCTTGGAGGCGGCCTGCTTGGTCATCCCGGTCAGGGCCGCCAGCTCGGTGACGCTGGTCGAGCCTTCGCGGGCGGCCAGCAGCGCGAAGCCGTAGGCGGGGCGGGAGTCGTCCCAGCCCTGCTCCCGCAGGTGGAGGTGCAGGTCGTCGACGAGCGACCGCAGCGCCATGGCGAACAGGCGGGCGAGGGGGACAGGCGGTGTGCTCACTCAGCCCATGGTGGCGTGAACGGGTCGCCCTCGGGGAGCCGGGCCTGGCCGCCGACGGGCATGCAGCACAGCATCCGCAGCGGGGCGTCGCCGCCGTTGGCGAGGACGAAGGGCACGCCGGGCGGGACGACGATGGCGTCGCCCGGCCGGCCTTCGCCCGGCTCGCCGTCGATGGTCACGGCCGCCCGGCCGTCGAGCACGACGAAGACCTCCTCGCGCGTCAGCGAGTGGGGCGTCGGCTCGGTGCCGGGAGCGACCTCGATCCGCCACACCGCTGTCTCCTGCGAGCCGCGGCGGGGCGTGGCCAGGGAGGTGAAGCGGGTGGTGCCGATGTCGTGGGTGTGTTCGGGGGGTGCGGGGATGACGGGCATGCCCGACCTTCGCGCCTAGCCCAGAGATAGTCAACTAGGTTGACTATCTCTCCGCCCGGTAGAGCCGCAGGGTCAGCGGGGCGAAGACCAGGGTCAGGCCCGCGCTCCACAGCAGCACCCAGCCGATGGCGCCCGTCTCGATGCTGCCGTGCATCAGCTCGCGGCAGGCCGTGGTCACGTGCGAGATGGGGTTCACCTTCACGAACGCCTGGAGCCAGCCCGGCATGGTGTCGGGGTCGACGAAGACGTTGCTGGCGAACGTGAGCGGGAACAGCACGGTCATGCTCATCTGCATCACCGTCTCCGGTGTCTGCATCTTCATGCCGATGCTGCTCCAGATCCACGACAGCGACGACGAGAACACGATCAGCAGCGCCACGGCCGCCACCACGCCGAGCGGGCCCCCGCCGGGGCGGAACCCGAGCACGATGCCGAGGGCGATGACGACGGCCGCGGCCATCGTGTAGCGGGCGGCGTCGGCGAGCATCATCCCGGCGAGCACCGCGGGCCGCCAGATGGGCAGCGAGCGGAAGCGGTCGAAGACGCCCTTGTGGATGTCGGTGTTGAGCGCCATCCCCGTGTAGACGGTGATCATCGTGACCGTCATGACGAGGATGCCGGGCAACAGGACCTGCAGGTACTCCCGGGGCGAGCCCGCCAGCGCCCCGCCGAACAGGAACGTGAAGATCAGCGTGAACATGATCGGGAACATGGTCACGTCGAACAGCTGCATCGGGACGTGGCGGATCTTGCGGATGGCCCGCCATCCGAACGTGAGCGAGGCGCTCAGCGGGCCCGGGCGCGGCGGCCGGGTGCGGGTCGACAGCGCGGCCCGCAGCGTGGCGGCCTCGACCGCCTGGTCGACGGTGGTGACGTCGGTGGCGGTCACGCCGCGTCCTCCTCGGTCTCGTCCTCGGTCTCGGCGGGATGGCCGGTGAGGGACAGGAACACCTCGTCGAGGCTGGGCTGGCCCAGGGCGAACTCCTCGACCGTGATGCCGGCGTTGACCAGCTCGGCCAGGCCCACGGCGATGCGGTCGGGCGTGGCGCCCCGGGCGGTCAGCGCCGCGGGGTCGGTGTCACGCTCGATGGTCACGCCGAGCGTGGCGGCCAGCACCCGTTCGGCCTCGGCCCGGGCTCCGGGGTCGTGCAGGCGCACGTGCAACGCGCCGGTCCCCACCGACGCCTTGAGCTCACCCGAGGTGCCCTCGGCGATGATCCGGCCGTGGTCGATGATGGCGATGCGGTCGGCGAGCTGGTCGGCCTCGTCGAGGTACTGGGTGGTCAGCAGCACGGTGGTGCCCGCGGCCACCAGGATCCGCACGATGTCCCACACCTGGTTGCGGCTGCGGGGGTCGAGCCCGGTCGTGGGCTCGTCCAGGAACAGGAGGTCGGGCGTGACCACGATGCTCGACGCGATGTCGAGCCGCCGGCGCATGCCGCCCGAGTAGGTGCTGACCAGCCGATCGGCTGCCTCGGTGAGCCCGAAGGCCTCGAGCAGCTCCGCCGACCGCTCGCCGGCCGGGCCGCGGGAGAAGCCCAGCAGGCGAGCGAGCAGGATCAGGTTCTCCCTGCCGGTCAGCTCCTCGTCCACCGAGGCGAACTGGCCGGTCAGGCTCACCAGCCCCCGCACGATGTCGGCCTCGCCGACGATGTCGTGGCCCAGCACCCGGGCTGAGCCCGCGGTCGGTTGCAGCAGCGTGGCCAGCATCCGGATGGTCGTGGTCTTGCCGGCGCCGTTGGGGCCGAGCACACCGAAGACGGAGCCCGCCTTCACGCCCAGGTCGATGCCGTCGACCGCCCGGGTCTCGCCGAAGGTCTTGACCAGGCCCTCGGTCTCGATCGCGAGTGTCACGGGGGAGATCTCCTTGTCAGCCCGCCGGTACCGTCAACCCGTCGAGCCAAGACTTCCATCCCGGCTGCTCGCGCTCGACATAGTTTCCGGCCTCGGGGTGGAAGAGGTAGGCGTGGACCTGGGCGAACGACGTCTCGGGCGCGGCCTCGAAGCACCAGACCCGTGCGTAGCCCGGGTACGGGTCGGTGAGCCGCACGAGCACCTGGGTGTCCGCCACCCGGTGCACGTGGCCCGACAGCCCGCGGAGGTCGGCGGGCTTGCCCACCTCGTCGGGCAGGCCCAGGTCGCCGGCGAGCGCCTCCCACAGGGCGGCGACAGGCATGCTCACCTGGCGGCCCACCTCCAGGAGGACGGCGTGCCGGCCCGCGAAGTCCCGCAGGTAGAGGTCGAGGTTGGTGAAGAACGGCTCCCAGCCCTCGCGCATCTCGTCGAAGAACTCCTGCTCCCAGTCGGCGCCGGTGCCGAAGGCGCTGGACACGACGCGCACCACGCAGGTCCCGCCGGACTGGGCCTCCACCAGGAACTCGCTCACCAGCGGCGTCACCTCGGCGCCCTCGTGGCCGGACAGCTTGGCCCACTCGGGCTCCACGTACTCCAGGCGCCGGGGCGGGTCCCAGCCGGTGACCTCGCCCGTCGAGGTCATGTCCTCGCCCATGGAGATGACCAGGGCGCCTCCCTCGCGCCCCTCCAGCTCGGTGGGTATGAACCAGGAGGAGATGCCCTCGCCGGTGGCGATGGCGTCCCAGACCTGGTCGGGGGTCCCCGGGACCTCGAAGGTCATCTCCAGGCGGAGGGGGACGTCGGGCACCTGCGGACTGGTCATGTGGTCTTCTCCGGTGTGGGATGGGCGGCGACGACCAACCGGTGGGGTCGACCGTCGTCGTGGTGGTAGCGATGCGCGAGGTCCAGCACCGCGGCGGTGAGGTCCTCGGCGAACGCGGCCCGGTCCTCGGCTGAGCGGAACCGGATCTCGGTGTCGATGGCCAGGGTGGGGAGCCGGACGCCGCTCGCGCCGGCCCGGCGGGCCAGGGCGCCCACCTCCCGCACCAGCCGTCCGGCCAGGGCGATGAGGTAGCCGGCGGACATCCGGTCGGCGGCGCGCTCAGGGTCCACGGCCGTCTCCCCCAGGGCCGCGGGGGACACGACGTAGGTGGCCGCCGTGGCCCGCAGGACCCGCTCGGTGATGCCGCCCCGCTTGCGCTCCTCGGCCAGCTCGATCAGCCCCCGCGCCTCCAGCGTGCGCAGGTGGTAGTTGACCTTCTGGCGGGGGAGGCCGATGCGGGCGGCCAGCGTGGCGGCCGAGCCGGGCTCGGCCAGCTCGGCCAGCAACCGGGACCGGATGGGGTCGAGCGCCACCGCTGCGGCCTCGGGGTCCTCGATCACCTGGACGTCGAACAAGTGCTTCTCCCTGTCGTCGTGTACGACTCCGTCTACACTCGCTCTGACAAATTTTTTTGTCAAGAGCCCGAGCCCAAGAAGGGCGTCAGCCAGGGGGTGATGGTGTGACCCGCCGTGGTTCGCCGTATCCTGGTACGGCGTAGTTGGCATCCCGCGGTGGAGCGGTGGGCAGTGGGGTCCGCATCTGTTTCCGACGATGCCAGCCAGACGGACATGGAGCCTCCGCGCAGTCGGAGCGGGGGTGGAGCGCGAGGAGCGCTAGAACGCGTATGGATCAGGCCACCCGAGCCTTGGAGACCGCCGTTTGGTCGGCGGTCGACGGCATAGCCACGGACGAGCAGCTGTCGCTGCTCGAATCCGACGCGTCCGGGTGGCGGCGCACGTTGGAGCGGCTGCTCGACGACACGGAGGACAACCTCGACGCCGTCCGCCGCATCGAGGGCCCCGAGCGGGCCCAGGTGGTCGCCGACGTCGAGGCCGAGCTGGCCCGCCTGGAAGCCGCGTACGACCGGCTGACCACCAGCGACGATCCCGCGTCAGCGGTCCTCGTGGCCCCCGACCCCATCGGCGAGGTGCGCCTGCAGGCGTCGTGGTCGGGGGGCGAGGTGGTCGTGTGGGCCGGCGGGCCGGACGCCCCGCCCGCGAACCACGACGAGCTGTCGGACCGGCTCGAGGCCATCGGCGGGCCCGCCGTCGGCTGGGAGCAGCACCGGGGCGTGACCCTGCCCACCGGTGACCGGGCCGCCGCCCTGTCCATCCCGGTGGCCGACTCGCTGGGCTGGCTCGTGGCCGTGGGCGGGGGCCTCGGCGGCGACGGCGTCGGGTCGAGCGTGACCTGGCTGGGTCGGGTGGCCGTGGCCGCGGTCCGCCTGGTGGCCCGGGGTGCGCTGGTCCCCACCGTGCGCAACAGCCGGCGCCAGGACGGCCGGGTGGCCGACGTCAACGTCCGCTGGGCCCCCGCCGACATCGACCAGGCCGAGATCGAGGAGCTGGCCGGTGCCATGCCCGGGCCCGTCCGGGTCCTGGGTGGCGGCGACGCCCGCTCCGTGACCCTCGACGTGCTCGGAGCGGTGGTCAACGCCATCGCCACCGGCGCCGCCGGGCGGCTGGAGATGCCGGCCCCGCCGCCCGTCGTTCGCACGGTGAGCGCCGCGGCCGAGGCCGTGGTCACCCGGCTCGACGGCTCCGTGTTCCCGGCGCCCGTGGCGGCCGGGGCCGAGATCGCCAAGCGCATGGACCGCTGGGCCCGGCCGGTCACCGCCTCGGGCCGCGTCCGGCTCGTCGTACAGCTCGACCCGCCCGACAAGGGCAACGCCTGGTTCCTCTCGGTGCTCGGCCCCGGGGCCGAGGGCGGGCTGCTGCCCATCGAGCTGGCCCTCACCGACCGCCACGGCACCAAGCCCCTGGCCGACGACCTCGCCCGCCTGGAGCGCATCCTCCCGGTCCTGCTGCGACCGGGCGGCCAGCGCCGCGGCCAGGTCTACCTCGACCAGGAGGAGGCCTGGGAGCTGATGACGGTCACCGGCGCCACGCTGGAGGCCGCCGGCTTCGACGTCCGGGTCCCGGCCCTGTCCCGGCGCCGGCCGTCGCCCGCGCTGCGGCTGTTCACCGAGCCCGCGGGCGACACCATGGTCGGCGCCCGCCAGCTGTCCAACGTGCACTGGTCGGCGGTCTTCGACGACGTCGAGCTCACCGCGGCCGACGTGGCCCGCCTGGCCGCCGAGGCCCGGCCCCTGGTCAAGTCGCGGGGCCGCTGGGTCGAGCTCGACCGCGCCGACCTCAAGGAGGCGGCGGCCGCCCTGGCCGAGCGGGCCACGATGACCCAGCTCACCGGGGCCGAGGTGCTGCGCTACGCGGTCGGCCTGGAGGGCGCGCCGCTGGCCGGCGGCCTGATGGTCGACGGCGCCGGCTGGGCGAGCGACCTGCTGCACGCGGCCCGCGAGGTCGACACCTCGCCGACTTCGACCCCCGACGGGTTCAGCGGCCAGCTCCGCGTCTACCAGGCCGAGGCGCTGGCCTGGCTGGGCTTCCTCGATGCCGCCGGCCTCGGCGGCATCCTGGCCCTGGACATGGGCCTGGGCAAGACCCCCACCGTGCTGGCCCACATCGGCCGCACGTCGGGGAACGGCCCGACGCTGGTCATCGCCCCGCCCGCGGTGGTGGGCAACTGGGCGGCCGAGGCGGCGCGCTTCACCCCCGAGCTGTCGGTGGTGGTCCACCACGGCGCCACCCGGGCATCGGCCGACGAGCTGGCTGCGGAGGCCGGCGACGCCGACATCGTCATCACCACCTACGGCACCGCGGTGCGCGACATCGAGGCCCTCTCCGACTACGACTGGGCCCGCGTCGTGGTGGACGAGGCCCAGTCCATCAAGAACCCCGCGAGCGAGACCGCTCAGCAGCTGCGGCGCATCCCGGCGGCCAGCCGGGTGGCACTGACCGGCACCCCGATCGAGAACGGCCTCGGCGACCTGTGGGCGGTGCTCGACTTCGTGAACCCCGGCCTGGTCGGCGCCCGGCCCCAGTTCGTCGCCCAGCTGTCCGGCCAGCCGGAGGCCGCGTTGCAGGCCCTCAACGGCATCCTCGTGTTCCGCCGCACCAAGGTGGAGCCGGTGGTGGCGGCCGAGCTGCCGGACCGCATCGACGAGCTCGACCACTGCTCCATGAGCGCCGAGCAGATCGGCCTCTACCAGGCGGTGCTCGACCGGCTGCTGGCCACGGCGACCGAGGCGGCCGAGCAGGGGAACCCGCCCAAGCAGGGCGCCGTGCTGGCGGCCATCACCGCCCTCAAGCAGATCTGCAACCACCCGTCCGCCTACCAGGACGACGGCAAGCCTCTCGCCGGGCGGTCCGGCAAGCTCACCCGGCTCGAGGAGATCGTCGAGTCCGTGTTCGAGGCGGGCGAGCGCATCCTGGTGTTCACCCACTTCGCCGAGTGGGGCAAGAAGCTGGCCGACCACCTGACCGAGGTCACGGGCGTGCCCATCTCCTGCTACCACGGCGGCCTGGCCCGGGGGGCACGCGACCAGCTCATCAAGGACTTCCAGGAGGGCGAGGGCGCCGGCGCGCTGGTCCTGTCCCTCAAGGCCGGCGGCACCGGCCTCAACCTCACGGCCGCCAGCCACGTCGTGCTCTACGACCGCTGGTGGAACCCCGCGGTCGAGGACCAGGCCCGGGACCGCGCCTGGCGCATCGGCCAGACCCGCACGGTCGTGTCCCACCGCCTGGTGTGCCCGGGCACGGTGGACGAGCGGGTCGAGGAGGTCGTGGCGGGCAAGCGCCACATCGCCGACCTGGTGCTGCCCAAGTCCAGCTCGCTGGCCGACCTCGACTCCGACCAGCTGCGCCTCGCCCTCGGCATGCGTCCCGAGTCCCTGCTCACGGAGGGTGAGTCGTGAGCCAGCCACGCCAGAACAACAACAAGGGTGGCGGCGGCGGCCAGGGCCAGAACGGCCAGTCCCGCCGGCGCCGATCCGGCCGCAAGGGCAAGGCCAAGCCCGTCGACCTGTGGCGCCCCGTCCCGCCGTTGGCCGAGCCCGCGCCCATCGTCCCCGCGGGCGACCCCACGGCGCTGATCCGCTCGCTGGGCGAGCCCCCGCTCCCCGGCGCGGGCGCCGAGATGGCGATCGCCGCCGTCGTCGCCCGCGCGGCAGGCCTGGCCGAAGCCCTGGCCCGGGTGGGCGGCCTGGTGGCCGACGAGCCCGTCGACGTGGCCGACGAGCCTGCAGCCTGACCCGACGCCACACGGAACGTAGGGCTACCTAGACTCCTCGTACTGCGGGGAGCGATTTCGCCGCGATGAGCTCCGACCGCATACGGCGCCGCCGGATGACCGGAAGGAAGCTCTGTGCTCAGAAAAATAGTGGTGGCCGCGGTCCTGATCGCCTCGGTGGCGATCGTGCCCACGGCGACAGCCAGCCCCGCGTCCGCCGACATCGGGTCCTGCAATGACAGCGGGCAGTGGTTCGGCCCGTACTGGTGGGGCTCCGTCGGCGCCACGAACGGGGGCATCCCCTACGGGTACCGGAACCGCATGGTGCTCACCGCCGACGACTGGTACGGCGGGCACATCCTGCGGGACGGCAACCCGAACCAGATGTGGTACATGGACTGCATCGGCTACGACTACGGCCAGGGCTCGCGCATCATCCAGTTCCGGCTGGCGAGCGACCCGAATCGCTGCCTGACCGCCAATGCCGCCTACGCCGGCACGACCCTCGACTACTGCCAGGACAACCCGTACAGCGGGCAGGCGTTCGAGCAGTGGGGGATGGGTGAGTACTACGTCGAGTTCGAGGGCTACCCCGTGTGGGCCAACGCCTTCTACAGCCCCACGTATGGCCAGTGCCTCGACGTCTTCAACGCGGACTGGTGGAACTACACCCAGACGATCATCTGGGACTGCCACTTCGGGGACAACCAACTCTGGTACTGACCCTGACGCGGGCTGCCTAGACCGCGTCGTGGAACACCAGCCCGAGGGTGCGCCGGCGGCCGGTGCGGACCACGGAGACCCCGTGGCGCATCTGGCCCGCCGACCACCCTCGAGCTGAGCGGACCGGGCGGTCGCGGGTGGTGAAGACCAGGGCCTGACCCTGCTCCAGCGCCACCGCCGAGCCCCGGGACTGGGCGCGGGGCCGCTGCTCGACCAGCAGGAATTCGCCGCCGGTGTAGTCCCGGCCCGGCGCGTCCAGGCCGATGACGACCTGGAGCGGGAACACCAGGTCGCCGTAGAGGTCGCGGTGCAGGGCGTTCCAGTCGCCCGGGCCGTAGCGCAGCAGGAGGGGGGTGGGACGGGTCTGGCCGGCCTCATGGCAGGCGGCCAGCCAGTCCTCCAGGCGGTCGGGCCAGGGCGCGGGCCGGCCCAGGCGGGCGGCCCAGTCCCGGGCGACGGGCAGGAGCATCGGCCAGAACCGGGCCCGCAGCTCCGCCACCGGGTCGGGGAGCGGGTAGGCGAAGTAGCGGTACTCGCCCTCGCCGAAGCGGTGGCGGGCCATGTCGACCGTGGAGCGGAACAGGTCGTCCCGGTCGTAGAGATCGGCCAGGGCCCGGCAGTCCGCGGCGTCGAGCAGCGGGGGCAGGACCGCGTACCCCGTGCAGTCCAGCGCGCCCGCCAGCGTCGCTGGCCAGTCCAGTTCGGTCACGGTGGTCATGCTCGTACAACGCCCCGGGAACGCCTAGCTGTGAGGTCGGCGGGCCAGCACGCAGACCGCGGGCGGGTCCAGGTCCAGGGTCTCGAAGGTCAGGTCCTCGTAGCCGGCCTGCTCCAGCAGGTCGCGGAAGCGATCGCCCGCCGCCCGCGTGTCCTCGGCCGTGGCGCCCCGGTTGCGGGGCTGGGACACGACCGCCAGCGTCCCGCCCGGGCGCAGTCGCTCGCCGATCGCCGTCACCGCCGCCGCCGGGTCGGACCAGAACCCGATCGTGTTGACCGCCAGCGCGGCGTCGCAGGGCGCACCGGTGTCCGGCAGCCGCTCGACCGGCGCCGCGTACAGCTCGACCTGCCCGTGCCGGACCGCCCGCCGGTTCCGGTGGTGCGCCTGGCCGATCATCACGGAGGAGCGATCGACGCCCACCACGTGGGCGCCCTGGGCAGCCGCGGCGGCGACGGCCACGCCGGGGCCGCACCCGACCTCCAGGAGGCGGTCGCCCGGCCCGAGGCCGAGCAGGCCCACGGCCCAGCGGCTGCGCTCCACGTTGGAGGGCCTGTGGCTCATGACCCAGCCCACGACATGTCCCGTCGCCCCGCGGGGCTCGCCGAACTGGCTGATGAGTTGCGTTGTGATGCTCATGGGGCTGAGCCAACAACTTCGAGTACGCTCGAAGTCAAGTGCTGACCATCGGGGAGCTTGCGGAGCGCACCGGCGTGGCGACCACGGCCCTGCGCTACTACGACGAGCTGGGCCTGGTGTGCCCCGCCGCCCGCTCCGGCGGCCAGCGCCGCTACGACGAAGGTGCCGTGCGCGAGGTCGGCGTCGTCCTGCTGCTGCGGGACCTCGGCTTCACGCTGGCGGAGATCGCCCGCATGGGCGGCCAGGACGGCCGGGAGAGCCGGGACGACCTGCTCCGCGGCAAGATCGACGAGCTCGACAAGCTGGTCCGCGACGCCGAGCTGGCCCGCGTGGCGCTGGTCCACGCCCTGGCGTGCCCGGCGGAGGACCCGCGCACCTGCCCGAAGTTCCTGGCCATCGTGGACGACCGGCTCGAGGGCCGGCCGCTCGGCGAGCCGGTCGCCCCGTAGGGGCCCGGAAAGGCTACGCTCGCTTCGTGCTGGGCCGCACCCGCTGAGTGCGGCCCAGGACTTTTGTCATCCGCTGCCTGTCACACCCGGTGGTTACGCTCGGGCGGTACCCATGGCGACCACCCTCAAGCCCACCATCGAGCCGCTCTCGCTGTTCCCGGCCGAGCCGGTCGAGCCGGTCCTGCCCGCGGAGGGGTTCCATCCGGCGGTGGCCACCTGGTTCGAGCGGCGCTTCCCGGACGGGCCGACGCCGCCCCAGCACGACGGCTGGCAGCGCATCGCCGCGGGCCACGACACGCTGATCGCCGCGCCCACCGGGTCGGGCAAGACGCTGGCCGGGTTCCTGGTGGGGATCGACCGGCTGTACCGGGCGCACGCCCGGGGCGTCGACGTGGCCGGCCGGGCCCAGATCGCCTACGTGTCGCCGCTCAAGGCCCTGGCCGTCGACATCGCCGAGAACCTGGAGCGCCCGCTGCGCGAGATCGCCGAGGTGGCGGCCGAGCTGGGCTACTCCGCGCCCGACCTGCGGGTGGGCGTGCGCACCGGTGACACCACGGCCAGCGAGCGGTCGTCGATGGTGCGGCGGCCGCCCAACTTCGTGGTCACCACGCCCGAGTCGCTCTACCTGCTGGTCACCGCGCCGCGCAGCCGGGCCATGCTCGGCACGATCGAGACGGTCATCGTGGACGAGATCCACGCCATGGCCCGCGACAAGCGGGGCTCGCACCTCACGCTCACCCTGGAGCGGCTGGAGCACGCAGCCGGCCAGCGCCCCCAGCGCATCGGCCTGTCCGCCACGCAGCGGCCCGTCGAACTCGTCGCCGACCTGCTGTGCGGGGCCGGGGCGCCCACGCCCTGCGCCATCGTCGACACCGGGCACCGGCGCCGGCTCGACCTCGCCCTGGAGCTGCCCCAGGGCGAGCTGGAGGCGATCGCCTCGGCCGAGCAGATGGGCGACGTGCTCGACCGCATCGCCGCCATGGTGGCCGAGCACCACACCACGCTGGTGTTCGTCAACACCCGCAGCTTGGCCGAGCGTCTGGCCCACCAGCTGGGCGAGCGCCTGGGCGACGACGTGGTGTCGGCGCACCACGGGTCGCTGTCCAAGGAGCGACGCCAGCGGGTCGAGTCCCGCCTGCGGGCGGGCGAGCTACGGGCCCTGGTGGCCACGGCCTCGCTGGAGCTGGGCATCGACATCGGGCCGGTCGAGCTGGTGTGCCAGGTGGGCTCGCCCCGCAGCATCGCCACGTTCCTGCAGCGGGTGGGCCGGGCCAACCACTCCCGCCACGGGGTGCCGCGGGGCCGGCTTTTCCCGCTCACCCGCGACGAGCTGGTCGAGTCCGCCGCGCTGCTGGCGGCGGTGGGGCGGGGCGACCTCGACGCGCTCGCCCCGCCCGCCCGGCCGCTCGACATCCTGGCCCAGCAGATCGTGGCCGAGGTGGCGGCCGTGCCGGACGAGGACGGCTGGCGCCTCGACGATCTCTACGACCTGGTGCGCCGGGCCCATCCCTACCGCGACCTCTCGCGTGAGACGTTCGACGAGGTCGTGGGAGTGGTCAGCAACGGCATCGCCACCGGGCGGGGGCGCCGGGCCGCCTACCTGCACCTCGACGGGGTGAACGGCGAGGTCCGGGCCCGGCCCGGAGCCCGCCTGGCCGCTGCCACCTCGGGCGGCGCCATCCCCGAGATCGGCGACTACCGGGTGGTGCTGGAGCCGGAGGAGCTGTTCCTGGGCTCGGTCAACGAGGACTGGGCGGTCGAGTCGATGGCGGGCGACATCTTCCTGCTGGGCACCCATTCCTGGCAGATCCGCCAGGTGACCTCGGGCGTCGTGCGCGTGGTCGACGCCGAGGGCAAGGCGCCCACGATCCCGTTCTGGCGGGGCGAGGCGCCGGCCCGCACCGCCGAGCTGTCCCGGTCGGTCTCCCGCCTGCGCGGCACGCTCGACAGCCTGCTGGCCGACGGCGACGCCGAAGCCGCCCGCGCCTGGCTCCACGGTGAGGCGCCACTGGAGGACGAGGCGGTTGAGCAGATCGTCTCTTACATCGCCGCGGGCCGGGCCGTTCTGGGCGTCGTGCCCACCCACGACGACCTGGTGTTCGAGCGCATGTTCGACGAGGCCGAGGGCATGCACCTGGTGGTCCACTCGCCGTATGGCGGGCGGGTGAACCGGGCGCTCGGCCTGGCGCTGCGCAAGCGCTTCTGCACCTCGTTCAACTTCGAGCTCCAGGCGGCCGCCAACGACGACACCGTGGTCCTGTCGCTCGGGCCGCACCACAGCTTCCCGCTGGCCGACGTGCCCCGCTTCCTGAGCACCCGCACGGTGCGCCAGGTGCTCACCCAGGCCATCCTCGACCAGCCCATGTTCCAGAGCCGCTGGCGCTGGAACCTCAACCGGGCCCTGGTCGTGCTGCGCTTCAAGGGCGGGCGCCGCAACCCGCCGCCGATCCAGCGCATGGAGTCCGACGACCTCATGGCCGCGCTGTTCCCCGACGCCGCGGCCTGCCAGGAGAACATCACCGGTCCGATCGAGATCCCCGACCACCCGCTGGTGCGCCAGACGGTGCACGACACGCTCACCGAGAGCCTCGACATCGACGGGCTCACCGAGCTGCTCGACGGCATCGAGAGCGGGCGGGTGCGGGTCCACTTCCGCGACACCACCGAGGCGTCGGCCTTCAGCCACGAGATCCTGACCGCCAAGCCCTACGCGTTCCTGGACGACGCCGAGGCGATCGACCGCCGCACCCGGGCCGTGCCGCTGCGCCGGGGCCTGCCGGTCGACCTGAGCACCATCGGTCGCATCGACCCCGAGGCCATCGCTCGCGTGGTCGACGAGGTGGCGCCTGCGCCCCGCACCCCGGACGAGCTGCACGACCTGCTCGGCATGTTGGTGGTCACGCCCGCCCGCCCGGAGTGGCGCGAGCACTTCGAGGCGCTGGCCGCCCGGGGCCGGGTGGGCTCGCACACCGGCGAGCGGGGTGAGCTGTGGTGGACCACCGAGGCGCACGACCAGGCCGTGGTGGTCGTCCACGGCGCCCCCGACGACGTCCATCCCCGCGAGCGGGTGGCGGCCGCGGTGCTGCGCGGCCACCTCGACATCTCCGGTCCCCGCACCGCCGGGGGCCTGGCCGAGCTGACGGCGCTGGCCCCGGGCGCGGTCACGGTGGGCCTGGCGGTGCTGGAGAACGACGGCTTCGCTCTCCAGGGCTCGTTCACTTCTCCCGACCTGGCGGGCGAGCAGATCGAGTGGTGTGCCCGCCGCCTGCTGGCCCGCATGCACTCCTACTCGCGGCGGGCCCGGCGCAAGGCGGTCGAGCCGGTCTCGGCCCCGGATTTCATGCGCTTCCTGCTGCGTTGGCAGCACGTCGCCCCGGGCACCCAGGTCCGGGGCCACCACGGCGTGCGCACCGTGGTCGAACAGCTCCAGGGCTACGAGGCGGCGGTGGCCGCCTGGGAGCCCGAGGTACTCGCCCGGCGGGTGGCCGACTACCGCCCCGGCCAGCTGGACCGGCTGTGCCACGACGGCGAGGTCACCTGGCTGCGGCTGTCACCGTTCCAGCCCAACGGCGACCGCAAGGCGAACCCGTCCAAGGCGACGCCCGTGGCCCTGGCGTTCCGGGCCGACCTGCCGTGGCTGCTGCAGGCGGCCCGGATGGCGGGCGAGCCCGAGGTCCCGGCGGTGGGCGCCACCGCCGAGGTGGTGGAGGCTCTGGCGGCCAAGGGCGCCCGTTTCCTGCCCGAGCTGATGGCCGACACCGGCCGGCTGGCCACCGACCTGGAGCAGGCGCTGTGGGATGGCGTGGCCCGGGGCCTGCTCACCGCCGACGGCTTCGCCGCGATCCGCTCCCTGGTCGAGGGGCCCCGGCGCCCGACCGCCGCCACCCGCTCACTGACCCGCCGGCGCCGGGGCGCCCAGCGGCCCACCACCGCGGCCGGCCGCTGGTCCCTGGTGGGGGAGGCCGAGCCGGTCGAGGACCGCGAGGGCCTGGCCGAGGTGCTGGCCGACCAGCTGCTCGCTCGCTGGGGCGTCGTGTTCCGCGACCTGGCCGTCCACGAGGGACTGGCCGTGCCGTGGCGCGACATGCAGTGGGCCCTGCGCCGCTTCGAGGACCGGGGCCTGGTGCGGGGCGGCCGGTTCGTGGCCGGGTTCAGCGGCGAGCAGTACGCCCTGCCCGCGGCCATGGACGGGCTCAACGCCATCCGCAAGGCGGCCCGCACGGGCGAGCGGGTCACGGTCAACGCCTGTGACCCGCTCAACCTCACGGGGGTCATCATCCGGGGGCCGCGCACGCCCGCGGTCCGCACCAACTCCGTGACCTACGTCGACGGGCTGCCCGCCCGCCCTGTGGATCACGAGGCGGAGACGACCTTCCAGAGGAACCCGTCGATGTCGGCGACGTAGCCGCCGTAGCCGCCCCAGGGCGCCGCCTCGGCCGGCTTCACGACGGTGGCGCCGGCCTGCGTGGCCCGGTCGATGACCTCGTCCACGGCGGCCGCCGAGTCGACGATGTGCGAGAACGTCACGGCCCGGAACCCGCTGCCGCCCGCGTCGACGCCGGCGTCGTCGGCCAGGTCGGCCCGCTTGTACAGGGCCAGGTCCGATGCGCCCGGGAAGGCGAAGCTGACGTACTTGCCGCCGTAGCTCTTGCCGACCGGGCTGCCCAGCGCCTCGTAGAAGGCCTTGGCCCGCTTCACGTCGGCGACGCCGATGACCACGGGCACCTCGGTGGGCTCGCCGGGGGCGTCGGCCGCGGACGTCGACCGGCGGCGCAGGCGCGGCGGGCCGCTGCTGGACGTCACCTTCCAGATGTGGCCGTCGGGGTCGGCGACGTTGCCGCTGTAGCCGCCCCACAGGGCGCGCTTGGCCGGCTTGACCAGGCGGCCGCCGGCCGCGGTGGCCTGGGCCAGCAGGCCGTCGACATGGTCGGCCGAGTCGGTGATGTACGAGAGCGTCACGCCGCGGAAGCCGGTGCCGTCGGCCGGCACGCCGGCGTCCTGCGCCAGAGCGTCCCGGCGGTACAGAGCCAGGCCGGACGACCCGTCGCCCAGTCCCAGGCTCACGAACTGTCCCTCGTCCCTGAGGATCGGAAAGCCCAGGCCCTCGGTGTAGAAGCGCCGGGCCTCGTCGAGGTCCGTCACACCCAGGGTGATCACGTTCGGTTGCAGCTCCATCTCAGGCTCCTTCGTCGGTGCTTCACCGAGAGGACGCCGCTGCAACGCGGGATTCGACAGGTCGGGCCGGAAACCTCAGGGCTCGGCCACGGGGCAGGCCGCGACCTCGTCGGTCGGGAGGTCCCCGAGGGGTGTGCCGCCGACCGTGGCCGGCTCGGGCAGGGCCGCGACCGCCCGCTCGCGCCGGGTCGACAGGACCGAGCCAGCCAGGATGAGGGCGAAGCCGGCGCCCGTCGCGGCCGTGAACTGCTCGTCCAGGACGACGACGCCGAGCGTCAGGGCCACCGCCGGGTTGACGTAGGTGATGACCGTGGACCGCGCCGGTCCCACCTCGGCGATCAGCTCGAAGAAGAGCGTGAAGGCCACCGCGGTGCACACGACGGCCAGGCCCACGACCGCCCACCAGGTGTCGGCGCCCGGGGCCTCGGCCGGCCAGCGGGCGACGCCGGCGGGCAGGTAGAGCAGGGCGGCGATGGCCAGCGACGCGGCCACCACGCCCAGGCTCGGCAGATGCGACAGGTGGCGGGCCAGGATGAGCGGGCCGACGGCGTAGCAGATCGCCACCACGCCGACCGCGGCCACCGGCCCGGGCGCCGACGCGCCGACGTCGAAGCCCACCAGCACGGCCACGCCGCAGAACCCGACCAGCAGCCCGACCACTCGCGCCGCGCTCATCGCTTCGTGGCCGGTCACCTTCACCAGCACCGCGGCCACCAGGGGCACGGCCGCCACCAGCAGCCCGGTGAGCGAGCTCGACAGCTGCGTCTCGGCGTAGCCGAGCAGGATCCACGGCGCGCAGATCTCGATCAGCGTGTAGACGAGCAACGGCTTCCAGAACGGCACCAGCGGCCGCAACAGCCCCCGCCCGGCGGCCAGCGGCACCAGCAGCACGCTGGCGAGGGCCGTCCTCGCCAGCACCAGCGACGCGGGTGGCAGGTCCTCGATCGCCACCTTGATGAGCAGGTAGGGGATGCCCCAGATGACTCCCATCGCCAGGAACAAGATCCATCCGCGTCGTGACAATCGGGGCTCTCCGTCAGCCTGCGCCCGCCGGCTCGGTGCTCGGCGGCGCATGATGGCAGGCGGTCACCGGTCCCGTCACCCCGGTATCGCCCTCGAGCGTCCCGATCGCTCAGGAGTGCCAGAGCACCCGGGCCACCACCCGATCGACCGGGACCGGCCCGTAGTCGGCCGAGTCGTACGACTCACCCCGGATGTCGCCCAGGACGAACACGGTCTCGGCCAGGCGTCGGCCAGGGTTGGGGACACGCTGGTCCCCCTGGAGCGCGGCCGCCTGACCAACGCCTGCGTGAGGGATTGGACAGGGACCGCTGAGTGGAGCTGGGGGGAATCGAACCCCCGTCCGCCAAGCGGTTGCCGACCGCGCTACGACCATTCCCGAGGTCTACGGCTCTACGGCTGCCGCACCGCCGGGTCGGTGGGCCTCGCCAGGAGGCCGCCGCCAGGTCTTTCCCCGAAGTCAGCGGTCTTTCTCGCCGTCAGCGGTCTTTCCCGCCGTCAATCACCGCTTCTGTTGCCGGGCTGCGATGATCCGGCCCCGCGTGCCCTCACGGGTCGCGATTTTGCTTTCTACCGCCCTAGATCAGGCGGCGAAAGCGAACTGCTCAGATTCGGCAGTTGTGTTTGTGCCCCGTTTAAGGAGTCTGAGCAACTCCGGTCGCACGATTCGACTTCCGGTCTCGACGTCGAAACCGATCAGCCCCTTGTCAAGCAGCCTCCCTACTCTACCGGCCCCCTTGATTCGCCCCGCACCCGCCCCCGTGGCACGCTGCGTGCCCATGGTCGATGCTCGGGGCTGGGGGGAGCGCGACGCCGCGGTGGTGTGGCACGGCTTCACCCAGATGGCGTGCTATCT
>JBKPRS010000463.1:0-2523 GCA_046734695.1 Actinomycetota bacterium | reverse complement strand
GTCCGGGCCCCATCGCGGGCCATGTCGAGCACGCCACCGGCTTCGCCGATGGGAGCGACGAGACACCCGGGCGGGTTCTGGACCTGGGAAGCGGCGGGGGAGTCCCGGGCCTGGTGCTGGCCCAGCTGTGGCCGGAGGCCGAGGTCACGTTGCTCGACGCCGGTCAGCGGCGGTGTGAGTTCCTCCTCGAGGCGGTGCAGGAGCTGGGCTGGGAGGAGCGGGTGCACGTGGTGCGTGCCCGCGCCGAGGAGGCCGGGCACGACGCGGCCCTGCGCGCGACGTTCGACCTGGTGGTCTCGCGAGCGTTCGGTCCACCGGCCGTCACAGCCGAATGCGGCGCACCGTTCCTGCGGGTGGGTGGGCGCCTGGTGGTGAGCGAGCCCCCGGCCTCGGCTGGCGGGGACCAGGCCCGCTGGCCGGCGGCAGGGATCGCGCAGCTAGGTCTGGCCCGGGCTGAGCAGTGGCGGAAGCCGTTCCACTACCAGGCCTTGGTGTTGGAGCGGCCGTGCCCGGAGCGCTATCCCCGGCGAGTGGGTGTTCCAGCCAAACGCCCACTGTTCTGATGACCGAGATGTTCCACGTGGAACATCCGGGCGGGCCCGCGAGAAATCCCGCAAGCGCCAAGTGCTGCGGGATCGCACTGGCTTATCGTCGTCTGCGCCGACCCTTGAAGGGAGTGCGGACCCGTGGACGCGGCGCTTGTCCGATGTTCCACGTGGAACAGCCGACGCTCCGCATCAGCGGAGGCCGTCCGCCAACCCGTGGTGAGCCTCAGGCGGCGGGACGTGCGCCCGTATGGCCCTTTCGGCTTCCTAGGTGCCGCAAGACGCGGTCGCGGGGACCCGTCCTGGATCGCCGCGTGGTGTTCCACGTGGAACATCGCTCAGCGTGCCCCTTTGGTCTTGTTCCACATGGAACAGCCGGCGCTTCCGCACCAGCGGACGGGTGCCCTTGTTCGTTGCCAGCCCCAGGCGACGTATTGCCCTTTCGGCTCCCCAGGTGCCGCAAGACGCCGGTCGCGGACCCGCCCTGGATGGCCGCTTGGTGTTCCACGTGGAACAGCCGCGCCCCGCATGAGCGGATGGGCGCCACCGCTGGCCCGTTCTCAGAGACAGGCGGCGGGGCGTGTCAGCCCCGACGGTTCCTGCAGCTCCCAGGTGCAGCGAACGGCGGTCGCGGACTCGGTCTGGATGCCCGTTCGGAACAGCCGCTGCTCCACATTCGCGGATCGTGGCGACGCTGCAGTTGATCATGGGCGGGGGTTCGGCTCGGGCCCGAGGGCGACCCCGCTGTGTTCCACGTGGAACAGCGCTCAGCGCAGCCGTTGGCCACGGCCGCCGTTTGTTCCACGTGGAACAGTGCTGGTCCCGCTGATTGCTGGGGAAAACCGCCGAATCGGGCGTGTGGTAGGGCTTGACCGGGCTTCCGTCTGCCGGAAACATGTGCCGGATGACCGAAAGGCCGCCCGCCGCCGGTAGACGTGACCGGGCGGCTCGTGTTCGACAGCCGGGGTTCTCGCTTCCAGGTGTCGATGCCATCCCGTCGCTCGACGACCTGAGCGGCGGCCCCAGCTCCCCAGATCCTTACGAGACTGCACAGGTCATGACGCCTTCCCCGCCCATCATCGAGGACAAGGCTGCGGCTTCGTCCCCCGCCACTTCGACCGCCACCGACACTGTGGCTTCGGCGCCGACGCCATTCCAGCGGCCGCTGCCCCGATTCATCGCCATCGCCAACCAGAAGGGCGGCGTCGGCAAGACCACTACCGCCGTGAACCTCGGTGCCTGCCTGGCCGAGCTCGGCTACCGCGCTCTGGTCGTCGACCTCGATCCCCAGGGGAACGCCAGCACGGGCCTCGGGATCAACATCCGGGACCTCCAGGCATCCATGTATGACGTGATCCTCAACGACCTCCCGGTCGAGGATTGCGTCGAGGCCACGGCCGTCCGCAACCTGTTCTGCGCCCCGGCGGCTCTCGATCTCGCCGGCGCCGAGATCGAGCTCGTGCCCGCGTTCAGTCGGGAGATGCGCCTGCGGAGGGCGCTCGAGGCCGTGCGGGACGACTACGACTTCGTCCTCATCGACTGCCCGCCCTCGCTCGGCCTGCTGACCGTGAACGGCCTGGCGGCCGCCAGCGAGGTCATGGTGCCGATCCAGTGCGAGTACTACGCGCTCGAAGGGCTCGGGCAGCTGCTCCGCAACGTCCAGCTCGTGCAGCGCAACCTGAACCCCCGCCTGGAGCTCAGCGCCATGGTGCTCGTCATGTACGACGCCCGCACCAAGCTGGCCGACCAGGTCGTCCACGAGGTGCGCGATCACTTCGGCGACAAGGTGTGCAACAGCATCGTGCCGCGCACCGTGCGACTGAGCGAGGCGCCCTCGTTCGGTCAGCCCATCATCACGTTCGACCCCACCTCGCGTGGGTCGATCGCCTATCGCAGTCTGGCCGTGGAGGTGAGTGGTGGAGCGGCGCAGCGGGCTGGGTAGGGGCCTGGGGGCGCTCATCCCGACCGATGTGGTCGC
>JBKPRS010000462.1:0-6704 GCA_046734695.1 Actinomycetota bacterium | reverse complement strand
GGCGATGGCCGCCACCCGCTGCGGTGTCACCGTCTCCACGAAGCGCCCCAGCGCCCCGGCGCTGGCCCGCCACACCGACGCACCGGCCAGCGCGGCCCGGTCGAACAGCTCGGGCGGGCAGCCCGGCTCGGCCACGACGTCGGTCACGCTCACGCCCGCGTCGAGCGCCTCCGCCAGCAGCGTCGGCCCGTCGATGACGTAGGCACCCTCGGCCGAGCGCGCAGCGCGGCGCCTCGAGAGGCGCCGCAGCCGCTGCAAGGTCTGATGGCGGGCGCCGATCTGCTCGGCCATCGCTGCCCTGGTCGTTCTTCTCGCCTCAGGCCGAGGCGGTCGCCTCGGAGCCGGCGGCATCGAGCGCCTCGCGGGCGGTGGTCACCAGCGCCGCGAAGGCGGCCTCGTCGGTGACGGCCAGGTCGGCCAGGACCTTGCGGTCCACCTCGACCCCGCCCACGCGCAGGCCGGCGACGAACGTGCTGTAGCTCATGCCGTTCTGGCGGCAGGCGGCGTTGATGCGCTGGATCCACAGCCGCCGGAAGTCTCCCTTGCGGGCGCGGCGGTCGCGGAAGGCGTAGTTCAGGCTGTGCATCACCTGCTCGTTGGCGGCGCGGCGGGACCGGCTCTTGTTGCCGTAGTAGCCCTTGGCGCGCTCGAGGGTGACCCGGCGCTTCTTCTTGGCATGGACGGAACGCTTCACCCGAGCCATGGGAAGCTCCTTTCTTCAGACGGGGGAGGGTTGGGTGTCAGCGCCGGCCGAGCAGCCGCTTGACGCGGGCCTCGTCGCCGGAGGCGAAGGTCGTCTCGCGGTTCAGACGCCGCTTCCGCTTCGACGGCATCTTCCCGAGGATGTGGTTCATGTTGATCTGGCGGCGGCGCAGCTTGCCGCTGCCGGTCACCTTGACGCGCTTGGACGCACCGCTGTGCGCCTTCATCTTGGGCATGGAAGTTCCTTGATCTATGGGGGCGAGTGGCCGGCCGGGGGGTGGGTCAGCCGCTCTGTGCTTGCTGCGTGGCCTCGGTCGGCGGGGGCGACGCCGGCGGGGCGGGGACCGCCTCGCCGTCCGGAGCGGGTGCCGGAGCCGGTGCCGCACCTACGGCCGGAGCCGGCGCCGGAGCGGATCCCGGTGCCTGACCACCGGCCTCGGCCTCGGTCTGACGCTTGGCCCGTTCGTGCGCCGCCTGGGCCTTGCGATCGGGGCCCAGCACCATGGTCATGTTGCGACCGTCCTGGCGGGGGAAGATCTCGACCTTCCCCAGGTGCTCGACCGCACCCACCACGTCGTCCAGGATCCGCCGCCCCAGTTCGGGGTGGTGCATCTCCCGGCCTCGGAAGGTGAGCGTCACCTTGACCTTGTGCCCATCCTGAAGGAAGCGCTCGACCTTGCGCGTCTTCGTGTCGAAGTCACCCTTGGAGATCTTCGGGCGGTACTTCATCTCCTTGATGGAGACGTTGCTCGCCTTGCGCCTTGATTCCTTCGCCTTCTGCGCCGCTTCGTACTTGTACTTGCCGTAGTCCATGATGCGGCACACAGGCGGATTGGCCTGGGCCGCCACCTCGACCAGGTCGAGGTCGTTGTCACGGGCGATGGAAAGGGCCTCGGGCAGGGGCTTGATGCCGATCTGCTGACCGTCCGGGCCGACGAGTCGCACCTCGCGGGCGCGGATGCGGTCGTTGATCCGGGGTTCGTTGTTAGCCGGCGTAGCTATCGCCGATCACTCCTCATCGATGCGCAGACACCTCCGTACGCATGGCTGTCAGGGCACTCGCCTACCCGGTGCCCGATCGCCAAAACGACGAACGGACGCCGGGGGAAGCCGACGTCCGCGACGGGCAGGGCCCGGAGCGATCGACCGACCCGGACGCACGCCCCCGAGGGAGGTGGCCGGGTGGGGGCACCGGGCTCCGGCAAAACCGGGACGTACGGGCCCCACTTCCCATTGAGTTGTCCGCCTAGGGTACCAGCGGGTAGGGACCAGTCCACAGTTTCCTCTCTCGATAAGGTCGGCAGACGATGAGCACGCTCTGGACACCCTCTGGGGAGCACCCGGTCGAGCGCAACCGTGGAGAGGCCACGCCCGAGCCTCCGCCCGCCCAGGGCGCCGCCCCGGACGAGGAGCCCCTGTCCCCCGAGGAGCAGGCGGCGGCCGAGGAGTACGCCCAGCAGATCGAGGAGATGCGGCGCCAGCTCCTGGACCTGCCCGCGGGCGTGGTCGTGGGCCAGCACGCGCTCCAGTTCTTCGACGTCGCCGGCCTGTACCTGTCGCAGTCGCCGCCGCGCATCGAGGACGCTCGCATCGCCATCGACGCCCTCGCCGCGGTGGTCGAGCATCTCGGCTCCCGCCTGGGCGAGGCTGAGACCCCCATCCGCCAGGCTCTCCACCAGGCCCAGCTGGCGTTCGTGGAGGCCGCCCGCTCCGCCGGCGCCTCGGCTCCGGATGCCTGACCGGGGCCGCCCGCCCTGGTGGCTAGCCGGCGTCGCCGTCGCCCTGACGGTGGTGGCGGGCGCGGCCGCGTGGCGGCTCCGGGCCGAGAACCGGGACCGGGAGGGCGAGCTCGACATGGCCCTCGTGGGCGACTCGTTCGCCGAGCAGGCCCAGGAGTCGTTCCTGGCCCATGCCCAGGCCGACGGCCGGACGGCCGAGGTCAGCGCCTTCGGCGGCATCGCGATCTGCGACAAGCGCGACCAGCTGGCCGACATCGCCACGCGGGCGCCGCGGGTGCTGGTCCTGTCGTTCGCGGGCAACGACATCACCCCGTGCATGCTGCGCACGGACACGCCGTCGTCGTCGGAGCAGACGGCCGAGGAGTACCAGAGCGACTTCGAGAGCATCCTCGCCGACTTCCGGGCCACCTCCCCGCGCACCAAGGTCTACGTGGTGCCCCCGCCGCCGATCCGCGACGCCCAGTTCGAGCAGAACGCCGCGGCGATGCGCTCCATGTACGGGCGCCTGGTGGACGAGCTCCCCGACATCACGATGGTGGACGTGACCGGCGAGCTCGGCCCCGACCACCAGTTCCACGCCTCGCTGCCGTGCGAGGACTGGGAGACCGCCGTGTGCCAGCCCGACGGGACGGTGGTGCTGCGCCAGGACGACGGCATCCATCTCTCCCCCGCGGGCGCCGAGCGCTACACGCGGGCCCTGCTCGACACGATCAGCGGCCGCTGAGGCTCAGCGGGGCACGATCCGGTCCGCCTCCCAGCGCCCTAGGCGGCCGGCCACGACCGTGAACCGCACGGCCTGGCCCACCCCGATGGTGCGGCTGCCGTCCGCGATCGCCGTGCAGTGGAACGGGAGGTCCTCGCCGCCCTCGTTGCGGATCACGCCGAGGCCCCGCGGCTCGTCGAACTCCCACACCACGCCGGTGGCCTCCGCGAACGGGGTCACGGACCGCCTCAGTGGACGATCTTGGAGATGGGCAGCTCGATGATGCCGGACGCGCCCGCGTCCTTGAGCGCAGGGATCAGCGTGTTGATCACCGACTTGGCCACGACCGACTCGACCGCGTAGCCGCCCTGCCCGAACAGCTCGGACACCGTCGGCGCCTTCATCGACGGCATGAGCTCGATCACCTTGTCGAGGTCGGCGCGGCCCACGTTCAGCTTGACCAGCACCTGACCCCGGGCCTCCAGCACGCCGTCGAGCAGGACCTTGACCTGCTCCATGGCCTTGCGCTTGGCGTCGTCGGCGTAGGCCTCGGGGTTGGCGACGAGCTCGGTGTAGCTCTGGAGGATCTCGTCGACGATCTTGAGGCCCGCGGCCCGCAGCGCCCGGCCGGTCTCGGTGATCTCGACGATGCAGTCCACGATGTCGGGGACCTTGGCCTCGGTGGCCCCGTAGCTGAGGCGGATGTCGGCCCGGATGCCCTTCTTCTCGAAGTAGCGGCGGGTCGACTCCGGGTACTCGGTGGACACCCGCACCCCCTGGGGCAGGTCCTCGACCCGGGAGATGGCGCTGTCCCCGGGCACGGCCACGACCATGCGGATGGGCCGCGAGCTGGCCTTGGAGTAGCGCATCTCGCCCAGGGACACGACCTCGGCGCCGGTCTCCTCCACCCAGTCCCGCCCGGTGATGCCCAGGTCGAACAGGCCGTCGGCCACATACCGCGGGATCTCCTGGGGGCGCAGGATGCGGACCTCGTCGATGCGCGGGTCGTCGACCGACGCCTTGTACTCGACGGTCGAGGACCGGTTGACGGCCAGGTCGGCCGCCTCGAACAGGTCGAGGGTGGCGCGTTCGAGCGAGCCCTTGGGGAGCACGAGCTTCAACATCCGGATCGAGGGTAGGCGGCTGACGCCGCGATCCGGCAACCGATTCGGCCTCAGGGCGGCGGGCGCAACACACCGGCGGTGATGGCGCCGGCCTGATCCCACCAGATCGCCATCGCGGTGTTCATCGGGAGGAAGCCCAGCTCCAGGTAGAACGGCTCGGTGCCCGGGTTGGCGTAGAGGATGATCTTCTTGTGGCCCTCCGCCTGCGCGACGAGCCGGCGGATGATCGCCTTGCCGAGCCCGCGGCCCTGGTGGTCCGGGTGGACGGCCACGTCGGCGATGTAGGCGCAGTCCACGCCGTCCGCCAGCGCCCGGCCCGCGCCGACGAGGACCTCGCCGGCGTAGACGAAGCAGCGGAACATGCTGTTGCCGTACACGGTGCGGAGAGCGTCCGGTGGCTTCTCACCGAGCGGAGCGATGCGGTACAGGTTGGAGAGCTCGTCCCAGTCGACGCCCTTGCTGTCTCCGACCCAGTCGTACTCCATCTCGGGGGTCAGGTGAAGCGTTGCGCGATCCGCGCCATCTCGACCGCCACCAGGGCGGCTTCCTCGCCCACGTTGTGGCCGCCGGGGCCCTCCGAGCGGGCCAGCGCCTGGCCCTCGTCCTCGGTGGTGAGCACGCCGAACGCGATCGGCACGCCGGTCGTCAGCTGGACGTCCTGGATGCCGCGGGCGCACTCCCCCGCCACGATGTCGTAGTGGCTGGTCTCGCCCCGCATGACCGAGCCGATGCAGACGACGGCGTCGACCTTGCCCGAGGCGGCCAGGGCCCGGGCCCCGAAGGGGATCTCGAACGAGCCCGGCACCGACACCTCGGTGATGTCGTCGGCCACGACGCCCATCGCCTTCAGCCCCCGCTCCACCCCATCGGCCAGGCGCTCGACCACCCCCGCGTTCCAGCGGGCGCGCACCACGCCCACCCGCAGCCCGACCCCGTCGATGCCGTCGGGCGCGGACGCCCGCTCGGTGCTCTCAGCCACGCCCGTCCTCACCGCCCATCTTCGAGTCCCTCCAGCCGCTCACGCCGCCGATCGTCGAGAGCCTCGAGCCGCTCACGGCACGTAGTCGAAATCGTCGAGCGCTCACAGCACATCGTCGAGTCCCTCCAGCAGGTGGCCCATGCGCTCCCGCTTGGTGCGCAGGTAGGCGATGTTCTCGGGGTTCGGCTCGATCTGGAGCGGGACCCGCTCGGTGATCTTGATGCCGAACCCGGACAGCCCGCCCTTCTTGGCCGGGTTGTTGGTGAGCATGCGCATCGTGGTGATGCCCAGGTCGACCAGGATCTGGGCCCCGATGCCGTACTCGCGGCTGTCGACCGGCAGGCCCAGCTTGAGGTTGGCGTCCACCGTGTCGTGGCCCTGCTCCTGGAGACGGTAGGCCTGGAGCTTGTGGCCGATGCCGATGCCACGGCCTTCGTGGCCCCGGTAGTACAGGACGACGCCCCTGCCCTCCTCGGCCACCTGGCGCATGGCCGCCTGCAGCTGAGGGCCGCAGTCGCAGCGCAGCGAGCCGAACACGTCGCCGGTCAGGCACTCGCTGTGCACCCGGACCAGCACGTTCTGCTCGCCGCTCACCGCGCCCTTCACGAAGGCCAGGTGCTCGGTGCCGTCCAGCGTGGACTGGTAGGCGTAGCAGGTGAAGTCGCCCCACTGGGTGGGGATGCGGGCCTCGCCGACCCGGCGGATCAGCCGCTCGTTCTGGCGCCGGTAGCGCACCATGTCGGCGATGGAGATGAGCAGGAGCCCGTGCTTCTCCGCGAAGCGCTCGAGCTCGGGCATGCGGGCCATGTCGTCCTTGGCCTCGTTGACCAGCTCGCACAGGACGCCGGCCGGGTAGAGGCCGGCCATGCGCACCAGGTCCAGCGCGGCCTCGGTGTGCCCGGCCCGCTTGAGCACGCCGCCCTCGCGGGCCTCGAGCGGAAAGATGTGGCCCGGCCGCAGCAGGTCGGCAGCCCGGGTGCCGGTGTCGACCAGTGCCCGGATGGTGGCGGCCCGGTCGTGGGCGGAGATGCCGGTGGTCGTGCCGTGGCGGAAGTCGACGCTGACCGTGAAGGCCGTGCGCATGCTCTCGGTGTTGTTGGCCACCATGAGCGGGAGGTCCAGCTCCCGGGCCCGCTCGCGGGTGACCGGGGCGCAGATGACGCCCGAGGTGTGGTGGAGGAAGAAGGCGATGGACTCGGGGGTGGCGAACTCGGCCGCCATGATGAGGTCGCCCTCGTTCTCGCGGTCCTCGTCGTCGACCACGACGACGATCTCGCCCCGCCCGATGGCGTCGATCGCGTCCTTGATCTCGGCTAGCGGCATCAGCTCTCCTCCGGGGACGGGCCGGCCGGCGAGCCGCCATCCTTCCACGCCAGTAGTCGCTCGACGTATTTCACGGTCACGTCGACTTCGAGGTTCACGCCGTCGCCGGGCCCCTTCGTCCCGAGCGTCGTCAC
>JBKPRS010000461.1:0-13469 GCA_046734695.1 Actinomycetota bacterium | reverse complement strand
GGGTTCACGTTCGTGATCGGTTGGGGCGACGGCACGCTGCCCCAGTCCGTGACCGGCGGGGCGTCGGTGTCCGTGTCGCACACGTGGGCCACCGACGGCACCTTCACGGTGACGGTGACGGCCACCGACAAGGACGCCGGGACCAGCGCTCCTGCCACCGCGTCGGTGACGGTCGTGCCGTTCGTGGCCGCCGACGCGGGCGGCCCGTACACCGTGGCCGAGGGCGGGAGCCTGACGCTCGACGGCACCGCCTCGGCGGCCGGTCCGACCGCGACCTACGACTGGGACGTGAACGGCGACGGCACGTTCGGTGACGCCACCGGCCCGAACCCGACGCTGACGTCCGCGCAGCTGGGAGCTCTCGGCCTGGGCGACGGGCCGGCGACGGCCACGATCACGCTCCGCGTGACCGAGGGACCGACGGTCGACACCGACACCGCCGCGCTCACGGTCACCAACACCCCGCCGGTCGCGACCCTGAGCCTGCCGCCGGGGATCGTCGAGGCGATGCCGGCTACGGCCACGTTCACGGCCACCGATCCCTCTGCGGCCGATCAGGCGGCGACCTTCACGTTCGCGATCGACTGGGGCGACGGCACGCCGGTCGATTCCGTGTCGGGCGGGGCGTCCGTGACCGCCTCGCACACCTGGGCCACCGACGGCACGTTCACGGTGAGCGTCACCGCCACGGACAAGGACAACGGGACCAGCGCGCCCGCCACCGCGGTGGCGACGGTCGTGCCGCTGGTGATCGCCGAGGCGGACGGCCCGGTGGCGGTGGCCGAGGGCAGTGACCTGTTCCTCGACGGCACCGGCTCCACCGCGGGACCGACCGCCACCTACAGCTGGGACGTCAACGGCGACGGCACGTTCGGTGACGCCGTCGGGTCGGCGCCCACGGTGACCTACGCCCAGCTCATCGCCCTGGGGCTCGACGACGGTCCGCTGTCCCTGACGGTCACCCTGCTGGTGACCGAGGGCCCGTCCTCCGACACTGACACTGGCCTCGTGGCGGTCGTCAACACCGCCCCGACGGTGAGCATCGACGCCGTGCCGCCGCCGCCGGTCGAGGCCTCCACCGCGGTGGACTTCACGTTCGGGGCGACCGACCCTTCGCCCACCGACCAGGCCGCCGGCTTCGACTTCACCGTGGACTGGGGCGACGGCACGCCGACCGACACGGTGACCGGTCCGACCGGCACGGTGGTGCCCCATGTGTTCCCGGCCGCGGGGACGTTCACAGTGAGCGTGACCGCCACCGACCAGGACAACGGCACCAGCACCCCGGCCACGACTCAGGTCACGGTCAACCCGAATGTCGGCGCCGACGCCGGCGGTCCGTACGCCATCGACGAGGGCGAGAACCTGGCGCTGGACGCCAGCGCCTCCGTGGCCGGGCCCACTGCGGTCTTCGAGTGGGACCTCGACGGCGACGGCCAGTTCGACGACGCCACCGGCGCGCAGCCCACCCTCACGCCGGCCCAGCTGGACCCGCTGGGCCTGGCCGACGGTCCGGCCGGTCCGCTGATCCTGTCGGTGCGGGTGACCGAGGGCCCGACGGTGGACACGGCCGACGCCACGTTCACCATCGCCAACGTGGCCCCGGTGGCCACGGTGGACATCCCCGGCGCGATCGTGGCGGGCGCGACGACCACGGTGAAGGTCGGTGCCATCGATCCGTCGCCGACCGACATGGCCGCCCAGTTCGAGTACCGCATCGACTGGGAGGGCGACGGCGTCATCGACACCGTGGTCACGGGCCCGTCGGATCCGCCGGTGACCCACGTCTACGCCAGCGCCGGCGCCGTGGGCCTCACGGTGGTCGCGGTGGACAAGGACGGCGACGCCAGCCCGACGCTCACCCGGTCGCTGACCGTCAGTCCGGCCCCGGCAGCCCCGGGCACTCCCGGGACCCCGGGCGCTCCTGGCACCGGCGGCACCGGCGGCACGGGTGGGACCGGCGGCACGGGAAGCACCGGCGGCCGCGGCACGGGCCTCCCCCGCACGGGCGCCGACCCCCGCGCCTCGCTGGCGGTGGCCGCCGGCCTGGTCCTGGTGGGCGCCCTCCTCGCCGCCACAGGCCGCCGCCGCGGCGCCCACTTCGCCAAGAAGCGCGCCTAGCGACCCCGGTCAGAAGTTGGCGGGCAGGAGGCGGGAGAAGTCCTCGAAGAAGAAGTAGAGGACGACCAGGAACACCGGCAGGCAGACCGCGTAGGCGGGCCACTTGCGCCAGATCAGGCCCAGGAGCCAGGCGATCACCCAGATCAGGGCGCAGGCCACGGCCAGGAGGACCGCGGGCCAGGCCGGCGCCCGTTCGCCGCCCAGGCCCGCGTCGAGGCTGGCCGTGGACGCGCGGCGGCCGGAGTTGGTGTCGCTCGAGTCGTCCGTCGGAGTGGGGGAGGCGGCGGCGGCCGGGCCCTGGAGGGCGGCGACCACCACGATGCGCTGGCGGGCCGAATACTTCGGGTGGCAGGCGGTGAGGGTCAGCCGGTCGTCGCCGAAGTCGTCCAGCACCTCGACCTGGTCCGGCTTGACGATGAGCTGCTCGCGGACCTGGTAGCGGAACGAGCCCTGGACGGTCGTGACGAGGATCTCGTCGCCCGCCTTCAGCTCGTCGATCCGGTTGAACGGGGCGCCGTAGGTCGTGCGGTGCCCGGCGATGGCGGCGTTGCCCGGCTGTCCCGGCAGCGGTGACCCCGGGTAGTGGCCGGGGCCCTTCTTGAGATCGGGGATGGCCACGCCCTCGACCACGATCTTGTCCACGCCGATGGCGGGGATGCGGATCTGGGCGACCGCGTCGCCGCCCTCCGGAGGCGGCGGCGGGGGCGCGACCTCGGTCGTGGGCGGCGTGGAGGTGGGCGGGCCCGTGGTCGAGGTGGTGGTGGTGGACTCCTCCAGCGTCTCCGCGAACTGGTCCTCCAGGCGGTGCTGCGCCTGGGCCTCGCGGATCCCGGTGCCCCAGAGCTGGTAGGCGACGAAGAGCAGGATGAGCACGCCGGCGGTGATGAACACGCGCCCGATCGCCCCCAGCACCTTCGCCAACTGCATCGGACGAAGATACCGAGAGTGGCGGTGATCCCGGACCGCCGCCCGTCTTGGAGGGGTTCACCCCCGGTCAGTAGCCTCGACACGTTCCATGGAGCCGGTCGTCCACCTCCGCGCAACCGTCGCGCTGCTCGGGCGATTCCCCGCACTCGCCGGCATCGACCTGGACGTCGGCCGGGGCGAGATCGTCCTCCTCCGCGGCCCGAACGGTGCGGGCAAGACGACGCTCCTGCGCGTCCTCGCTGGCCTGATCCCGCCGGTCCGGGGCGAGGCCCGGGTGCTCGGCCACGACCTCCCGGCGCAGGCCCGGGCCGTGCGCCGCCGTGTGGGCCTGCTGGGCCACGGCACCGCCCTGTTCGAGGAGCTGACCGCGGCCGACAACGTCGGCTTCTGGGGCCGGGCCTGCCGGGCCGGCCGGGACGACATCGAGGCCGCGCTGGGCCTCGTGGGCCTGGACGGCCGCCTGCGGGACGTGCCGGTCTCCCGCCTGTCGGCCGGCCAGCGGCGGCGGACCTCGCTCGCCTGCCTGCTGGCCCGCCGGCCGGAGCTCTGGCTGCTCGACGAGCCCCACGCCGGCCTGGACAACGACGCCCGCGACCTGCTCGACGGCCTCGTCCGCCAGGCGGTGAGCCAGGGCGCCACGGTGGTCATGTCGTCCCACGAGCTGGACCGGGCCGAAGCCCTCGCCCACCGCACGGTGGCCCTGGCCGGCGGCATCACGACCGCCCCCGCCCCGCCTGGCGACGAAGTCGCCCCCGGCGCCACGACTGACGTGACGCCGCGATCCGAGCCCGACCTACCGGAGAGTGTGACGAAGGTGCCCTATGTGGCGTGACGCGGCGCTCGTGGCCGGGCGGGACCTGCGGGTCGAGGCCCGCAGCCGTGTGACCCTGCAGCAGGTGGGGCCGTTCGCCCTGCTGGTGCTGATCCTGTTCGCCTTCGCCCTCGATCCGGCCCGCCAGACCCTGGAGCGGGCCACGCCCGGGCTCTACTGGGTGACCGTGCTGTTCTCCGCCCTGCTGGCCCTGGCCCGCAGCGCGGCGCTGGACGAGGCCGGCGGCGTGCGCGACGCGCTGCGCCTGTCCGCCCTGGAGCCTGCCGGCGTCTTCGTCGGGAAGGCCCTGGCCGTGGCCGCCGAGCTGCTGGTGCTGGAAGCCGTGCTCGGCCTCGGCGTCATCGTCCTCTACGGGGCCGAGCCCGCGGGGATCGGCCTGCTGCTCGTGACCTGCGTCTCGGCTACCGCTGCCATCGCCACGACCGGTACGCTGTATGGCGCCCTGGTCAGCGGCCTGCGGGTGCGTGAAACGCTGCTCCCCCTGCTGCTGCTCCCCGTGCTGGCGCCGGTCCTCCTCGGTGCCACCCGAGCGTTCGAAGCCGCGCTCGGCGGGGCGCCTGCGGACGGCTGGCCGTGGTGCGGCCTGCTGGCCGCGTTCGCTGTTCTGTACTCCGTCGCCGGGGCCGCCGCCTACGGCACCCTCCTGGAGGGCTCGTGACCGCCACCACCTCGCCCCGCTCCGCCACCCCCGGCACCCCCGGGCAGCCGGACGACGGCGCCACGGCCGACGCCGTCCCCGCCCACACGGGGTCGCGAGCCACCCGCATCCTGGGCGTCCTGGCCCTGGCGGCGAGCGCGCTGCTGGTGCTCTACGGCCTGGTCATCAGCCCGCCCGACGCCGAGATGCTCGACTCGGTACGGCTCATGTACGTGCACGTGCCGTCGGCCACCTACCTCTACGTCGGCTGCTTCTTCACCACGTTCGCCTCGGCCATGTGGCTCTGGAAGCGCACGCCCGGCTGGGACGCCCTCGCCGAAGCCGGCGCCGAGGTCGCCCTCGTGTTCTCGTTCATCACCCTGGGGACCGGCTCGCTGTGGGGCCGGCCGACCTGGGGCACCTACTGGACCTGGGACGCCCGGCTCACCTCCACCGCCGTGCTCACCGTGCTGCTGATCGGCTACCTGGCGCTGCGCCGCCTCGACCTGGATCCCGGGGCCCGCTCGGCCCGGGTGGCGGTGCTGGGCCTGCTGCTGGTGCCGAACGTGATCGTGGTGAACCGCTCGGTCGAGTGGTGGCGCGGCCTGCACCAGGGCGAGACCATCTCCCGCATCGATCCGACGATCGACGGCAGCATGCTGACGGCACTCATGGTCGGGTTCCTGGCGCTGGGGCTGGTGTTCGCCTGGCTGATGGTCCACCGCTTCCGCGTCGCCTGGCTGGAGCAGCAGGCCGACCGCTTCGACCTCGACGAGGCCCTGGCGCTGCGCCGCGCCGAGGCCACCACCCCCGCCCCCACCGACGCCGCCAAGGGGACCGCATGATCGCCATGACCCACGTCGGGTACGTCGCCGCCGGCTGGATCGGCACCGCCGTGCTGCTGGGCGGCTACGCCTGGCACGTGGTCCGCCGCGGCCGCAAGCTGTCCCGCCAGGTGCCCGCCTCGGAGCGCCGGTGGAGCTGACCCCCCGCACGCTCGACCCCGAGCACCCCGACGTCGAGGGCGACGACGCCCCCGTCCGGACCCGGGCCCGGCGCCGCCACCGGCGCTGGCTGCCCCTGGCCGTGTTCGCGGTGGCCGTCCTGGGCCTGGGCGGCCTGGCCTACAAGGGACTGTCCGACGCCGCCCTGTACTTCCGCACCGCGGACGAGGCCGTGGCCCAGCGCGACAGCCTCGGCACCAAGCGCTTCCGCCTGGAAGGCACCGTCGTCGGTGAGCCGGTCGAGGCCAGCGGCCTCCTCCACTTCGCGGTGGTGTTCAACGGCGTGTCGGTCGACGTGGAGCACCAGGGCAGCCCGCCCGACCTGTTCCGGGTCGGCCAGCCGGTCGTGATCGAGGGCCACTGGCAGGAGGGCGGCGATCTGTTCCTGAGCGACCGCATCCTGGTCAAGCACGACGAGACCTACACGTCCAAGGACGAGTACCAGACCCGGGTCTCGGAGGCCGAGCAGGGCGGGGAGCAGGGCGGGGAGCCGCAAGGGTGAACAACGCGCTGGGAACGGCGGGCATCGTGCTCGGCCTGGCGGCGTCCATCGGCGGCGTCGTGACCCTGGCCGTGGCCCTGCTGCGCCACAAGCCCCAACTCCTCCAGGTCGGCCGCTCGTACATCCTGCTGGCGCTGACCGGATCGGTGCTGGCGGTCTTCGCCATGCAGCGGGCGCTGATCACCCGCGACTTCACCGTCCAGTACGTGGCGGACAACGGCTCCACCCGCACGCCTGCGCTCTACAACGTCGCCACCATGTGGGGGGCGCTGGAGGGCTCGATCCTGCTCTGGGTGCTGGTGCTGTGCGGCTACATGGCGCTGGTGGTGCACAAGTTCCGCAAGCGCCTGGACGATCCGCTGGTGGGCTGGGCCATGCTCACCATGCTGGCGATCAGCACGTTCTTCTTCGCCCTGCTGCTGTTCCCGGCCAATCCCTTCAGCGAGTTCCACCCGCCGGCCGGCTTCGACGGCCCGGGGCCCAACCCGCTGCTCCAGAACCACCCGCTGATGGCGGTCCACCCGCCCATGCTCTACCTGGGCTACGTGGGCTTCACCGTGCCGTTCGCCTTCGCGGTGGCGGCACTGGTGACCGGCCGGGTGGGCGAGGGCTGGCTGCTGGAGACCCGGCGCTGGACCCTGTTCGCCTGGGGCTTCCTCACGCTCGGCATCGTGCTCGGGGCCTGGTGGAGCTACGAGGTCCTCAACTGGGGCGGCTACTGGGGCTGGGACCCGGTGGAGAACGCCTCCCTGCTGCCTTGGCTGACCGGCACCGCCTACCTGCACTCGGTGATGGTCCAGGAGCGCCGGGGCATGCTCCGGGTCTGGAACCTGTCGCTGCTGTGCGCCACGTTCAGCCTCACCATCCTGGGCACGTTCCTGACCCGCTCCGGGGTGATCGCCTCGGTCCACGCGTTCACCGAGGGCTCGATCGGCTACTGGCTGCTCGGGTTCTTCGGGCTGGTGGTGGCCGTGACCCTGGGCCTGATCGGCTGGCGGGGTGACCGGCTGCGGGCCCCCGGCCGCATCGACTCGCCGGTGTCCCGCGAGGGCGCGTTCCTGGCCAACAACGTGCTGTTCGCCGCGTTCGCCTTCGTGGTCCTGCTGGGCACCGTGTTCCCGCTGCTGGTGGAGGCCCTCAACGGCGACCAGCTGTCGGTGGGGGCGCCGTACTTCGACCGCATGGTCATGCCCATCGGCCTGGCCCTGCTGTTCCTCATGGCGGTCGCGCCGGTGCTGCCCTGGCGCAAGGCGTCGACCGAGCTGCTGTCCCAGCGGCTGTTCTGGCCCGCCTGGGCGGGGACCGCCGCGGTGGTGGTCGCCGTGGTCCTGGGGGCCCGGGGCCTGGCCCCGCTGGTCGCCTTCGGCCTCGGTGCCTTCGCGGCGGGCTCCGCCGTCCGCCAGGTCGTGCTGGCCACCCGGCGCCAGGGCTGGCGGGGACTGGTCGGCCGGGCCAACGGCGGCATGATCGTGCACATCGGCGTGGTCGTCATCGCGGTCGCGCTGGCCGCGTCGTCGAGCTTCGACCGTGAGCAGGAGCTGACCATGGCGGTGGGCGACACCGCCACCGTGGCCGGCCACGAGATCACCTACGTGGGCCACCACACGATCGACGCCGACAACAAGACCTCGGTCCGGGCCAGGATCGCCATCGACGGCGACATCTACGAGCCGGCCATCAACACCTTCCGCGGCTCCGAGCAGTCCGTGGGCACGCCGTCGGTCAAGACCGGGCCGCGCCAGGACGTGTTCCTGTCGCTGGTGCGGGCGCCCGAGGGCGACGAGGGCCAGACCATAGGCCTGCTGGTGGTGGTGCAGCCCCTGGTCATGTGGCTGTGGGTCGGCGGGCTCATCATGGCCTTCGGCACCGTGCTGGCCGCCTGGCCGGGCCGGCGCCGCAACCCGATCGATCCGGTGTCCGCCCCGGTGAAGGTGCGGGGCGCGCCCGCCGTGAGCCCGTCGCCACCACCCGAGGCGGAGCCCGAGCCCGAGCCGGTCGAGGTGGGATCGTGACCGAGGTCGTGGACCCGTCGACCCCGACCGAGGCCGAGGACGGCTACGCCGACGAGCCGCCCCGGAAGCGCCGCACCGGCCTGATCGTGTCGGTGGTCGTGGCGCTCCTCCTGGCGGGGTTCGTCGTGGTGCTGGCCACCAGCGAGCCGGCCAGCGAGCGGCGGGCCCGCAGCCCGCTGGTGGGCAAGACCGTCCCGGCCCTGGCCGGCGAGACGCTGGACGGTGGCAGCTTCGACATCGACGACCAGCGCGGCCGCTGGGTCCTCGTCAACTTCTTCGCCACCTGGTGCGCGCCCTGCCGGATCGAGCACCCCGAGCTGCAGGCGTTCGAGGACGCCCACCGCTCGACCGGCGACGCCGCGGTCGTGAGCGTCGTGTACCGCGACACCGTGGCCAACACCCGGCAGTTCTTCGCCCAGAACGGCGGCGACTGGCCGGTCATGCTCAACGAGGACGGCCGCGCGCCGGTCGACTTCGGCGTGGTCAAGGTGCCCGAGTCGTACCTGGTGGCACCGAGCGGCCTGGTGGTGGCCAAGTTCAACGGCGGGGTGACGCAGGCGGACCTCGACGACACCATCGCCCGCTTCGAGGGGTCCGGATGACCGCCGCCGCAACCCCTGCCCCGCGGCGGCGTCCCCGTCCCGGACTGCGGGCGCTCGGCTGGCCGCTGCTGGCGATGGTCCTCGGCGTGGCGCTGCTGATCGGCGTGACCGGCAGCCGGCCGCCGCGCACGGCCGAGGATCGTGCCCGGGCCCTGGCCGAGTCGGTGGCCTGCCCGGTGTGCGACGGCCAGTCGGTGGCGGAGTCCGACTCCGAGGCGGCCAAGGGCATCCGCAACGTGATCACCTCCCGCATCTCGGAGGGGGCGACCGACGCCCAGATCCGGGACGAGCTGGCCGCCTCGTACGGCGAGCACATCCTGCTGACCCCCGGCCGCACGGGCGTGGCCAGCCTGGTGTGGACCCTGCCGGTGGTGGCCCTGATCGCCGCGCTGGCGGGACTGGTCCTGACGTTCCGGCGCTGGCGCCGGGCGGGGGGTGCCCGCGCCACCGACGCCGACCGCGAGCTGGTGGCCGCGGCGCGCCTGTCCGACGGCTACCAGGATCGGCCGTGAGCGACACCACCACCACCGCCCGACGCGACCTCGACCCCGACGCCCTGGCCGCCCTGGAGGAGGAGCGGAGGTTCCTGCTGCGCTCGCTCGACGACCTGGAGCGCGAGCACGAGGCGGGCGACGTCGACGACGTCGACTACGAGACCCTCAAGGACGACTACACGGCGCGGGCCGCCCGCACGATCCGCTCCATCGAGTCCCACCACGCCCGCCTGGCCGAGTCCCGGCCCCGGCGGAGCTGGCGCCGCCTGCTGGTCACCGTGGCCGCGGTGGCCACGTTCGCCCTGCTCGCGGGGGTGGTCGTGGCCCAGGCCTCCGGCCGGCGGGGAGCGGGCGACACCATCACCGGCAACACCCGGCAGACCACCAGGACGCAGCTCGACCAGGCCCTCCAGCTGGCCTCGCAGCAGAAGTACGACGAGGCCATCGCCCTCTACGACGAGGTCCTGGCCGGCCAGCCCGAGAACGTAGAGGCCATGACCTACAAGGGTTGGATCCAGTTCCAGTCCGGCGACGGCCAGGGCGTGGTGACGCTCATCAACGCGGCCGGGATCGATCCCTCCTACCCGGCGACGCACGCCTTCCTGGCCGTGGCCTTCGAGCGCCTCGGCCGCCCGGAGACCGCTCAGCAGGAGCTGGACCGCCTCGACGCCCTCGACCCCCCGCCGGAGTTCCGCGAGCTGACCGCGTCCCTGCGCCAGCGCCTTCCGGCCGAGATAGCGGCCGCGGGCGCGACGACCACCACGACCGCCCCGCCCGCGCCGTGAGCCGCCCGGCGCGCGCCGCCGTCGCCCGCGAGACCAAGGCCATCGTGGCCGCGGGGCGGTACGAGCGGGACGGCCGGGCTGTGGACATCGCCGCTTCGGTCGCGGCGGCCCGCCGGGGCTCGCACCTGCACCTGCCAGACGACTCCGTACTCGACCTCGCCCCGACGCAGGCGGGTGCCGGGGCGGTCGTGGTCACCGGCGAGACCACTCTCCAGGCTGCGGCACGCCTAGCAGGCGACGGCCACGCCTCGGTCGCCGCCCTCAACTTCGCCTCCGCCAGGAAGGCGGGTGGGGGCTACCTGAACGGCGCCGAAGCCCAGGAAGAAGGCCTCGCCCGGGCCTCGGCCCTGGCGGACTGCCTGGAGGCGGTGCCGGAGTTCTACGAGTTCCATCGCCGGCACGCGGACCCGCGCTACAGCGATCGGATCGTGTGCTCGCCGGCGGTCCCCGTGTTCCGCGACGACGCCGGCACGCTGCTCGCCTCGCCCTACGAGGTGACGTTCCTCACCGCCGCGGCGCCCAACGCCGGCGCCCTCGCGGACCAGGGCCGGATGGCCGACCTGCGGTCGGTCCTCCAGCGGCGCGCCCGGCGGGTGCTCCAGGGTCGCTTGGGTCCCCTGACCCGCTGACCCGCTGACCTGCTGACCCCGTCAGCCTCGCGTGGCTGCGTCGACGCCGGCCCAGAAGTCCTGCACCAGCCGGGTCGGAGCGGGGGACAGCACGTGGCGCTGGGTGAGCAGGATCCCGGTCGCGCGGCGTTCGGGCTGGGAGCGCCAGGTGACGCCGCTGCCCCCGTCCCAGCCCACGCCGGCGGGGAAGGGCGGGTCATCCGCCCCCGCGGCCGGCACCATCAGCCCGAGGCCCCAGCTCCCGTGCTCGCCGAAGAACATGGGGTAGGGCTCGCGCTGGGCCGGCGTGAGGTGATCGGCGGTCATCCGTGCCACCGTCCCGGGTGCCAGCACCTCCGCGCCCCCGCCCACCAGCATGGAGACGAACGCCCAGTAGTCGTCGATCGTGGACACCAGCCAGCCGCTGGCGTCCGGGTGTCGGGGCGGCGCGGCCCACCAGCTGTCCGCCGGGTCGTCCAGCACCGACAGCTCGCCGGTCTCACCGTCGGGCAGGTAGAAGGTGGTGAGCCGGTCCAGCTTGGCGGGCGGCACCCAGAACCCGGTGTCCTGCATGCTGAGCGGCTCGAAGATGCGCTCCCGCAGCACAGTGCCCAGATCCTGGCCGCAGGCCCGGGCGAGCAGGACGCCGAGCACCTGGGTCCCGGTGTTGTAGAGCCACGCCTCGCCGGGCTGGTGGATGAGCGGCAGCGTCCCCAGGGCGGCGATCCAGCTGTCCGGGTCGTGCGGGCCGGGCGGCCAGGGCGGACCACCGATGCTCTGGAGCTCCAGCTCGGCCTCGGCCACCTGGATGGGGTATGTCCCCGGCATCGCCATCAAGGCGCCGAAGCCGAGCCGGAAGTCGAGCAGGTCCCCGATGGTGATGGCCCGCCGGGCGGGGACGGTGTCGTCGAGCTCGGCGTCGAGCGACCGCAGCACCCGCCGGCCGGCCAGCTCGGGCACCAGTTCGTCGATCGGGTCCTCCAGGCGGAGGCGCCTCTCGTCGACCAGGGTGAGCGCGGCCGCGGCCACGACCGGCTTGGTGAGCGAGGCGATGCGGAAGATGGCGTCGCGGCGCAGCGGCGCATCGTCCGTGAACGCCGGGGCGCCGATGGCCTCGACGTGCACGTCGTCGCCCACGGCCACCAGCACTACCAGGCCGGGGAGCTCGCCCGCGGCGACGTGGGCGGTCAACGTGTCGTGCAACCGGGCGAGCCCGTCGCGGGACAGGGGCATCGCCCTAGAGCTCGGGCGGCGGGATGTAGCGGGCCTTGGTCCAGCTCCCGCTGTCCCAGGTGAGGACCCAGGTCGACGCCTTGGGCCACAGCAGTGGCTCCTTGAACCGGGCCGTGGTCGCCTTGAGGATCCGCAGCATGTCGGGGATCACGTCGCCGTGGCTGCACAGCGCGGCGGCGTCCACCTTCTTGCGCAGCTCGTCGGCCAGGTCGAGGGCCCCCTCGCCGTCCTGGCCCTCGGCCAGGCGCTCGTCGATCTCGACCTGCTGGCCGAGGCGGTGGGCCAGCGGCTCCAGGCTCTGGACGCAGCGGACCGACGGGCTGCTCACCAGCCGGTCGATCCCCACCGACTCCAGCATGTCGGCGATGGCCTCGGCCTGGCGGCGGCCCTTGTGGCTGAGCGGGCGGAGGTCGTCCGGCCGGTCCCAGGCAGAGCGGTTGCCGGCGGCGCTGTGGCGGATGACGTAGAGCCTCATGAGCGGGGGTGATGATGCCAGATCCGGGGCCGGATCACCTCGATCGCCGCAGCGCCGCCGCCACCGAGCGCAGCTCCGTGAGCACCCGAGGCAGTGCTTCCAGCAGCCGGTCGATGTCCTCGTCGGATGTCGACCAGCCTACGGAGAGGCGCAGGCTGTGGTGGGCGTCGACCCCCATGGCCTCCAGCACGGGCGAGGGCTCCAGTGACTCGGACGAGCACGCGCTGCCCGAGTGGGCGGCGATGCCGGCTCGGTCCAGGCCGAGCAGCACGGCCTGGGGCTCGATGTCCTCGACCCCGAGGCAGACGATGTGGGGCAGGCGCCGTTCCGGGTCTCCGTAGACCCGCAGGCCTGCGAGGTCGGGCCGGGTGGCCAGGGCGTCGAGGATCCGGCCGGTCAGGCGTCGCTGGGCGCTGGCCTCGGCCTCGACGTCGAGCGCGGCGCAGGCGGCGCCGAACCCGGCCAGGGCAGGCACGTTCTCCAGCCCCGCCCGACGCGCCCGCTCCTGGTCGCCGCCCACCAGCAGCGGCGGCAGGCGCAGCCCCTGGCGGACCAACAGCGCGCCCACGCCCGGCGGCCCGCCCAGCTTGTGGGCGCTCACCGACATGAGGTCGGCCCCGAGCGCCCGGAACGCCAGCGGCTCGTGCCCGAGGGCCTGGGCCGCATCCACGTGGACCAGCACGCCCCGCTCCCGGCAGGCGGCCACGGCCGCGGCCACCGGCTGGGTGGTGCCGACCTCGTGGTTGCCCCACTGGAGGTGGACCAGCCCCGTGTCGTCCCGCACCGCGTCCAGCAGGTCGTCCACGGCGACCCGGCCGCGGCCGTCCACCGGCACCACACTCACGTCCCCGTGGCGGGCCGCGGCCAGCCGCACGGCCGAGTGCTCGATCGCCGGGACGACCTGGTGCCCGCCCCGGGCGCCACCGCCCCAGCAGGCTGCGGCGATGGCCTCGGTCGCCCCGCTGGTGAACACCACCTCCCGGGGCCGGGCGCCACACAGCTCGGCCACCTGCGCTCGGGCCTCCTCCACCGCCACGCGGGCGGTCAGGCCCTCGGCGTGGATCCGCCCGGGGTCGCCCGCCGTCCCCAGCCAGCCGACCAGGGCGTCCCGGGCCTCAGGGCGCAGCGGCGAAGTCGACGCGTGGTCGAGATACGCGCGCGACGGGCGGTCGGCAGTCGCCCCGGGGGGAGGGGAAGAGGTGGGCGACTGCCGTCCCGCCGTGCTAGTTCCCGTGGA
>JBKPRS010000460.1:0-10944 GCA_046734695.1 Actinomycetota bacterium | reverse complement strand
GTGATCGAGATCGCCGAGGCCGGCCACCACGCCATGCTCGACCAGCCGCTCCTGCTGCTCACCGCGCTGCGGACGCTGGCCGCCGACTGGGACCACTCCGAGCCTCACCGGCGAACTGACTCCCCGTTATAATAACGGCGCAGCCACGTTATCATAACGGGACCCCGAGGTCACCAGATGCGGACGCGGTGCTCCTCGTCCAGCCACATGGCGTCGCCCTCGGCGACGTCGAAGGCCGAGTGGAACTCGTCGAGGTTGCGCACCACGTTGGCCCGGAACTCGGGCGGGGAGTGGGGGTCGATCGCCAGCCGGCGGATCTGCTCGGCGTCGCGCACCACCGTCCGCCACACCTGACCCCAGCCCAGGAACACCCGCTGGCTGCCGGTGAAGCCGTCGAGCTCGGGGGCGTCGCCTCCCTGAAGGCTCAGCAGGTACGCCTTGTGGGCGATGGTGATGCCGCCCAGGTCCCCGATGTTCTCGCCCACGGTCAGCGCCCCGTTGACGTGGTGGCCCTCGAGGCCCTCGGGCTCGAACGCGTCGTACTGGGCGATGAGCGCCTGCGCCCGCTCGTCGAAGCCGGACCGGTCGGCGTCGGTCCACCAGTCGGCCAGGTTGCCCCGGCCGTCGTAGCGGCTGCCCTGATCGTCGAAGCCGTGGCCGATCTCGTGGCCGATGACCGCGCCGATCCCCCCGAAGTTGACCGCGTCGTCGGCCTCGGGGTCGAAGAACGGCGAGCGCAGGATGGCCGCCGGGAACACGATCTCGTTCATCCCGGGGTTGTAGTAGGCGTTGACCGTCTGGGGGGTCATGTGCCACTCGTCCCGGTCGATCTCGCCGCCCAGCTTGTTCAGGTTCCGGTCGGTCTCGAAGGCGTCGGCCCGGCGCACATTGCCCAACAGGTCGTCGGGCTCGATCTCCAGGGCCGAGTAGTCGCGCCAGCGGTCCGGATAGCCGATCTTGGGGGTGAACTGCCCGAGCTTCTCGAGCGCCCGGTCCCGGGTCTCGGGCGACATCCAGTCGAGCGTCTCGATGTCGACCCGGTAGGCCTCGACCAGCCAGCCCACCAGGCGTTCCATGTGCGCCTTGTGCTCGGGCGGGAAGTGGCGGGCCACATACAGCTCGCCCACGGCCTCGCCCAGGCCGCCCTCGACCACGCTGACGCCCCGCTTCCAGCGCTCGCGCAGCTCGGGGATGCCGGACAGGAGCGTGCCGTAGAAGGCGAAGTCGGCGTCCACGAAGCGGCTGGACAGGAAAGGCGCGGCCGCCCGGACGTGGTGGAACACCAGCCACGCCCGCCAGTCGGCCAGCGGGACCTCGCCCAGCAGCCGGCTCGCGGTCTCGAGTGCCTCGGGCTGGCGGACCACGACCTGGTCGAACGATCCGTCGGGCACCTCCATCGTCGCCAGCCACTCGGCCCAGGCCAGCCCGGGCGCCAGCTCGTCGAGCTGGTCGCGGGTGCGCTTGTTGTAGGTCTTGAGCGCGTCGCGGCTGTCCACCGCGGTCCAATGGCCGGCGGCCAGCGCGGTCTCCAGCGCCATGACCCGCTCGGCCGCGCCCTCGGGGTCGGGCTCGTCGACCAGCGACAGCATGGCGGCGATGTGCTGGACGTACGCGGTGCGGATCTCCGCGTAGGCGTCTTCCCGGTAGTACGCCTCGTCGGGCAGGCCGAGGCCGCCCTGCACCAGGTTCACGATGTAGCGGGTGGCGTCCTCGCCGTCGTTGTCGACGTACCAGCGCAGGACGCCGGGAGTGCCGTGGCGCTGCAGCCGCCCGATCAGCGCCAGCAGCCCGGTCGGGGACTCGACGGCGCGGATGTCGGCCAGGTCGTCGGCCAGCGGGGCCGCGTCGCGGGCCTCGGCGCCGTCGGCGTCCATGAACGACGCCCACAGGTCGCCGACCTTGCGCTCCGGGCTGCCGGCGGCGGCGTCGCCGGCCGCGGCCTCCTCGGCCAGGGCCCGCACGTCCAGCTCGGCCTGGTCCCGCAGCTCGTGGAAGGCGCCGTGGGCGGCGCGGTCCGGCGGTATCTCGGTCTCGGCCAGCCACCGGGCGTTCACGTGGCGGAAGAGGTCGTCCTGCGGGCGGACGTCGGGGGACAGCTCGTCGACGGCGATGCCGCTGGTGGTGATGGCGGACATGCCGCTCAGACTACGGGTGCGCGGGGTGGTGCTCGGGCACGGCGTGGAGGAGGAGGCCGTCGACCAGACCGGCCACGGCCTCCATGGTGGTGAACAGCGAGTCGCCGGCGGCCGCGTCGGGGTCGAGGCCGACCAGCAGCTCGATGCCGAGGAACAGCGCGGCCACGGCGGTGGTGATGTCGCCCTCGGGCAGCACGCCGGCGTAGGGCGTGCCCGCCAGGACCCGGCGGATGGCGTCGCCCACCAGGGCGGTCCACGGCTCGAAGGACTCACGGATGCCCTGGGCCAGCTCGGCCGTGCCCACCGCGCCCGCGATCATCTGGGTGAGCGCGGCCACGGTGCCGGCCTGGAACTCCTCCTCGTGCAGGCGCCGGGCCACGGCCACCAGCTCGGCGAGGGAGGCCACGTCCCGCAGGGCCTCGGCGTAGAGCGCCGACCGCCGCTCGCTCTCGCTGCGGGCCACGGCCACGAGCAGGGCGTCGACCGAGCCGAAGTGGTAAAAGATCAGCGCCTGGTTGAAGTCGCCGTAGCGGGCGATGGTGCGGGCACTGATGCCCGCGATGCCCTCGTCCCGGAGGGCGGCCAGCGCCGCCTCCAGGATGCGGGTCCGGGTCGGGATGCGGGTGCTCATCGCGGCGCCGTCAACGGGATCTCGACGTAGCGGGCGTCCATCAGCGTCTCCAGCGCCCACGTGGCGTAGACCCGCGGGAACGCGGCCAGCCCGTCGCCGACCGCGGTCTGGTTGAGGTGCTCCACCGCCCGCCGGGCTTCGTCGGCGTAGCGGTCGGCGGCGGTCAGCGCCCCGGCCACCGCGCCCGAGCGGCGCACGGCCTCCAGCGCTTCGGCCACCTGCTCGGGATCGGCGCCGCCGTCCCCGTTCCCGAGCAGGTGGCGCAGGTTCCCGCCAGTGGGAGTGGCCAGCGCCGACAGCAGCGGCAGGGTGTAGACGCCGCTCGCGATGTCGTTGCCCGTGGGCTTGCCCAGCCGCACCTCGTCCCCGACGATGTCGAGCACGTCGTCGAGCAGCTGGAACCCCATGCCGAAGGCGTCGCCGAACCGGGCCAGCGCCTCGGTGTTGCGCTCGGACACGCCGCCGCAGTGGGCGCCGAGCTTGCAGGCGCAGCTGAAGAGAGAGGCCGTCTTGCCCCGCACCGACGCCAGATGGGACTCGATGCTGCGGTCGGGGTCGTAGACGTCGCGCATCTCCAACACCTGGCCCTCGCACAGCTCGCCGAGCGCCGTCGCGAGCAGGCCGGCAGCCTCGCCGCTCACCGAGGCGGCCAGCTGGGCGGCACGGGCCAGGATGTAGTCGCCGGCCAGGAGGGCATGGTCGACGCCCTCGACCGCGTTGATGGTCGCACGACCTCGCCGGGTGGCGGCGCCGTCGAGGATGTCGTCGTGCACCAGCGAGCCGACCTGCACGAGCTCGACCGCGGCGGCGGCCCTCACCACGCGGTCGTCGAAGATGCCGCCGAGCTCGGCGCCGACGATGGTGAACAGCGGCCGCAGGCGCTTGCCCCCGGCCCCGGCCACCCGGGCGGCGGCCTCACCGAGCAGGGCGCCGTCGGCGCGCAGCGCGGCGGCGATGCAGTCGTCGACCGCGGCCAGCCGGTCCGGGAGGTCGTGGACGCCGAACAGCCGGGCGAGGTGCTCCGGCGACAGCGCGGGCACGGGGTCGGAGGTGACGGGGGGCATCGGCCTCTTTCTCCTCTGTGCTGGGAGCTTTGGGCAGAACTGAGCGGACGCTTTGAGCGTACGCTCAAGAATTGGCGGGCCGCAACCTCGCGGACCGTGGCGGGTCGTCACTGCTTGTGTACTGACGTGTCACCCATTTGGGTGACAACAGCCCGTCAGTCCCCCGTCGTATTGCGTCACCAGGGGGTCTCCGGAAGAGGACAATTGACGGTTCGTCATCAGGGGAACAGGATCGAGACACTCAACACGGGTCCGTCGCACGATCCGTGACAGGTGGCACGACGGCACAGCGCGGTGTCATAGCCGTCAACGACGGTGCCCAGCGGCACGCACGAAGGGGGTTGAACCGGCGCCATATGCGGCGCCGGGCGCTACTGGGCAGCGCCGGCTACCCGTTCGCGGCTCTGTGGCGACCCCTTGCCGAGGGGGCAATCAGTGCTACTCAACCGTTGGTCCATTACCCCAAGGGGTAATCCTGATACAGGGCGATCAGCTCGCGGCCTACGCAAACCACCGCGTAGATCGTCAGTCGCCCTGATCGTGGCGCTCGTGCTCTGCCTCGGCGCCACCCTTGTGTCGCCCGGAGCCGGTGCCCAGCTGTCGCAGAACACGCAGGCGCTGGACGGTCGCGGCAACAACCAGAACAAGCCCGATCAGGGCCGTGCCGGCACGCCGTACACCCGCTTCGCGCCCGCGCGCTATGCGGACGGCAAGAGCCAGCCGGTCGCCGGGCCCAACAGCCGTCTGGTGAGCAACCGCATCTTCAACGATGCCAACCAGAACATCTTCTCGGAGAACGGCATCTCCCAGTGGGGCAACGTGTGGGGCCAGTTCCTCGACCACACCTTCGGCCTCAGGGACGAGAACGGGACCGTCGCCAACATCCCGTTCAACCAGGCCGACCCGCTGGAGAGCTTCACCAACACGCTCGGGAACATCCCGTTCACCCGGTCGGCGGCCTCGCCCGGCACCGGCGTCACCAACACGCGCCAGCAGACCAACACGGTCAGCTCGTACATCGATGCCTGGGCCGTCTACGGCGGCACCGACCAGCGGCTCGACTTCCTGCGGGAAGGCAGCCAGGACGGCAACCCGAACAACAACGGCGCCCGGCTGTTCCTCGTGAACAACTACCTGCCGCGGCGTGACTCTCGTGGCAACGCCGCCGGCGCCCCGACGATGGCCGTCGACGGTCGCCTGCTGGGCACCCCGAACGCCGCCCGCGTCGCGGGCGACGTCCGCGCCAACGAGAACATCGCCCTGACAGCGACCCACACGCTGTTCGCCCGTGAGCACAACCGGATCGTGAACTCGCTGCCGGCCATCCTCAGCCAGGACACGAAGTTCGCCATCGCGCGCCGGGTCGTCATCGCCGAGCAGCAGTGGATCACCTACACCGGGTTCCTGCCGACGCTGGGCATCAACCTGCCCGCCTACAACGGCTACAACCCGAACGTCAACGCCAACCTGACGAACGAGTTCGCCACGGTCGGTTACCGCGGCCACTCGATGATCCACGGCGAGATGGAGTTCGACGCGGTCGCGGCCAACTACAGCCAGGCGCAGCTGGATGCCATCGAAGCCCAGGGCGTCGAGATCGAGCCGGGCGAAGCGGCCGGCGAGATCGTCTTCGTCGTCCCGCTGAACGTCGCGTTCTTCAACCCGCAGCTCGTCGAGCAGATCGGTCTCACCACGATCACGGCGGGGATCGGCGGGGAGCGGGAGTACCGCAACGACGAGATGATCGACAACCAGCTCCGCAGCGTGCTGTTCCAGGTGCCGGTCTCGGACAACCCCGAGTGCCTGGACGGGCCCACGCTGCCCGAGTGCTTCAAGGGCGTCCTCGACCTCGGTGCCATCGACATCGAGCGCGGCCGTGACCACGGGATGCCGACCTACAACCAGCTGCGTGCGGCCCTCGGGCTGCCGGCCAAGAACACGTTCACGGCCATCACCGGCGAGGCGACCGAGTCCTTCCCGGCCGATCCCGAGCTGACCCGGGGCAACGAGATCAACGACCCGGACAGCCTGGACTTCGTGCTGCTGAAGGACCGCAACGGCAACGTCCTCCAGCCCGGCACGGACGAGGCCGCGGAAGAGACGGTCACCGCCGTGCGTCGCACGACCACGGCCGCCCGCCTCAAGGCCATCTACGGCTCGACCAACAACCTCGATGCCTTCACCGGCATGGTGGCCGAGCAGCACATCGCGGGCACCGAGTTCGGTGAGACGCAGCGGGCCCTGTGGACCAAGCAGTTCACGGCTCTCCGTGACGGTGACCGGTTCTTCTTCGCCAACGACGGGACGGCAGTCAACCTGAACAACATCCGTCTCGCCTACGGCATCGACTTCCGCCACGACCTGGGCGACATCATCGCCCTCAACACCAACAACAGGCGGGGCGACCTGGAGAACAACGTCTTCAAGGCACCGCTCGGCTAGACAGCCAGTTCCTATCCGTCGCGCCCGTCGCGGCGGACCCGTAGCGGGCCCCGGCACCAGCAGGTGGCCGGGGCCCTGCGGGCTCTGTACCCGGCGTGGTCGGAGCGTTACTCTCGGCCCTGGCCGACCACGAAGGCGGGTAGGCGCAGGTGCGAGTGCGGGTCAACGTGATCGGCTCGGATCGCCAGGCCATGGCGGGCCTGGTCCGGGACCACCGGGTGGGCGTGGTGCGCCAGACGTTGCGCCGCCTGCCCGACGGGCGCTGGCGGGTCCAGGCCATCGGCGACAGCGCCGAGCTGGCCCGGCTGGCCGACCGTGGCTTCGTCCTGGAGCCGGTGGAGGCGCTGGAGGTCGCCGAGGCGGCGCTGGCGGCCTCCCTGGGGGCCGAGAGGCCTTCGGGTCGTGTCGCCGGCTACCTGGACGTCCGCGAGGTGGACCGGCGCCTGGTGGCCCTCTCCGGGCCGCCCTACGGGGCTGTCACCGAGCTGCTCGCGCTGCCCCACGCCACCTGGGAGGGCCGCGCCTGCCATGCCCTGCGGATCGGCACCGGCCCGGCGGGGATCTGCATCCTCGGCGGGGTCCACGCCCGGGAGTGGGGGAGCGCGGACATCGTCGTCGCCTTGGCCGAGCGGCTGCTGGGCGCGCACGCCGCCGGCCGGGGCGTGGCCATCGGCCGGCGCCGCTTCACCGCCGCGCAGCTGGCCCGGCTGGTCGACGACGCGTCGATCTACCTCTGCCCGCAGGTCAACCCGGACGGGCGCCACCACAGCTTCACGGTCGATCCCACGTGGCGGAAGAACCGGCGGCCCGGCGCCGCCGCCGGCGTCGGCTGCGTCGGCGTGGACCTCAACCGCAACTTCGACTTCCTGTGGGACTTCGAGGCCCATTTCGCCCCCGATGCGCCCGTCGCCAGCTCGACTGACCCGTGCCATCCCGACCTCTACGTCGGACCGGCAGCGCACTCCGAGCCCGAGGTGCGCAACGTCGTGTGGCTGCTGGACGAGCACCCCGACATCGAGTTCCTCGTCGACCTGCACAGCTACGGCGAGCTGATCATGTACAGCTGGGGCGACGACGAGAACCAGTCCCGCCGCCGGCAGATGGCCTTCTCCAACGCGGCCTACGACCGTCGGCGAGGCCTCGGCGACGACGCCTACGGCGAGTACCTCCCGGCCGCCGACCGGCGCGCCCTGGAGCGTCTGGCCCGCACCATGCAGGCGGGCATCGCCGCCTCCCGGGGCCGCAGCTACCGGATCCAGCAGTCGATGAACCTGTACCCCACGGCGGGGACGTCGGACGACTATGCCTACAGCCGCCACCTGGTCGATCCGGCCCGCACCAAGGTCCTGTCCTTCACGGTCGAGTGGGGCTCGGAGGACAACCCCACGCCGTTCCATCCGCCGTACGGCGAGATGGTCGACATCATCGCCGAGGTGACGAGCGGCCTGCTCGCCTTCTGCGGCGACGCAGTGCGGGTCAGCTCGGCCCGCCGACGAGCGGAGGTCTGATCCATGCCCAGGAAGAAGGCGGCCCCGCCCGCGGACTGGAACGTGCTGGTGTTCCTCAACGCGAAGAACGACCTCGAGCCGTTCTCGTTCCTCAACTTCGAGCAGATGGCCAAGGTGGGCAGCACCGACCGGGTCAACGTCCTGGTCGAGTTCGGGCGCCCCCAGCGCCACTACGTCGACCTCTACGGCGCCTGGTCCAAGACCCTGCGCTTCCGGGTGACCAAGGGGATGAAGCCCACCGAGGCCAAGGCCGTGGCCGACCTGGGTGCGGTCAACATGGGCGACGGCGCCTCGCTGGCGGACTTCGTGACCTGGGCGCGGGAGGAGTACCCGGCCCAGCGCACGCTGCTGGCCATCTGGGACCATGGCCAGGGCTGGCGGCGGCGCATGGCCCTCACGGTCCGGGGCACGGCCGCGGACGTGCGGGGCCTGGCGCGGGGGCAGGAGCGGGCCCGGGCCCGGCTGGGTGACCGGGTGGGCAGCCTGGCACCGCTGCCCGACGACATGCGGGTCCACGCCGTGCGCTACGTGTCCCACGACGAGGACACCGGCGACAAGCTCTACAACCGGGAGATCCAGGACACGCTGGCGGGCCTCACCGCCGACGGGCCCATCGACGTCATCGGCTTCGACGCCTGCCTCATGGGCATGCTGGAGACCTCTTACGCACTGCGGGGGTGCGGGACCGTGATGGTGGCCAGTGAGGAGCTGGAGCCGGGCGACGGCTGGGACTACACGGGCTTCCTGCGCGCGCTGGTGGCCGATCCCGCTTCGTTCGACGGTGCCGCGCTGGGCACGCAGATGGTGCGGGCCTACGCCGACTACTACGGCGACCGGGACGCCACGACGATGGCGGCCGTCGACCTCTCGGGCGCCGAGCCCGCGGCCCAGGCGCTGTCCCGCTTCGCCACGCTGGCGACGTCCGGCCTGGACACCCACCTGCCGGTCCTGCGCCGGGCCCGCAAGGCGTGCGAGAACTACGCGCCGGGCTACGGCCTGAACTCCATCGACCTGATCCGCTTCCTCGACCAGGTCGCGGCCGCGCCTGGCGTGGACGCCACGCTCGCCCGCCGGGCCACCACGGCCCGCTCGGCGGTCGAGGGCATGGTCATCGACAACTACGCCTCGACCCAGCGCCAGGGTCGCTTCGGATCCGGGGGCGTCGCCATCTACTTCCCGGACTCGAAGCGTGCCTACGACAGCGATCCCGACGGCGACGGCTACGTCCTGGGCAACACCCACTACCCAGTGGAGTTCGTCGATCGGCAGCGCTGGGCCAAGTTCCTCCATGCGTATTTCGAGCAGGTGACGCGATAGACATCCCCGTCATCACATGACCACCGCGCGCCCTGGATCGCTCGCCGATCGTGCTGCGCGTTCAGCGTCCGGATGCGTCCACCGCTCGCGTGCGTTCGTCGATCGCGTGTGTTCAGCTTTCCGCCGCGTGCAAAATGACGTAGTGTACGAGGAACGGCTGGTGTCCGGAGGGCGGGAGTGATCAGTCCCTACGTACGTCGCTTGCGACTCGCCGCAGAACTGCGAGCGCTGCGAACACAAGGTGGGTTGACCCACGAGCAACTCGCCCGGAAGATCGGGCAGAGCCGAGCACAGATCTCGCGCCTCGAGAACGGCCATGTGGTCGACCTGGACGACGTGATGCGCATCCTGGACGCGCTCGACATCACCGACGACCGCTGGACCCGCATCATGACGATCGCGCGGGAGGCAGGCGAGCGGGGCTGGTGGGAGTCCAACAAGGCCATGGGCGAGCGCCAGACGCTCTACGCCAACCTCGAGGCCGGCGCGCAGACGATCCGCGAGTTCCAGATGACCTTCATCCCGGGCCTGCTGCAGACGCCGGCGTTCACCCGGTTCCGGGGTGAGGCCGACTACCTGGCCGGTCCGATCAACTTCGCGTTCGACAAGGCGGCCGACGGGCGGGACGGCCGCCAGCGCATGCTGCGGCGCCCGGGCGGTCCCCTGTACGAGGTGATCCTCGACGAGCTGGCGATCCGCAGGTCCACCGCACCCCGCGAGATCATGCAGGCGCAGCTGTACCACATCGCCGCCACCGTCAACGGCAGCCCCAAGATCAGCGTGCGGGTGCTGTCGGTCGATGCGCAGATCGAGGGCTACACGATGCCCCGGTCGGCCTTCTCCATCTACACCTTCGCCGATCCCGACGATCCGACCGTCGTGGCGGTCGACACGGTGACCGACGACCTGGTCCTCACCGAGGGGGACCACGTGAAGCGCTACGAGGAGCTCTTCAACCGCCTGCGCGAGGCCGCGGAGCCGGCCCAGGAGAGCCTCGAGAAGCTCATCACCTACGCCCAGGGCGTCCGGGTCTAGCCCTTACCCCTGGTCAGAGCACCCTCCGTTGGGCGCTCGCTCCGGCGCGCTCGGTGGGATGTCCCCTGTCGTGGGGGCTGGACGCGTCCACTACGTCACTTTCGGCGCGCACTCCGAGGAAATTTACCTGCGGAGCGTGGCTCCGCGTACCGCATTTCTGTACTGTCACCCTTGGCAGGGCTGTTCAGCTCCATGGGCCGATCCGGCCGTTGGGAAATCCAGAAAGGGTGAACATCATGCTCCGTGACGACAGTTTCACGGGCTGGCGCAAGTCCAGCCTGTCGAGCGGTGGCGACAACTGTGTCGAGGTCGGCTTCGCTGAGGACGGTCGGGTGGCCGTGCGCGACACCGAGATGGATGGCCACGGTCCGCTGTTGGTCTTCACTCCCGGTGAGTGGGAAGCCTTCCTCGGCGGTGTCCGCCAAGGTGAGTTCAACGAGGCGTAGAGCCTTCTACACAGCGTCAGGAAGTCCTTGCGGTCCGTACCCGTACCGATAGATACTGAGCACGATCTATCAACGTGGACAGTACGCCGAAGCGTGCAGCCCGCAGTCCTGATCTGTTTCTCAAGAGCCGCTTGAAGGAATGGGGACATGTCCGTCATTCGCGGCGCCGCAGTTGTGCCAGCAACGGCGTCGATACGCGCAACGTCTGGGGGCCGGCCGAGCGGTGGTCGGATCGTGCGGACGGTGTTCTATGCGGTCGGCATCGCGGCCGGACTTACCTATGTCGCCGGGCGACTCCGCAAGCGCGGAGCGCCCGGCGACAGTGGTTCTGACCGGCTGTCGCTGATCGAGGACCGGCTCGCCCAA
>JBKPRS010000459.1:0-5659 GCA_046734695.1 Actinomycetota bacterium | reverse complement strand
GGGCACGCCCATCCGGGGGACCGTGACCGTGGCGATGAAGGAGTTTCCCCAGCCCGCCGCCAAGCAGAACCCGACCTCGGGCGGCACGGCCGGTCACCGCACCCACCGGGTGGTGGCGGGCGACAGCCTGGCCTCCATCGCCTACGTCGAGTACGGCGACCCCAACGGCTGGCGGCGCCTGGCCGACGCCAACGCGATCGACGACCCGCTGCGGGTCCGGGACGGCACCGTGCTGCACGTCCCGCCGGCGTGAGGAGCGGGCGATGACAGACGAGATCCGCCAGCACTCCTCATCGACCTTCAAGGTCACCGTCGACGGCACCGAGCTGCCCGCCGACGTCGAGGAGATCATGAGCTACGCCGTGGTCGAGGACAACCTCAACCTGCCGGACATGTTCCTCCTGTCCTTCCTCGACCCGGGCCGCATCGCCCTGTCCAAGGGCAACTTCAAGATGGCCTCCGAGGTCAAGATCGCAGTGCGGTCCGAGGCCAACACCGGGGGCGAGCCGCTGTTCTCCGGCGAGGTCACCGCGCTCGAGGTCGAGTTCGACTCGGGTCGGACCCGCACGGTGGTCCGCGGCTTCGACCGGGCCAACCGCCTCTACCGGGGGCGCAGGACGCGGGCGTTCAAGGACGTCAAGTACTCCGACATCGTCAAGCAGGTGGCCCAGGAGGCCGGCCTGCAGGTGGGCAAGGTCGAGACGCCTCAAGGCCGGCCCTCGCCGCACGTGGCCCAGGCCAACATGACCGACGCCGAGTTCCTCACCTCGCTGGCGGGCGAGGTCGGGTTCGTGCTCCTGGTCGAGGACGGCAAGGTCAACTTCGGTCCGCCCACCGACTCGGCCGAGGCGCCCGCCGAGGGCGACCTCGACGCCCAGGACCCGCTCCAGCTGGTGCAGGGCGACAACCTGCTGCGGTTCAACGCCACCGTCACCGCCGACGCCCAGGTCAAGGAGGTGACCGTCCGGGGCTGGGACATCACCCAGAAGAAGGCGGTCGTGGCCACGGCGCCGGCCGAGTCCAAGAGCGCCGAGGTGGGGATCAAGCCGTCGGAGCTGGCCGAGAAGTTCGGCAACCCCACCTTCGTGGCCACCGACGTGCCCTTCGGCGAGAACGAGCAGGTGGAGGCGGCCAGCAAGGCGCTGGCCGACCAGATCGCGTCCACCCACGCCCAGATGCACGGCGTGGCCCGGGGCAACCCGCGGCTCAAGGCGGGCAAGGCCATCAGCCTCGGCGTGGTGGGGACGCCGTTCGAGGGCAAGTACACGCTCACGGTGTCGCGCCACGTGTTCGACAACGGCGAGTACCTCACCCACTTCTCCTGCACCGGCCGCCACGAGCGCTCGCTGCTCGGGATGACGTCCTCGGGCGGCGGTGGTAGCCGGGCGATCAGCCCCGCGTCGGTCACCGCACCGATCCCGTCGGTCGTGAGCGCCATCGTCACCAACGTCAAGGACGACGAGGACCTGGGGCGGGTCAAGGTGAAGATCCCGCGGATGGACGAGACGTTCGAGAGCGGCTGGCTGCGCGTGGCCCAGCCCGGCGCCGGCCCCGAGCGGGGTGCGCTCGTGCTGCCCGAGGTGGACGACGAGGTCCTGGTCACCTTCGAGCACGGCGACATCCGGCGCGGCTACGTGATCGGCGGGCTCTACAACGGCGTGGACAAACCGGCTCCGCCCCAGCTCGACGGCACCGTCGGGTCCGACGGCAAGGTGGCCAAGCGCAGCTTCACGTCCCGCAAGGGCCACTTCCAGGTGTACTCCGACGCCGACGGCGACGAGTACATCGAGCTGTCCTCGAAGGACCACGAGTTCGCCCTCAAGCTGGCCAAGGACGCCGAGGGCGGGGCGATCCTGCTCACCAGCAAGAACCTGGTCAAGATCGACGCGCAGGGGGACATCACGATCGTGTCCAAGGGCAAGATCAACGTCGACGCCACCGGCGAGCTCACCATGAAGGGCCAGTCGGTGAAGATCGACGCCACCACGTCGCTGGAGCTGAACGGCCAGACGGTCAAGGTGGCCGGCATGACGACCACCGAGGTCAGCGGCGCCCAGACCAAGGTGGCGGGCTCCGCCGCCCTCGACCTCGACGGCGGCGCCAGCGCCAACCTCCACGCCGGCGTCGTGAGGATCAACTGATGGCCGCCGAGTTCATCGGGCAGGGGCTGGCGTTCCCCGTGCGCATCGACCCCACCGGGTCGGTGGCGCTGGTGTCCGAGCACGCCGAGATCCGGGAGTCGATCCGGCTCATCCTCGGCACCGCCTTCGGCGAGCGCCCCATGCGCCCCGAGTTCGGCTGCGGCATCCACGACCTGGTGTTCGCGCCGGCCAACGCCCGGACCGCGGGGCGGGCCGCCTACGAGGTGCAGACGTCGCTGGCCCGCTGGGAGCCCCGCATCACCGTCCAGGACATCGCCGTGACCTTCGAGGAGGGGGGCATCGGGATCATGTACATCTCGGTCACCTACACGATCCGCGGCACCAACGACCCCCGCAACCTGGTGTTCCCCTTCTACACACTGCCCGCCGAGGAGTCATCGCCGTGACGCTTCCCGCTCCCCACCTCGACGACCGCACGTTCCAGTCGCTGGTCGACGACGCCAAGCGGCTGGTCCAGCAACGCTGCCCCGAGTGGACCGACCACAACGTCCACGATCCCGGCGTCACGCTCATCGAGACGTTCGCCTACATGGTCGACCAGGTGCTGTGGCGGCTGAACCGGGTCCCCGACCGGACCTACGTGAAGTTCCTGGATCTGCTGGGCGTGCGGCTGCGGCCGCCCACCGCGGCCCGGACGCCGATCACGTTCTGGCTGTCGGCCGCCCAGCCGACCACGCTGTCGATCCCGCCGGGCACGCAGGTGGCGACGCCCCGCACCGAGAACGAGCCGATCGTGTTCTCCACGCTCCACGAGCTGGACATCGTGCCCTGCGAGATGGCCGTGGTCGCCACCGCGGTCGACGGGACCCAGACCGACCAGACCGACACGGTGAACCACGGCGACGGGTTCTGGTGCTTCGGCCCGCCGCCCCGGGTGCCCGCCGTCGACGACTGCTTCTACGTCGGGCTGTCCAGCGCCGTGCCCTCGTGCGCGGTGACGCTGCGCTTCGAGTGCCCCACCGCGGGCGTGGGCATCGACCCCCGCTACCCGCCGCTGCGCTGGGAGGCGTGGGACGGCGAGCGCTGGGTCGGCTGCGAGGTCGACAGCGACGGCACCGGCGGCTTCAACTGGTCCGGCGACATCGTGCTGCACGTGCCCTCGGGGCACCGCCCGCACGCCGCGATCGTGTCCCAGGCCGCGGGCTGGCTGCGCTGCCGGGTGGTCGAGGCCGAGACCTGGCAGCCCGCCTACGAGACCTCGCCCCGCATCACCAAGGTCACGGCCTTCACCAGCGGTGGGACCACCGAAGCGGTCAACGCCGAGCTCGTGAGCGACGAGATCATGGGCGAGGCCGAGGGGGTGCCGGCCCAGCGCTTCCTGCTGCGCAGCCGCCCGGTCGTCCCCGGCGAGCACGCGCTCGACCACGAGGTGGACACGTCCAGCCCGAGCGGCTGGGAGCCGTGGGTCGAGGTCGAGGACTTCGCCGGCTCCGGTCCCGAGGACCGCCACTTCCTGGTCGACCACACCAGCGGGGAGATCGTGTTCGGGCCCGCGGTGCGCGAGGAGGACGGCTCGTTCCGCCGCTACGGCGCGGTGCCGCCCAAGGGCGCCGCGGTGCGCATCCGGCGCTACCGGACCGGCGGCGGCCAGCGGGGCAACGTGGCCCGCCACGGCGTGAGCGTGCTCAAGAGCTCGGTGCCGTTCGTGGCCACGGTCACCAACCGGCGCCCGGCGCAGGGCGGGACCGACGGCGAGGACGTCGAGAACGCCAAGCTGCGCGGCCCGCTCCTGCTGCGGACCCGCCAGCGGGCCGTGACGGCCGAGGACTACGAGAACCTGGCCCGGGCCGCGGCGCCCGACATCGCCCGGGTCCACTGCGTGCCCGTGGAGGACCCGGCGGGCGTGGGCGGTGTCCGGGTGCTGGTGGTGCCGGCGGTGGACGACGGCGAGCACCACAGCCTGGAGTTCCACCAGCTCATGCTGAGCGACGACGTGTACGAGCGGGTGGTCGACTACCTGGACGAGCGGCGCACGATCGGCGCCCGGGTGCTGGTCCAGCCGCCGGACTACGTGGGCGTCACGGTGGTGACCCGGCTGCGGGCGAAGCCCAAGGCCGATCCCCGCACGCTGGAGCAGGACGCCCTGGCCGCCCTGTACGCGTACTTCCACCCGGTGCGCGGCGGCCCGGACGGGACCGGCTGGCCGTTCGGGCGGGCCATCGTGGGCGGCGAGGTGTACGCCGTGCTGCAGCGGCTGTCCGGTGTCGACTTCGTGGAGGAGGTGCGGCTGTTCCCCGCCGACCCGGTGGAGCGCACCCGCGAGGCGCAGGTCGACCGGCTCGACCTCGGCCCTCACGACCTCGTGTTCTCCTTCGGCCACCACGTGATGGTGCAGACCTCGTGAGCGAGCTTGTCGAGCGAACCAGAAGCACAGTGCGTCACTCGGCCCACCGGGCCGAGCCCTCACTGGGTGCATCCCGAAGGGTGCACCAGTGAGGGGGACCGTCGAGGAGCTGGCCACGCCCCACCCGCTGGGCCACCTGCTGCCCGCGCTCTACCACGACAACGACATCGCGCAGCGCTTCACCGCCGCGCTCGACATCGTGCTGGCGCCGGTGCTGGCGACGCTGGACTCCAGCCACGCCTACGTCGACCCGCTGCTGGCCCCGCTCGACTTCGTCGAGTGGCTGGCCGAGTGGGTCGGCGTCGAACTGGACGCGTCCTGGCCCGAGGCCCGCCAGCGGGCGCTGGTGGCCCGGGCGGCCGACCTGTTCGCCTGGCGGGGTACCGTGCGCGGCGTGTCCGAGGCCGTGGCCATCTACACCGGCGTCGTGCCCGAGGTCGTCGAGTCCGGCGCCACCGCCTGGACCGGCGCCCCACCGCCGTCGGGCGAGCTGCCCGGGTTCGCCGCGGGCGAGATGGTCGTGCGGGTGCGGGTGGCGCCCGGCGACGCGGAGATGATCGACCCGGTCCGGCTCGATCGCCTGGTGGCCGCGGCCAAGCCCGCCCACATCGCCCACCGGGTCGAGGTGTTCGAGCTGGCCCCGGCCGCGCCCGCACCGCGGCGCCGGTCCGCTCCCCGCCGCCCGGCCCAGGCGGCTCCCGAGGCCCCGCCCGAGGTGGAGGCGGCGCCGCCTGCCCCCGCGCCAGACGAGCCGGCGCAGGGTGACCTGGACGGCGACTGGCCCGACGGCGACGGGGACGAGGGCTGAGCCGTGCCTCCGGGACCCGCCCTGCGCGCCGGCGACATGGCCATGTGCCCCCTGTCCGACGGACCCAAACCCCACGTGGGCGGGCCGATCACGCCCGCGGCCACCGTGCCCACGGTCCTCATCGGCGGCATGCCTGCGGCCGTGGCCAACAGCATCCCGGGCGGGATCCCGTGCGTCTCGCCGGCCCCCAACGGCATCGCCATGGGCAGCGCGACGGTCCTGATCGGCGGGTTCCCGGCCGCCCGGCTGTCCGACATGAGCATGCACGGCACCCCGATCGTCCCCGGACCGGGCTGCCCGACCGTCATCGTCGGGGGCTGAGCTAAGGGGCCTTACGCGCCTCAG
>JBKPRS010000458.1:0-16225 GCA_046734695.1 Actinomycetota bacterium | reverse complement strand
ATCCCACCCAGTACAGCCGCAGGGCGCCCCGATTGACCGTTGGCGCTGCGTCTCGGCGCATCCCGCGTCTATCCCGCGTGGCTGACCGACCCAGGTGGTACGAGCCCGTACGCACGCTGGGGTCCACCTGCGTACCGTCCGCCGATGACCGTGTAAGTCCGCTCGGTCAAGCTTCGGGACGCAGAGGTCGGGAGTTCAAATCTCCCCCACCCGACCAGCTGGATGGGGTCCGCCTTCATGACCTCCGCCACTGGATGGCCACTGAGGGCCTTGGTGGCGGTGCAGACATCGAGACCGTCGCCGGCCGTGGCGGCTGGGCCAACTCCACAACCCCCCTGCAGGTGTACTCCCACTTCCGGCCAGCAAGAGACGCCCAACTCGCACGATCGCTCGCGCAACGACTCGACGGCTAGGAAGCGCGAGCGACTCACGGCTCCGGAGTGAATCACCGGGGCGCGATGTTCTTCCTGGTCGGGGCGTTTTCGCCGACCGTGATCCACATAGCGCCCAGTGAGCGCCCATTCCGGGCAGCGCAAAGGGGGCAACGTGGAGGCACAACGGCTACAAGAAGTACAGGTCTTCGGGCTGCAGAAGCGGCCGCAGACCAAGAAGAACAAGCGACCCTGGGTCGTGCGGTGGGCGGTCGACGGCCGGCAACGAAGCCGGACGTTCGCCACCAAGGCAGAGGCCGACCGGGTTCGCATGCTTCTCGCGCACGCGCAGCACCGCGGCGAGCAGTTCGACGAAGAGACAGGCGAGCCGCTGTCGTGGCGGCCGACCGAGACTGGGGTGACCGTGTACGCGTGGGCGCGGCGGTGGCTTGCAGAGCAGTGGCCGGAGTGGCAGCCCCGGACCCGTGACTCCGCGGTCGAGGCCGTCGCCCGCTTGGTACCCCTGGCGGTGAACTCCATCGCACCTCCCGCCCCCGTTGGTCTGCGAGCGCACCTGAAGCTATGTATGCGCCCGGGCAGTGTCGTAAGCGCCGATGATCCGTTCGAGAAGTGGTTGGCAGCGTGGTCGCTGCCCCTCCGGGACCCTGACCGCTCGACGCTTGCCGAGGTCGATCGCCTTCTCGGCCTCGGCGACAGCGGGCAATAGCTGGCTGCGTCGTCCAGTGGCCGGTTCCGCAAGGTCGCTCGCTCGTGCATCCGACGCGCGGTCGACTTGGAGATCCTCGCGACCGATCCTTGGCCGCCAGCACCCAAGGGCAGAGCGCGACGGAAGTCCACTCGCGTCAGAAGAGCATCGACGTCCGTTCTCTACCCGGCCCCGCCACGATGGCACTGGCCATCGGTGCCATGGCCAGTCACCAGCCAGCGAGTCGCACCTACCAGCTGATGACCGTGGTCATGTACTACGGCGGTTTGCGTCCATCGGAGACCGTCATGCTCCGTCCGCACGCGCTGCATCTGCCCACCGAGGGCTGGGGACGCATCGACGTGCTCGAAGCTGACATCTCCTTCGACGAGCCGGGCGAACCGAAGACCGGCGAACGTTCGGTGCCTATACCTCCGCTGCTCGTACCAATGCTGCACAGCTGGCTGGCGTCGCACGATTTCCCGAAGGACGAGTTGATCTTCCGGAGACGGACTGGCCGGCGGCCCCACCCATCGAACTGGGCGCGCTGCTGGCAGCTCGCGCTCAACAAGATCGGGTATCCCTCGCTACGGGTCTACGACCGCAGACACGCAGCATCAACCACCTGGCTGAGCGCGGGCGTACCTCTCGGCGAGGTGGCACGCCGCATGGGGCACAGCGTCGAGACGCTCGTCTCGACGTACGTCGGCGCGCTCACAGGCGACGAGCAGCTCGCCAACCAGCGCATTGATGACGTCCTCGCGCCGGCACTCAAGCCGAACCTGAAGGTCGTCGGCTGAGATGGGTCGTGCACTGTCCGGCGAGATGTCGACCGCCCGCCACGAGCACCAGCCGCACGAGAGCCTCGAGCTTCCTGTCGAGGAGCTCCTCAAGCGCGCCCGGCCGCTGCCGCCACACAGCGAGATGGTGATCGACGATCTCACCCCCGAGGAAGGTGAAGCCTTCCTCGTTGCCGTTCTCGAGTGACTGCTCGCCGAGGGCCGATCGTCCTCGACACGGACGTCTTCAGCCCGGACCTCTCCGGCACTGCGCTGATTGCGCTTTACGAACCGATCATCGTCGGTCGACCCGCCTTCGTTTCGTTCCAGACCGTGGCGGAGCTGCGCTACGGAGCCTTCCGTCGCGGCTGGGGCGAAGCTCGGCTACGGAAGCTCGATGCCAAGATCGCCAGCGTCGAGGTCGTGCACTCCGGCGACGAGCTCGTCGCGACCTACGCCCGACTCCGTACCGAGTGTGTACGCGTCGGCCACGCCCTCGGCCAGCGCGAGCACGACGCCGACCGTTGGATCGCCGCCACCGCGCTCCGCCTCGGCATCCCGCTGGTGTCCAACGACCGGGTCTTCGAGGGAACGCCAGGACTCCAGCTCGAGTTTGCACATCCGTCCAGCTGACACTCGCGATCGTGCCCCGCGCTCAGCCAGCCCGCTCAGGTCGCTTCGTCATTGACTTGGCTCACCAGGTCGAGCAGGCGTGCGAGGTCACCGAGCTGGCGGTCGAGATCGCCATCGGGGCCGCCGTGGAAGTTGGCGCGCAGGGTGGTGATGCCGGCGTCGCGGTAGAGGCGCAAGCGGTTCCGCACGAGGTCGTCCGTGCCGATGAGGTTGGTGCCGAGCCCGATCGCCGTGGGGACCCGCCGGCGGGCGGTGTCCTTGTCGCCCGCGAGCCACAGCCGCCGCACTTCGCGGATGTCGTCGCCGTAGCCCTGTCGCTCGAAGGCGTTGTTGTAGAAGTTCGTGCCGGCCGAGCCCATTGCGCCGATGGTGAACGCGTAGCCGTCCGCGTGGCGGCGGCCGGCGGCCTCGACGTCGTCGGTGAACTCGACGCCCACGGCGACGGTGAGGTCGAGGTCGGCGAAGTCGCGGTCCGCTCGGGCTGCTCCTTCGCGGATGGGGTCGAGGAAGACGTCGGCGGTCTCGGGGAAGAACGAGGTGCCGATCCACCCGTCGGCGAGCTCGCCGGTGAGGCGGAGGTTGGCGGGGCCGAGGGAGGCGACGTAGATCGGCAGGTGCGTCGGTGGCATCAGTGACCGGATGGCGCGGCCTTCGCTCCCGGGCAGCGGGAGCTCGTAGATCTGCCCGTGGTAGTCGAGCCGGTCGCCGGCGGTGATGGCTCGGATGATCTCGATGGTCTCGCGGGTGCGGCGCACGGGCTTGTCGAAGGCGACGCCGTGCCAGCCTTCCATCACTTGGGGTCCGCTGGTTCCGATGCCGAGGAGGCACCGTCCGCCGGACAGCGCGTGCAGTGATTGCGCGGTCATGGCGAGCATCGCCGGCGTGCGGGCGCCGAGCTGCGCGATCCCGGAGCCGAGCTTGATCGTGGACGTGGTGGCGGCGAGGTAGGCGAGGGGTGTGAAGGCGTCGCCGGCCCAGAACTCGGGGCACCACACGGAGTCGACGCCGAGCAGTTCGGCCTGGCGCACGAACTCGACGGCTTCGGGTCCGAACGTCCCGGCGCCGATGCCGACGCGCAGGGTCATGGCGTCGCTTCGGCGAGTTGCTTCACGCCTTCGACGGTCTGCTGCATGTTGGCCTGGACCTCGCCGATGCGGCGGCGCAACACCCGTACTTCCTTGCCGGGGTTGTTGGTGATCGCCATAGTGGTGCCCGACGGCCCAGGTCCCATGACGTAGGAGAACCGCAGGCGGGTGCCGCCTTCGCGGGGTTCGAGATCGAACCGCCAACGTGCCCCTGGGTTGTGAGGGTCGGAGGTGCGCCACCCGAAGGCCCGAGGCTCGTCGCAGGTGTCGATGAAGCACGGGATCGTCCACTCCCCGAGCGCGGGGTGTTGGTTGTGCCCGTGGAACATGGCGCCGACGCCGCGGTCGTCGGTCGCCCAGTCGGCGCCAGCGAACTCGTTGGAGAAGCTCGCGGGGAGGTTGATGTCCGAGACCAGCGACCACACCTTGGCCGGCGAGGCGGCGATGTCAACCTCGGCGATGGCGCCAGGGCCGTCGTCGAAACGAAGCTCGTCGCTGGGGCCGCGCTCGGTAGTGAGGCCGAAGCGGTCGAAGTAGGTGATCGCTCGGGCGGGATGGCGTGGGGCGCGCTTGAAGTCGGTGCCCTTCGTGTAGGCGACCGGGAGGAGGACGATCTCGGTCATGTCCTCCGGGATGCGGAGGATCTCCTTGACCTTCGCGATGTCTTGCAGCGCCGCGGTCACCCAGGTGGTGCCCAGCCCGCGGGCGCGGAGGGCGAGGCAGAAACTCCACGCCGCCTGGATGACGGAGTCGAACAGGCCGGGCCGCCCGCTGCCGTCGTGGTGGCCGATGACGGTCGGGATGACGATGGCGGGCACCTCGGCGAGGTGTTCGGCGAGGTAGGTGGCGGAAGCCATCACCTTCTCGCTCGGGTGGCCGGTGCCTTGGAGTCGTTCGGCGGCGGCGGACATGAACGGCAGCGCGGTGTCGCGGTAGAGCTCGCCGAGCTGGTCCTTGACCCGCTGTTCCCGGACGATGATCCAGCGCCGGCTGCCGAGGTTGCCGCCCGTTGGCGCCTGCTCGGCGAGGTCGATGCAGTCCAGCAGGAGTTGGTTGTCGACCGGTCGCGCGAGGTCGAGCCGCCGGCGTACCGCTCGTGTGGTGGCGAGCACCTCGTCGATCTGGGCGACGTCGAAGGTCATGCCGACACCCGCTCGAGTCGGGCCGGCACGGTCTTGTGCCAGGGCGTCCCAGCCCATGGGTCGCGGTCCTCGCTGGCGGTGAGCTCGTTCGGTGCGACCCCGGTCTGGTGTCGCGCACCGGATTCGACGTGGTCGAGGCCGAGCCCGTTGGGGAGTGACACGTGGCCGGGTTGCACGGTGTCGTCCACCGCGACGGTGACCGTCACGCTTGCTCGTTTCGTGGTTAGTGTGGCGGTGTCGCCGGCGACGAGGCCGAGCCGGTTGGCGTCGGTCGGCGAGACGCGCAGGGCACCGTCGGGGTCCTTCTTGCGCCACGCCGGGTCGCGCAGGATCGTGTTGGCGGTGAAGGACCGCCGCTCACCGGCGGACAGCAGGAGCGGCCAGTCGGGGTCGTCGCCGGGTGGGGTCTCGGTGGCGAGCTCGGCGAGCTCGTCGAGGAGCTCGGGGATGTCTGCGTGGACGAGGCCGTCGTCGGTCTGGATGCGCTGCCAGGTCGCCTCCCAGGTGTCGTCGGTGAAGACGACCCCGGACGGCCGGTCGACGATCGCGTCGAAGAGGCGGTCGCCGGCGTCGGCGCCGGTGCCGAATCCGGCCCGTTCGACACCGTCGGGGTTCTTCTGCGCGCAGCGGATCGCCATCGGCCACAGCGCGGCCGCGGCCGCCGCCCCGTGCGGGAGCGTCGGCCCGAGCGTCCGGTAGAGCACCACCGGCGCGACGGCTGCCAGCTTCGGATCGCTGGTCATGGCCTGCGCGAACGCTGCGGCGTACTCGCCGCGACCTTGTGTCGCGGCGGCGTGGAGCTGGCCGATCGCGTCGCCGTCGAGCAGGCCGAGTGCAGCGACGAGTCGTGCGTGGATCTCCGGTTCGGGCAGCGGCCCGTCGGGCGGGTCCAGGACGGGACGGCGGAGCTGGAAGACGTTCTCAGGGAAGTCGAAGTTGAAGAAGGTCGCCTCGAACTTCTCGTACTGCGTGGTGGCGGGCAGCACGTAGTCGGACTGTCGGGCGGTCTCGGTCATGAAGACGTCGATGCAGACGCTCACGTCGAGCGCGCGGATCGCTTCGCGCATGCGTTGGCTGTCGGCCACGGAGTGCAATGGGTTGCCCGACTCGACGATCATCGCTCGGTAGCGGTTCGGGTGATCGGTGAGGATCTCCTCGGGGATGACGTTGCAGGGGATGAGCCCGCCGATGAGTCGTGCTCCGGCGACCGGCGACACCGGAGCGGTGCGGGCATCGAGCTCGGCGCGGCTCATGCGCAGCAGGTTGCCGATGCTCGACATGGCGTACTGGCCGCCGGGGATGGCGAGGTTGCCGGTGAGCAACCAGACGAGCTTCTCCAGGTAGCTGACGAGGGTCGAGTGGCGGTTCATCTGCACGCCGAGGTCCTCGAACACCGCGACGCTGGCGGCGGCAGCGATCCGGCGCGTCGCCGCGCGCACCAAGGACTCGTCGACGCCGCTGATCTCGCAGTACCGGGAGATCGGCACCTCCCCGAGGGCCGCGAGCACGGGCTCGAGACCGGAGGCATGACCGTCGAGCCAGGTGCGGTTGACGAGTCCCTCGTCGACGAGCACGGCGGCCATGGCGGCGATCAGCCATGCGTCGCGGCCGGACCGGACCTGGAGGTGGAAGTCGGCCATGGCCGCGGTCTCGGTGACCCTCGGGTCGATCACGACCGTCGCCCGGCCGGGGTCGGCGGCGATCGCCTTGAGGGTGGTACGGGCGTGGGGGATGCCGTGGGAGATCCACGGGTTCTTGCCGACGAACCACGCCACCTCACAGTGCTCGAAGTCGCCGCGCAGCGGTGTGCCGAACATCTTCCCCATGACCAGCACCTCGCCGGTCTTCTCCTGCGAGATGGCGTTGGCCCGGAACCGGACGCCGAGCGCCTTCAGGGTTGCGGACCCGTACACGCCGCCAAGGTGGTTTCCCTGCCCGCCGCCGCCGTAGTACACGATCGACTCGCCACCGTGCGCGTCCCGTACCGCAGCCAGACGGGCGGCGACCTCCCGGATGGCGGTGTCCCAGTCGAGCTCCTCGAAGGTGCCGTCAGGTCGTCGGCGTAGCGGGCTCAGCAGCCGCTCACCGCGGCCGTTCTGGTAGTAGTCGAGCCGCAGCGCCTTCTCGCACGTGTAGCCCTTCGATGCCGGGTGCGCCTTGTCGCCACGGGTGCGCTCGAACGTTCGACCGTCGGCACCGAGGCGGATCTCGATACCGCAGTTGCACTCGCACAGGATGCAAGCGGTGGGATGCCAGACGGCCTCGCGGTTCGAGGTCGCGTCGGTGGTGTCCATGTCGGTCATGTCAGTGCCCCGTGAACCGTGCCGGGCGTCGCTCGAGGAACGACGCGATCCCCTCTTGGAAGTCGGCGGTCGCCATGACCGCCTTGGACATCGCCGCGATGGCGTCGATCGCCGTGGGCTCGTCCTCGTCGAGTGCGAGTCGGGCGTTGGCGATGGTGTGCTGCTGCGCCAGCGGCGCGCACGCCAACAGCTCGCGTCCCAGTTCGACGGCGCGGTCCCGCTGCCGGCCGGGCTCGACCACTTCTTGCACCAGCCCGATCCGCAGCGCTTCGTCGGCGGTGAACTCGTCGGCGCGCAGGAGGTGGTACATGGCGTTGCCCCAGCCGGCGCGCTGGACGTAGCGGATCGTGGCGCCGCCGAGCGGTGCGAGGCCGCGCTTGGGTTCGAGCTGGCAGAACCGGGTGTCCGACGCAGCTACGACGATGTCGCCGGCCAGCGCGATCTCGATGCCGATGGTGAAGGTGATCCCCTGCACCGCGGTCACCAGCGGCTTGGTCAGCCGACGGTCGAGCGCGTAGGGATCGACGGCATCCGCAGGCGGGCCGGGCTCGGCGTCGGGACCGAAGAACAGCGGCATCTCCAGCCCGGCGGTGGCGTGGTCGCCGGCGAAGGTGAGCACGCCGACGAACAGCTCGGGATCGTCGTCGAGACGGGTGTAGGCCGCGGCGAGCTCGTTGGCGATCTTCGGAGTGAACGCGTTCTTCTTCTCCACCCGATCCACGGTCATCACCAGGATCCGGTCGTCGACGACCTCGGTGCTGACTTGTCCGTGTGCGTGGCGTTCCACGGTCGGCCCTCCGCTGCTGGTTGCATGATGGAACGGACAGTAAGAGACTGAGTTATATGATGCAACCCACTGCGGTAGGGTGGCCGTCGTGAAGCGCACTGACACGTCGGGGTGGCCCTGCACCATCGCCCGCAGCGCCGACGTGCTCGGCGACCACTGGAACGTGCTGCTCATCCGCCAGGCGTGCCTGGGCACGCGCCGCTTCGACGACTTCCAGGCCGAGCTCGGAATCGGCCGCAACATCCTCACCCAGCGGCTCACCCGCCTGGTCGACGAAGGGATCCTCACCCGCGTCGAGTACCAGCAGAACCCACCGCGCTACGAGTACCGGCTCACCGACAAGGGCCGCGACGCCTACCCGATCCTCGCGGCCATGGCCGCCTGGGGCGATCGTTGGCTCACCGGGCCCGAGGGTACGCCGCTCGTGCTGCACCACACGGGGTGCGGCCACGACATGCACGCGGTCGTGGTGTGCAGCGAGTGTGCCCAACCACTCGACGTTCGCAAGGTCCGCGCCAAGCCCGGTCCGGGCTTCCCCCAGCCAGCGGATGCGATCCGCTGACGTCGCCGCCGCGTTGTAGCGGCCCATCTGTCGTCCTGCTGGGACGAGTAGCACGTTGGCGGTCGCTACCAGTCTCGCGGCGCCGTCGTGCACTGCTCGCAGCTCTCCAGAGGTGAAGATCTGCTTGCGACCGGCCTTCACCACTCAGCCGACGGCAAGGAACTCGCTCCCAACAGCCGGTGCCAGGCAGTCCATCGAGAGGTGCGACGAAAACACCCCGGATGCCGTGGTGTTCGCGGCGAAGCCGCAGGCGGTGTCCAGTAGCGCCGCGATCAGGCCGGCGTGCAGGAAGCCGGAGTATTGGCCCATGTCGTCGGCTCGCCACGCCATCCGCAAGTCGCATTCGCCCGCGCCCATGTGGACAACCTCGAAGCCAGCCCATCGGTTGAACGAGGCGGTCTGGTTGATGCTCCGATAGGTGTCAAGCAGACGCGAGCTGGGCTCAGACACCGGTCGTCGCGCTTCGGTCACGGAGCAGTTGGAGGGTGACCGGTGCCGGTTGTCCGCCGTAGAAGTGGATGAGCATGACGATGACTGCCGCGAGCTGGAGGTACGCCGGCATGAACGCGGCTCGTTCCATGGAGGCGACCTCCGGGACCGCAACGCCACCGGCGTCGGCGGCGAGCACAACGAGGACGTCGAGCATGGCTTCCGACGGCAGCGCGGTCGCCTTCGATCCTTCGAGGGTCGCGATCCACCACTCGGCGGAGCGACTGCCGGCCCGAGCGCGAAACATGTGCAGCAAGCGGGCGAGGGTGGCGGTGCCCGCGGTCGCGAGCGCACTCGCGTCATGGAGCGCGGCTGCCGCCTCCGTGACCTGCTCGAGCTTCGCTTCGCGAAGGCAGAGCATTCCGACTGCGTCGATGAAGACCTCGGTAGCGCTCAGACGTCGGTCGCTCGACATGGGATCCACCAGTAGCCGTGGTCGCTCACGCGCCGGCGAGACGGGTCTGACGAGCGACGGCCAGCACCCGGCCGTCGGGTGCCCACATCGTGGCGTCCTCGACGGCGAACCCCTCGTATGCCAACGGTGAGTGGCAGGACAGATAGACGTACTCACCGCGCGGTAACGCGATCTCTCCCGTCGCCAGGTGCACGGTGTACTCGATCGACGCCGCCTTCATCGGGCCGGTCACCCGGCTGAAGACCGCCGGGGGTAGCAGATCGCACATCGCGACCACCCAGGCAGCGTCGATTGGTTCGTCCTCGAGGGGCCGTATCCATGCGGCGACCCAGGCCGCATCGCCACCGCCGAACGGCATGGCATCGGGGTCGAGGCGCACGTCCACGTTGCGGAAGTGACCAACGCCTCCGGGGGACGCGAACCGCGGGGTGTCGCCCGGGTCAGCATCACGAGGGCGGGCGTGGTCGTCGTAGGCGAGGCCCGGCCGAGCCGGCGAGCTCGCCGCGTGCGCGACCTGCAGCACCCTTCCCTCCTGGAGCAATCGGGCGCTGGTGGTGGTCATCGACTTGCCGGTGCGCTCGACGGTCACCTCGATATCCACCGGTCCCGCCCCAGGAACGGACGCGAACTGCGTGGCGAAGCTACGAAGGGCCCGCGACGGATCGTCGACCGCCGCGGCCATCGCGTTGGCGACTACGGCGGCGGTGTAGCCGCCGTGGATGCCGACGAGGGAGGACCACCGCTGGTGCAGCTCGGCGGTGAACGAGCCGGGCCCCACCCGGGTGACGGCGGTGTCGTCGGAGAAAGTCATGCCGCGTCTGCCGTAGCGAGGGTGACCGAGGCCGCCACGTGCGTCGCCGCTGGCCGCCGGTGGAACGAGGAGATGGCGGCTGAGCAGAGGGCGGCGCCGGCGCCCACCAGCCACGCGATCCGGAAGCGGTCGAGCGCCTGGTCGACGGAGGATGGGGTGCCGACGATGGCGATGAGGAGGGCGACGCCGAGCACGGCGCCGATCTGACGGGCGGTCTGGTTGATGGCGCCGCCGGTGCCGAAGCGTTCCTGGGGCAGGCCGGCGACGGCGGCGGCACTGAGCACCGGGAACGACAAGGCGACCCCGGCGCCGACCAAGAGCGCCCCGGGCAGCCAATGGGAGAGGTAGCTGGCCTCGAGGTCGACGATCGTGACGTAGAAGAGGAGCCCGGTGGCGAAGGTGACGCCGCCGGCGACGAGCACCGGTCCGTACCCGACACGCGCGGCGAGCCGTCCCGCCGGGCCGCTGAGGGCGGCGACCAGCAGCGGTCCCGGTGTGATGGCCAGTCCTGCCTCCAGGGTCGAGTACTCCCACACCGAAGTCAGGAACAGGACGTTGGCCAGCAGCATCCCGAAAAACCCGATCGAGTAGAGGAACGTCGCGGCGTTGGCGAGCACGACGGTCCGGGACCGGAACACGGCGAGGTCGATGGCGGGCGCCTCATGGTGGTTCGACCTGCGGATGGCAATGGGGGCCAGGACTGCGGCGGCCGCGAAGGAGCCGACGACCCGGGGGCTCGACCAGCCCCAGTCGCCGCCCTGGGTGATGGCCATGGCGAGGGCCGCCACCGCACCGGTGAGCAGGGCGACACCGACGAGGTCGGGTACCGGCCCTCCGATGACCGATTCGGGCACGACCCGCCGGGCGGCGATGCCTGCGACCAGCGCGACGGGCAGGTTGACGCAGAACGCCCAGCGCCACCCGCCGGCGTCGATCAGGACCGAGCCGAGCGAGGGTCCGGTGGCGACCGCGAGGGCGGACACGCCGCCCCACATCGCCACTGCCTGGGCCCTGGCCGCCGGCGCGGCGGCGGACAGCAGCAGGGCGAGTGACGCCGGCATCAACAGCGCCGCACCGACGGCTTGGACGACGCGTCCGGCGATGAGCACCCACGCGGACGGTGCGATGCCGCACAGCAGCGATCCGGCCGTGAAGATCAGCAGGCCGACCAGGAAGATGCGTCGCCGCCCGGAGCGGTCGGCGATCCTGCCTGCCCCGAGGAGCAGGGCGCCGAAGACGACGCTGTAGGCGGCGAGGACCCACGACAGCGTGGCCGTGGAGACCTGGGGGAACGACTGGCGGATGGACGGGAACGCCACGTTCACGATCGACAGGTCGAGGGCGACCATGAACGCGGCGGCGACGGTCACGGCGAAGACCGGCCACGGGATCCCCGAGCGTTCGACTTCCGTCCCCACCTCCCGCGCTGTCATGCGACGCGTCCCCGGCTCCGCGGGGTGTCGAGCACGCCGTAGTCGGCCCCGGTGGCTGCGGTCGACATCTCCCAGAGGCGGAGCGCCGCGCGCTCGTCGTGGGCGCGACGGGCGCGCGACACCTTGGTCGCCGACCCTGAGCTCTGGAATCGCCCGTAGGGACCGAAGAACTCGTTGCCGACCGCGGCCGGGTCGGTCGCGGCCCGCAGCGTGGGCAGCGCTCCGTCGGCCGGGCTCTGCAGGACGCGGTTGAGGAGCGGCCGGACCCGCTGGAACACGGCGCTGAGGGGGCCAGGGTTGTCGTGGCCGAGGTTCGTCGACGCTGCCCCGGGGTGTGCCGCGGTCGCGACCGTAGAGGTGCCCGCGGCCTTGAGGCGTCGATCGAGCTCGGCGATGAAGAGCAGGTTGGCGAGCTTCGACTGGGCGTACGCCCCTGAGGCCGAGTAGCGCCGCTCGCCGTGGAGATCCTCGAAGTTCATGCGCCCGAACCGGTGGACGTAGCTGTTGATCGAAACGACTCGAGAGCCCTCGACGGCGAGCAGCGCCGGCAGCAACCTCGCGGTGAGGTCGAAGCGGCCGAAGTGGTTCACCCCGAGCTGCGCCTCGAAGTCCTGAGCGGTAGTCGATCGTGGCAGCATCGCCAGCCCTGCGTTGTTGATGAGCAGGTCCAGGCGATCGTGCCTGATCGCGAAGTCGTCCGAGGCGGCCTCGATGGAGTCGAGGTCGCTCAGGTCGATGCCACGGATCTCGACCGTGCCGGCCGGCGCCAGCTCTCTGATGCGCGATTGGGCGTCAGCGGCTCGCTGCGGGTTCCGGCAGCCGAGCACCACGTGGGCGCCGTGCGCGGCCAGCGCGCGAGCGGCTTCGAACCCGATGCCGCTGTTGGCGCCCGTCACCAACACCACGCGCCCGCTCTGGTCTCCGACGTCGCGCTCCGACCACTTCGCTGAGCTCACGTCGCGTCCCGGCGTTCGAGCACCGCGATTGGGATGCGGCGTTCGGTGAACTGCTGGTAGGAGTCGAACCCGGGGTACACAGTGTTGGCGAGCGTCCATGCCTCGTCGCGCTCGGGGCCGTCCTCCAGCTCGCAGACCGCGACGGACCACCGGTCGGCGCCGACCTGCACGTCGGCGCCCCCGGCGGCGAGCCGGTTCCGGTACCAGTTCGGCGTAGAGCACGGCGCTCATCGGCTGACCGCCACAGCATCCCACTGCGCCTGGAGCGCTGGGTAGAGGGCGGTCAGGTCGTTGGCCAATGCCGCCTTGACCATCTCGCTGGTCGGGTCGGCCAGCACCTCCTCCGCGCCGGCTTCGATGGCGGCGACGATCTGGGTCGCGACGGACTGGGGGCTGATCTTCTCCGCGTCGACACCGGCGGCCATGTCGGTGTCGATGAATCCGGCGTGCACGGCCACTACGAGGGTGCCTTGGCGGCGGAGCTCCATCCGGAGGGCGTTGGTGAGTGACCACGCCGCGGCCTTCGACGCGCTGTAGGTCGCCGCCTGGGGCATGGCAATGAACGACAGCACCGAGAGGACGTTGACCAGCGCGCCACCGCCGTTATTGCGCAGGACTGGTGCGAACGCCTGCGCCACGCGCATGGGGCCGAAGTAGTTCGTCTCCAGCTCGGCTCGCGCCGCGTCGGTGGCGTCCGGTGCGAGCGACGTGGAGCCGCGGCCGATGCCGGCGTTGTTGACGACGATGGAGACATCGCCGCAGATGCGCGCCGCGCTGGCGATATCGCTGGGGTTGGTCACGTCGAGCAGGACGGGGATGACGTCTGGGTTGGTGATGGTCGTGTTGTCGCGGGCGGCGCCGTAGACCTTGGCGCCGGCGTCGACGAGCGCCTGGGCGATGGCGGCGCCTAGGCCGCGGTTGGCACCAGTGACGAGGGCGGTTGCACCTTCGACGTTCATCGGTTCCCTCCGAGGAAGGCCAGGGCGCGCTCGACGAACTGCTGGTGGAACTGGAAGATGCCGCCATGGCCGGCGTCGGGGTAGACGACCAGGTCGGCGTCGGGCAGGCGCTGCGCCAGGTCGACCGAGTTGCTGGTTGGGACCATGCGGTCGGTCTCACCGTTGGCGACGAGGACCGGCTGGTGGATCACCGAGAGGTCGGCCGGTTGCTGCTGGCCCCAGCGGTGGATGGCCGTGAGCTGGGCGCCGTAGGACCGCAGCGAGATGCGCTTGTCGCGGTGCTCGGTGCGCTCCTTCAAGCGGGCCAGGAACTCCTTGCCCGCTCGACGTCCCGCCGGTGTGCGGGTGAAGAAGAGGAACTGCTTCGGGTCCTGCAAGGTGAACAGCCCGCGCAGGGTGTCGAGATGCGACAGGCGGGTCACCTTCGTGATGCCGACGCCCCCGGCGGGGCCGGTGCCGGCGAGGATGACCTTGCGGACGAGCCGCGGTTCATCCGCAGCGATCAGCTGGGCGATCATGCCGCCCATCGAGAAGCCGAACAGGTCGACCTGCTCGAGACCCAACGCCCGGATGAAGGCGACCGCGTCGTGCGCCATCGCCTCGATCGTGTTGGGCGTGGCGCCGCCCGAGGCGCCGACGCCCCGATTGTCGAAGGCGATGACCCGGTGCTGGGCGGCGATGCCGTCGACGACCCGGGGGTCCCAGTTGTCCAGCACCGCAGCCAGGTGGGTGAGGAAGACCACCGGGACACCGGTCGCCGGGCCGAGCTCGCGGTAGGCGAAGTCGACACCGCCAACCGAGACCGTCTTCGTGGGCGCTGCTGCGTACGTCGTGGCCAGGTCGCCCCTCCCTTCCTGTTGGGACCTCGCTGTCGTGGCGGTCATCGAGTGCTCCCCGCCATTAGATTATGATCGTACTATAATGATCTGAGGAGCGAAGGCAATGTGTCGTTCGACACGAGGAGGCGTTGTGGCCCGGTACGGCAAGGAGCACAAGGAAGCGAGCCGGCGCCGGATCGTCGAGGCGGCCGGTCGGCGGTTCAAGCGCGACGGCATCGACGGCTCCGGCATCGCCACGCTCATGGCGGACGCCGGGCTGACCAACGGCGCCTTCTACGCCCACTTCGACTCCAAGGCGGACCTCGTCGCCACGACGATCGCCGAGCAGCTGCGCGAGCAGCGCGAGAGCTACTGGCAGCAGCCCGGTGCCGGCGTCGAACAGCTGGTGCGCGAGTACCTCTCGGTCCGGCACCGCGACGACCCCGAGCACGGCTGCCCATCGGCCGCCCTGCTCGATGAGATCGGTCGCTGCTCGACTTCCACGAAGCGGGCCTACACGGACGGCGTGCTGGCCATCGCCGACGAGATCGCCGCCCGCCTGGCTCCTGACGACCCCGAGTCGGCGCGGGCGACCACGCTCAGCCTCTTCGCCCTGCTGATCGGCACACTGCAGCTCTCCCGCGCCCTCACCGATCGGCAACTCGCCGACGAGGTGCTCGAACAGGGCATCCAGAACGCGCTCGCCCTGCTGCCCAGCGCCTGAGCACAGCCTCCGGGTTCCGAAGACGATGTTGGCGAGCCGGCTGACCTCATCGAGGTCGGCCCCGCCAACATCGTCCTACCCAACGAGGAGGCTGTGTACGCAGCGGGCACTTCGGTGCCGATCATCGGCGCGCGTGTTGAATCGACTTCCGCGGCGCAGGATGCGCTACTCCGGCTGCCGGGAGCTGCCCCAGCGCACTTCGACTACATCGGGACCAACATGACCCTGGCGGAGTACTACCCGCCTGCGGAACTCCCGGCCGATCCGAAGGCGATGCTGCAAGTGGCGAACGGGACCATGGCCGACCGCCTGTGCCCGGCGAGCGCCGGGCACGGGTGCGAGCCTTCGCCGAGGAGTCCCGAAGGGCCAACGTCTTCTTCGCCCAGCGCGTCCAGTACCACTTCCACGAGGCCCTCAAGCTCTTCAGCGACCTTCACGTCCGGGCCATCGGGATCGCTGCACCCCACATCGTGGAGTTCATGGTCGCCGACTCGCCTGTGGTCGTCCTGGGTGGTCGCGTTCGACGCCGTCGTATCCGAGCCGGCCTCCAACTCGTTCCCACTCGAAGACATCCGGGTGCCCACCCTCCTCGTTCACGCTGCCGACGACCGCCTGGCCCCGTACGAGTGCGTGCCGCCAGCCGCGGCACGGATACCCGGAGCGCGCCTCGTCACGATCGAAGCTGGAGGCCACCTCTTCCTCGACCACGCTGCCGACGTACGCCAAGCCACCACTGCGTTCGTCCGCGACCTGGTGCGCCAGGACGGTCAAGATCAGGAGGGCGAGTAGCCCGCCTGACCAACGCGGCGGCTGCCAACTTCGTGCCAACGTGCAATCTGTGAGATGTGGTCCAACACGCTTCACGTGAAGGCGGTCGTGACCGCGGTGACCTGGTAGTTAGCCCGCTGGCCCGTTCGGGGGCAGAGGTCGGGAGTTCAAATCTCCCACCCGACCACAAAAGGCCAGGTCAGAAGCGATACTGGGCGCTGCGCGCCGACAGCCTGCACCTCAGTTTCCAACCAACGTGGTCAGAATCGGTGCCCGTGAGGGCTCACAAGTGGTCAGGGCTGGCGCCTGGCGGCTTACGGTCAACGCCCACGACCCGGTCACAGGCAAGCGCCAGCCGATCTACGCGACGGCGGTCCCCGGGTCTTGCCGTCGTCGTTGATCCCCCTTGTGGTCGGTGACGACGCGGACTGGCGCAGCCGCCGCGACGGCACCGGCTCTGCAGTGCTGGATCGCTGTCGACGCT
>JBKPRS010000457.1:0-2132 GCA_046734695.1 Actinomycetota bacterium | reverse complement strand
GGCGACGGTGACGGCCGACGGCGTGGCCGTCGAGGACGAGGCCGTGTGGCCCTTCGCCGGCGACCCTGGCGAGGCCCTGGACGCCCTGCACCGGCGGGCGGCCCTGGCCGTGGCGGCCGACGCCCTCGGCGTGGCCGGGGCGATGCTCGACGCCACGGTCGCCTACGCGCAGGTGCGGGTGCAGTTCGGCCGCCCGATCGGCTCGTTCCAGGCGGTCAAGCACGCGTGCGCCGACATGCTCGTCCAGCTCTCCGCGTCGCGGGCGCTGGTGGCCGAGGCCGCGGCGGCGCTCGACGCCGGCGACGGCGGCGCCGGGGTGGCGGTGGCCATGGCCAAGGCCCACGCGGGGTCCATGGCGGTCGAGGTGGCCGGCGCGGCCCTCCAGCTCCACGGGGGCATCGGCTACACGTGGGAGAGCGGGGTCCACGCCCACCTCAAGCGGGCCATGGCCGACCGGTCGCTGTACGGCTCGCCCCGGGCCCACCGGGCCCTGCTGGCGGCGCGCCACCGGACTGCTACTGTGTGAGCGTTCGCTCACCAACGGGCGCGGGGAAGCGAGGGTCCGGATGTCGTTCAGCTGGTTCATCTCCGTCGACGACCACCTCATCGAGCCCGCCCGCCTGTGGCAGGAGCGGGTGCCCGAGGGCGGGCGCGACCGGGCGCCCCGCATCGTGCGCGAGGGCGACAGCGAGTTCTGGGTCTACGAGGACCGCCAGATCGTCACCACCGGGCTCAACGCGGTGGCCGGCAAGTCCCGCGAGGAGTTCTCGCCCGAGCCGATCACCTACGACGACATGCGGCTCGGCTGCTACGAGCCGGCGGCCCGGGTGGCCGACATGGACCAGGGCTCGGTCCTGTCGTCGCTGCTGTTCCCGTCGTTCCCCCGCTACTGCGGCCAGGTGTTCCACGAGGCCAAGGACAAGGACCTGGCGGTGCAGTGCGTGCGGGCCTGGAACGACTTCATCCTCGACGAGCTGGCCGGCGCCTTCCCGGGCCGGTTCATCCCGATGATGATCATCCCGCTGTGGGACCCGCCGGCCGCAGCCGCCGAGATCGAGCGGACCGCGGCCCGCGGCGCCAAGTCGATCGCCTTCTCCGAGAACCCCACCAAGCTGGGCCTGCCCTCGATCCACACCGACTATTGGGACCCGGTGCTGGCGGCCTGCGACGAGACCGGCTTCGTGCTGTCGATGCACGTGGGCTCGTCGTCCAACCTCATCCGCACGTCCGACGACATGCCCACGCTGGCGTTCATGGCCTACTCGGCCGCCGCCAACCAGGCCGGCACGCTGCTCGACTGGCTGTTCAGCGGCAACTTCGTGCGCTTCCCCAACCTGAAGATCGCCCTGTCCGAGGGCTCGATCGGCTGGATCCCCTACTTCCTGGAGCGGGCCGAGCAGGTCATCGACAAGCAGCGCTTCTGGGCCAGCCGCTTCGACATCAACATGAACGCCAGCCACGAGCGGGGCGAGGCCAAAGGCGCCGCCCGCTTCGACCTCGACACCGACATCCGGGCGCTGTTCAAGGACCACGTGTTCGGCACGTTCATCGAGGACCACGCTGGCCTGCGGCTGCTCGACGTCATCGGCGAGGACAACGTCATGCTCGAGTGCGACTACCCGCACTCCGACTCGACCTGGCCCGACACGGTGACGCTGGCCAACAAGTGGCTGGGCGACCTGCCCGAGGAGACCCAGCACAAGATCACCGTCGGCAACGCCTCGCGGGTCTACGACTTCACCCCGGCCGACCCGGCCACCCTGTCCCCACAGATCGACACCTGATGCGCCCGGCCTGGTTCGCCACGTGTCGACCTGTAGGGATCTCGTCCGCCCCGTGACCGGGTCCCTCGACGGGCGGGTCGCCATCGTCACCGGCGCCAGCCGCGGCATCGGCCGGGCCATCGCCGAGCGGTTCGCGGCCGAGGGCGCCGCGGTCGCGGTGGTGGCCCGCACGGCCGAGCCGGGCGTGTCGTCGCTGCCGGGCTCGCTGGCCGAGGTGGTCGACGGCATCCGGGCCGCCGGGGGGCGGGCGGCCGGCATCGCCGCCGATCTCAGCGTCCCGGCCGAGCTGGAGGCGATCGTCGGCCGGGCCGAGGACGCCCTCGGGCCGGTCGACACGCTGGTGAACAA
>JBKPRS010000456.1:0-8888 GCA_046734695.1 Actinomycetota bacterium | reverse complement strand
CGTCGACGCCGCCGGCGGCCGCGTTGCCGTTGTCGTTCAGGGACACGAGCTCGGTGGTGTCGTCGGCGAGGTGCCGGACGTAGAGGTTCTGTCCCGTGGCCGGGTAGGCGGTCACCACGTTGGACGCACTGCTCGTGAAGGCGAGGACGCTGCCGTCCGCGCTGAAGGCCGCGTTGGCCGAGGCCCCGGCCGCTGAATGCGCACCCGAGGCGTCGGTCGACACCAGCTTCACCGCCCCGGTCGCCACGCGGTAGAGGAAGACGTCGTTCTGCCCGTTGCCATCGCCGCCGACGAGGCTGCTCGATGCGCTCTCGAACACGATCGCCGAACCGTCAGGGGCGAACGCCGGCTTGGCCGACGAGCCTGCGACGAGGCCGGTCGTCCCCGCGGTGAGGTCCCGCAGGTAGATGTCCTTGCGGAATGGCGGCAGAGGTGGCGGCACCGAGGCGTCCGGCGCGAGGTACTCGAAGGCCACCTTGGTGCCGTCGGGGCTCACGGCCGCGGCCTGCGTGGCGCCGTTGCCCGGCAGGATCCCGCCATCGCTCGCCACCGAGACCAGCGTGGTCGTCCCTGTCCCCAGGTCCCGCACGTACGTCGCGTTGGACGCCGATGGGCTCACCGGCACGAGATCGCGGGCCAGGCTGCCGAACGCGATCCGGGTGCCATCGGCGCTGAAGCCGCCGGTCACGTTCGACGCCAGGTTGCCCGCGTGCGTCCCGGTCACGTCGACCGACACCAGCTCGGTCGTGTCGGCGACCAGGTCCCGGATGTAGACGTCGCCGGTGCCGTTCCCGTCGGCCGGCCCCAGGTCGGAGGCATTGCTCTGGAAGGCGACCTGGGTGCCGTCGGGGCTGATCACGGGCACCGACGATGCGCCGTTCCCGCCTCCGGTCCCGGCCGCGTTCACGCTGAGCAGGTGGTTGTCCCCGGTCGCCAGGTCATGGAGGTACACGTCGGACAGGCTGTTGGTGTCGCTCGGCCCGAGGTTGGACGCGGTGGTGGCGAGCACGACGCCCGTGCCGTCGGGCGTGAACCGGGCGAACGAGATGGTGCCGTTGCTGGCGTCGCCGGTGGTCGGACTGGTGGTGATGCGGACGACGGTCCCCGATGCCAGGTCGCGGACGTAGGCATCCTCACCGACGAAGAGATTGCTGTCGGGGAAGCCGAGGTCGCCCGCCAGGCCGCCGAACAGCACCTTGGTGCCGTCGGCGCTGATGTCGTGGACGAACATCCGCCCGGTGGCCCCCAGCGTGCCGGCGGCGTTGGTGCTCACCAGCTCGGAGTCCCAGGCCGCGGTGGGTGCCGGGTCACAGCCGGCCGCGCTCACGATCAGAGCCGCGGCCGTCAGACCGGCCGCGATCCTCCCCATCCCCATGATCTACTCCCGTCCCCAGCTTTGTCGCGCGGAAGCTAGCACCACGGCCGGATTCCGAGATGGCCGGACCGGAGCCGTCGGACCGGCGGATCAGCCGAACGAGAGCCCCTGGTCGAAGGTGACGTCGCCCCACTTCGCCGCTTCCTTGGCCAGCGCGTCGAGCGACCAGGCGCCGTCGGTGGCGATCGTGTCGACGACGGTCCAGGGTTGGAAGAGCTGGACGGTGCCGCCGAAGACGAAGAAGACCTTGCCGCCGATGGGGCAGTCCTCGGTGGCCAGGTAGGCGACGAAGGGTGAGATGTTCTCGGGGGCCATGCGGTCGAAGCCGGTCTCGGGGGCTTCGCCCATGCCGCCCAGCGGGGCGGTCAGGCGGGTGCGGGCCGCGGGGGCGATGGCGTTGCAGCGCACGCCGTAACGCCAGAGCTCCTTCTGGCAGATCTCGGTGAAGGTGGCGATCCCGGTCTTGGCCGCGCCGTAGTTGGTCTGGCCCGGGTTGCTCAACAGGCCCGAGGTCGAGGTCGTGTTGACGACCGAGGCCTTGAGCGGGTCGCCGTCCTTGGACCGCTGACGCCAATAACGGGCCGCGGCCCGCGTCGGCATGAAGTGACCGCGCAGGTGGACCCGGATCACGGCGTCCCATTCTTCGTCGGTCATGGAGAAGACCATCCGGTCGCGCAGGATGCCGGCGTTGTTGACCAGCACGTGCAGCGCCCCGTAGGTGTCGATGGCCTGCTGGACGAGCCGCTCGGCGCCCTCGGCGTCGGCCACGTCGTCATGGTTGGCGACGGCCTCCCCGCCGATGGCCTGGATCTCGGCCACGACCTCCTCGGCCGGTGATGCATCGGCTCCGGTCCCGTCGGGGGTGCCGCCCAGGTCGTTGACCACGACATGCGCGCCCTCGCGGGCGAACAGCAGCGCGTGCTCACGGCCGATGCCGCGTCCCGCGCCGGTGATGATGGCCACGCGGCCCTCGAGTGCTCCCATCGGGATCGGATCTCCTTGGTCGGGTTCGATTGAGTGGTCTGAACCCGTCTAGCACGAGGTACCTCGGTCCCGCAGGAGACCGGCGTGGTTGCCCCAGGCGGTGGAACCCGGATCGAGCGCCGTGCCGGCACTCGCCACGGGTTCCACCTGCCCGGGGGAGGTCACCTAGCCCTGGCCGAGCGCCGCCGCCACGGCCCGGTTCCCGGCCTCCCAGGCGTTCGGCGTGGCATCGTCGGTCGCCACCGCGGCCGTGCCGGACTCTGCCCGGGACTGGGCCTGGGCGATCTCGGCTGCCTGGTTGTAGAGGTGCTGGTCGCTGCCGTTCACCGCCGACGTCGCGGCGATCTCGGCTGCCTGGTTGTAGAGGTGCTGGTCGCTGCCGTTCATCGCCGACGTCGCGGCGATCTCGGCTGCCTGGTTGTAGAGGTGCTGGTCGCTGCCGTTGACCGCCGACCTGTTGGCGATCTCGGCTGCCTGGTTGTAGAGGTGCTGGTCGCTGCCGCGGGCCGCCTCGACGCGAGCGGCCGAAGCCGTTGCGGTGTCGGTCGCGTCCTGGTCACCACAGGCAGCCAGGCCGCCCGCAGCGACGAGCGTGAGCGCCGCCATCCAACCGAGCTTCCTGATCCTGGACTCCGCCATTGTTCCGCCTCCCTGATGTCGGATGGCTGTCATCCGATGGGGAGACGATGCGGTTCTGAGCCGCCGGGGACCGTCGCGGACGACACGTTCCGGCTGTGACATCGGTCAGCGACGCCGGTCACACCTGGATCAGCCGGCGAACTCCCGCAGGCCCGCGAGGTCGAGCACGGCGACCTGCCGGCGACCGGTCGACACGAATCCCAGCGTCCGCAGGGTCGCCAGCGCGCGGGCCACCGACTCGCGCGACGCGCCCACCATCCCGGCGAGGTCGTCCTGGGTGAGCCCGCCGCGCAGCACCACACCCGCGCCCGAGGGCGTCCCCTCCGCGGCCAGGTCGACCAGCAGGCGGGCCACGCGGTGGGTGCTGCCGTAGGCCCCGAACTCGACCCGGCGGCGATCGGACGTCCGCAGCCGGGCGGCGATCGAGCGCAGCAGCTCGAGCGCGACCGCCGGCCGGGCGGCGACGAGCGACCGGAACTCGCTCGCGCGCACGACCCGGCAGACGACGGCGTCGAGGGCGACCACCGTGGCCATCCGGGCAGGCGGGTCGTCCTCGATGGCGGACAGCTCACCGACGAGGTCGCCCGGCCCCAGCAGGCTCAACACCGTCTCGGTGCCACGGGTCGACGGGGCGAACACCTTCACCCGACCCTGGACGATCAGCACGACGAACTGACCGGGGTCGCCCATGACGAAGATCGACTCGCCCGACCGGTAGTGCCGCGGACGCCCAGCGCTCAGCAGCGCCTGCCTGTCCGTCTCGTCCAGGCGCGCGAGCAGTGTGCCCGGATCCGCCCTGTCATCGCCCACAGTGTCGAGTCTGCCACCGTCGCCGTTCCGAGGTCGCCGTTGCGCAGTGCGCGAGTCTCCTGGGTGGTGACGGAAGCCGGCGACGCCGTGAAGCCAGAGGTCGAGGAGGTCGCGGCGACCCTGGGGCTCTCGATCGTCCGCCCGTTCGCACAGGGGACCTACGGCGCGGTGCTCGTCGCCACCGCCGGCGGAGAGGAGCTGGTCCTCAAGACGCAGCCGGACCCGACGCTCGAGCCGGTCTGGACGGTCGGTGCGGAGACGGCGGCACGCCTGCACGACCGCGGCTACCCGAGCCCTCGGTACCTCGGCGTCGGGTCGACGGCCTCGGCCGTCTGGTCACTGCAGGAACGCCTGGCCGGACGCATCCCCCGCCGGCTCACAGCGACCCACGCCGCGCAGCTGATAGAGCTGGCGGCGCGCCACGACGTGGACAGCGGGCGGACCCGCCCCTGGCGGGAAGATGCCATCGCCGCCGCCCGGGGCTGGCTCGGCGCGACCTCGATCGACCCGACCCAGGCCGGGGTGCTCGCCGCGGCGCTCGACCGGGGCGAGGCTGCCGAGATCCTGCAGTCGACCGTCGTCCACGGCGACTTCCACCACGCCAACGCCCTCGTGGACGGGGACGAGGTGGTCGGCGTGTTCGACTGGGAGATCGCCGGCCCCGGCGACTGGCGCTTCGACCTGGTGATGCTCGCCTTCGGCTGCGCCGTCAGCCCGGAATCCTGCGATCCGGCAGCGGTTGCCCTGGTCAGCGACGCGGTCCGTTCCGAGTGCCCCGACGACGTGGCCGCCCTGATGATGGCCTGCCAGGTGCTGCGCATGACGTCGATGATCGCCGCCCGCTCGCCCGAAGCCGCCGCCCGGGCCTGCGGCCGCATGGTCGCCGCCCTCGACCCCTGGCTGCGCTGACGGACAGACGGCGGCCGGTCTCCGTCAGGCGTGGGCTGACTCCGAGGCCGTAGGGAGCCCCATCGGACCGGTGTGCTCCAGGAAGTCGGCGATGATCTGGTGGAACCCTTCCGGTTGCTCGGAGAACGGGAAGTGGCCGGTATCAGGGAACACGACGAGCTCAGCGCCTCTGATCCCGGCCGAGATGGTGCGCGCCGCCGCCGGCGGGCAGACCCAGTCGAACCCGCCCGCGATGACCAGGGTCGGCGCCCCGATCTCGTGGAGTCGGTGGCGCACGTCGTAGCGCGCGGCGTCTCCGCCCCCGAAGAACGCCTGCATCACCTCCGGTGACATCCGGCTGAGCGCGAGCAGGCGGCCGGGAAGGTCTTCGCGGCCCGGGGCGGCGTAGTGGGGAGCGACCAGGCGCGCGAACAGCTCGCCGGTCTCGGGGGTGACGTCGCCGGTGAACACGCGGGCGGCGACGACTTCGGCCTCGGCGCCGGCCCGCTCGGCCAGCGTCGGGGCGCCGGGATCCGGCTCGGGGACGAGAGTGGCCGCCGTGGTGCACAGCACCAGCGCCGCGAACGTTCCGGGGACGCGCAGAGCGGCGTGCAGTGCGACGAACCCGCCGGCGGAGTGTCCCAGCAGGACTGGCCGTCGCAGGCCGAGGTGGCTGCAGAGGGCGACCACGTCGTCGGCCATCTGCTCCAGGGTGCAGGTCTCGGCGGGGACGGGCCCGGACCGACCCTGGCCTCGCAGGTCCACGAAGATCAGCTGGGCGAGATCCCGGAGCTCGCCTATGCCAGGGCGCAGGTACCCCTGGTCGAACCCGGGGCCGCCGTGGAGCACGACGACGGTCGGCACCGCGCTCAGGTGGTCGGGCCCAGCCCGGAGCTCGGCTCCGTCCACGTCGAAGTAGAGGTCCGTGCCGTTGATGGGAGCATGCATGACTCCCCGGATGCCGCGGCTCCGCCAGAAGTTCGATCAGGCCGCCACCGGGTGGCACAGACGGACCCCGGCGATGCGCTCGGCCTGCATGCGCACCACCCACAGCACTGCGGGCGGGCAATGGGTGGGATCCCACGGCGGGCTCACCAGCTCGCAGTCCATGACCGTGAACCGGGTGCTGGCCCACACGTCCACGACCCGCTCCCGTACGCCGGCCTCGGCATCCATGGAGAGGATGCGGACCAGCAGGTCGCGAGCATCGGGCACGGCGCCCCACCAGCCCGCCATCACCATCCCCGGCTCGGCGAGGTCGGCCACCACGCCGGCCAGGCCTCCCTCGACCGCCGCTCCCAGCAACTCCTGGAGCCGGTCTCCTCGCCGGCGAGCCAGCGAGCCGGCGTCGCCGTGGGCCGCATCGGCCTCCGCCAGGAGCACCTCGGCCAGCTTCCGGCGTCCCTCGTTGAGGCGGCTCCGGACGGTCCCGACGGGTACGCCGCAGATCTGGGCGATCTCGGCGTAGCTGCGTCCGCCCCCGAAGTGCCGCAACACCAGCACGAGCTGCAGCGGCTCGGAGAGCTGGCCGACCGCATGCCAGACCCAGTCGCCCAGGGCATGCCGCTCGAGCACCTCCTCGCCGCCAGGATCAGCGCCAGCGATGTCGCGGTCCAGCGGTGCGGCGGACCGGGCGGAGCGGACCTGCATGCGGCACTCGTTGCGGACGATCGCCCGCAGCCAGGGTCCCACCGCCTCGGGGTCGCGCAGATCGCCCAGCCGGCGCAGCGCGGTCACCATCGCATCCTGGACCGCGTCCTCCGCCCCCTGCCCGTAGCCGAGACGTGCGACGGCGACCGCCCGCATGTCGGCCCGGTGCCGCTCCAGCAGCACTCCCAACCCCGCCGGATCCCCACCGAGCGCGGCCGTCACCAGCTCGCCGTCGCTCACGCCTCGGTCACCCATGGCCGACCTCCTGGCCCGACTCCCATCCCAGACCAGATGCAGCCCGCCCGCAAGAAGTTCGACGGCCGGCCGGAGCGCTAGAGGAGGCGTTCGGAGAGATCGGCGTCGAGCTGGTCGAACTCGTGGTCGAGCTCGGCGTCGTCGTCGCCGTGCAGGTGGGCCGTCCACTGGGCGTAGAGGTCCGCGTAGCGGCCGCCGGCCGCCACCAGCGCGTCGTGGTGGCCGGACTCGACGATCCGGCCGTCGTGGATGACGACGATGCGGTCGGCCTTCATGGCCGTCGAGAGCCGGTGGGCGACGATGATGGCCGTGCGCCCTTCGAGCAGGACGTCCAGGGCCGTCTCCACCAGGCCCTCAGACTTCAGGTCGAGGCTGGACGTGGCCTCGTCGAGCACGAGCACACGCGGGTGGGCGAGGAAGGCCCGGGCCAGGGCGAGGAGCTGGCGCTCGCCGGACGAGAGCGAGACGCCGCGCTCGTGCACCGGCGTGTCCAGGCCGGCGGGGAGCCGGTCGATGACGTGCCGGAGGCCGACGCGGTCGACGGCCTCCTCGATGTCCGCGTCGCCGGCGTCGGGCCGGGCGAACGCGATGTTGTCGCGGATCGACCCGGCGAACAGGTAGGGCTCCTGCGGGACGACGCCGAGCTGGCGCCGCAGCGACTCGATCGTGACGTCGCGCAGGTCGTGCCCGTCGATCAGCACGCGGCCCGCGGTGGGGTCGTAGAAGCGGGTGATCAGCTTGGCGATGGTCGACTTCCCGGCCCCGGTCTCGCCGACGAAGCAGACCGTCTCGCCCGAGGCCACGCGGAGGTCGATGTCGTGGAGGACTCGGACCGCCGGGTCGTAGCCGAACGAGACGTCGTCGAACGTCACCTCGCCCGAGATCGGCGGCAGCTCGTAGGCGTCAGGGGCCTCGGCCACGGTCGGCTCCAGCGCGAGCAGCTCGCGCAGCTTCGTCACCGAGGCCTGCCCCTGCTGGTAGGTGTTGTACAGCTGGACCAGCTGCTGGATCGGCGCGAAGAACGAGTTGAGGAAGAGGACGAAAGCGGTCAGCTCACCGACGCTCAGGTTGCCGCCGAGCACCATCCGGCCGCCGATGAGCAGCACCAGCGCCTGCCCGCCGTACCCGAGCATCTCGGTGCCCGAGCTGTAGGTGGCGGACAGGTGGGCCGTGTGGTCGTTGGCGTCCCGGTAGGTGCCGACGACGTTGCGGTGGGACACCACGTTGCGGGGCTGGCGGTTGTAGCTGGAGACCACGCGCACGCCGGCCAGGCTCTCGGACAGGTCGGCGAGCACCCCGGCGATCCCGTCGCGGACCCGCAGGAAGCCCGTGTCCGACCTCGCACGGAACCACAAGGAGAGCGCGGTGAGCGGGGGCACGATGATCAGGAGCGTGATGAGCGCCAGCTGCGGGTTGTAGACGAAGAGGGCGATGGTCACGACGAGCATCGTGAGGCCCTGCACGGCGAACTGGACGAGCCCCTCCTGCGTGAGCTGCTGGAGGTTCTCGATGTCGCTCGTCATCCGCGACATGATCACGCCGGCCTTCTCGCCGGTGTAGAAGTCGAGCGACAGGCGCTGGAGGTGGGCGAAGAGGCGCACACGGGCCGTGTGCATGACCTCGGCCGAGACCTGGCCGGTCGTCCGCAGGCGAGCTCTGGCGGCCACGATCGTGATCACCACGGCCAGGACCGACGCGATGCCGACGGCCACGATGACCGCGCCGTTCTGGTCCCGGATGCCGTGGTCGATGCCGATCTGGACCAGGATCGGGCCGGCCTGGAGCGTGACCGCCTCGATCACGACGAGGACGGCCGCGACGAAGACGACCCTCCAGTGCGGCGCGAACATCCGCCTCAGCGTGAGAGGCCGCCGGTCCCGCGTGCGTGCGGTGAACTCCGCCGTCGGGCTGGTGTCGACCTCTTCGCTGTCCGCGAGCGAGGCGACGTAGTCCCGGAACTCGCTCGGGATCCCCGCGAAGGGGAGCCCGCTGCCGGCGTTGGTGCGGTTGGCGTTGCCGCCCCCGAACATGCCGGGTCCACCACCGCCACCGAACATGCCGCCGCCACCCCAGCTCACGACGCACGCTCCTCTTCACTGCCCGATTCCTCGGTCTCCGCTTCGAGCGCCTGGGCGAGGATCGCCGCGTACCGCGGCTCGTTCGCCAGCAGCTCGATGTGGGTGCCCTCGGCGACGATGCGCCCGTCCTCGAGCACGGCGACCCGGTCGGCGAGGCTGATGGTCGAGAGCCGGTGGGCGATGATGAGCGTCGTCCGTCCCGCCATCAG
>JBKPRS010000455.1:0-4800 GCA_046734695.1 Actinomycetota bacterium | reverse complement strand
CCCTGAGGCCGAGGACCGCCGCCGGGCGCTGGCCGTCGTGGCGGCCCTGCTGCCGGGCCGCGGGTTCTGGCGGCGGTCGTCGCGCCGCTTCGCCGAGCTGGCCGCCACCCCGGCCGGGGACCGGAACGACGCGGCCTGGCCGCTGCTGTCCGCCATCGGCGGAGTCGCCACGGGCGGTCCCGTCCCCACCGGAGCCGCCGAGAACGACGGCGACGAGAGCGCTGCCGGGCTGGAGATCGAGTCGCTGCGGCTGACGTCGGCGGCGCTGGTCACGGCCGCGTCCGGTCGGGGCACACCGCCGCTCGTCGCCGCGCTGGAAGCGGCCGAGCTGCTGGAGTCGGCGCACACGACGCTGGTCCTGCCGACGTCGCCGCACGCCGTGGGGGCCACGGTGGCGCTGGCACTGTGCGAGCTGGCCACCGCCGAGCACCTGCTCACCCGGGCCCGGGACCATGACGTCGGCGGCGCCTCCCTGCGGCACCACCACCGGTTGGGCCTGGGATGGGTGGCGGTGCGCAGCGGGCGCTGGACCGTGGCCCAGGCATCGCTGGACGAGGTGGCCGGAGCGACGCTGGCGCCCCGCGAGATCCTGCTGGCGTCGGCCATCGAGGCAGGGCTGGCCCGCCGTTCGGGCGACCTGGCCCGGCTCGGGGACGCCTGGAGCCGGGCCGAGGGCGTGCTGTTGCGCCACCCGGCCGACCTGTTCTCGCTGGAGGTCGTGGGCGAGCTGGCCATCGGCGCCGCCCGCCTCGGGCTGTGGGACCGGGTAGCGCCCAAGGCCCGCGAGCTGGGCGACGTGGTGCGCGCCCTGGGCGAGCCGCCGCTGTGGCTGCTGCCGCTGCGCTGGATCGGCCTGCAGGTGGCGCTGGCCACCGACGACCGCGAGGCCGCGGTCCGCCGGGCCGCGGAGGTGGAGGCAACGAAGCCGGTCCACCCACGGCTCGGCGCGCTGGCGGAGGCCGCGCGCACCTGGGTGGCGATCCTGGGCGGCACAGCCGAGCCGAGCGCAGTGGCGTCCGCGGCCCGCGGCCTGCAGGTCCTGGGCCTGACGTGGGAGGCGTCCCGGCTCACGGGTCAGGCCGCGATCCGGTCCGCCGACCCGTCGGTGACCCGGGCGCTGCTGGAGCAGGCGCGGGACCTGAAGGCCGCACTGCCCGCGTCCGAGCCGGGCGACGCTCCGACCGGCGTGAGCGTCCTGTCCGAGCGCGAGCAGATGGTGGCGCAGTACATCGTGGACGGGCTCACCCACAAGGAGATCGGCGCCCAGCTCTACATCTCGCCCAAGACCGTCGAGCACCACGTGGCCAAGATCCGCCAGAAGATGGGCGCCTCGACCCGGGCCGAGATGCTCGCGGCCCTGCGAACCCACCTTGCTTCGTGACACTCGCATCACCGAGCGTGAAACCACTCACCGAGTCGGTTTGAACGCTAAAAGTCACAGTTGGCGGAGCACTGGTTACAGGTGTAACGTCAGCGCAACCTCTTGAGGGGGTTGCTGGGAAACGGGTTCGAGTGGTGGCCCACTCTTCGTTGGCGTTCCCAGGTGCGCTGGTCCGGGGGTCGGTCCCGTCCGCCCGCCTCGACCGTCGGGCCGGCGCACCTGGGGACGTCGTCGTTTTAGCCCTCGACTTCGCGCCGACCTTCGAGTGCCCGGCCAAGCGTGAGCTCGTCGGCGTACTCGAGGTCGCCACCCACCGGCAGCCCGCTGGCGATGCGGGTCACCCGCAGGCCCAGCGGCTTGAGCAGCCGCCCGAGGTACATGGCGGTGGTCTCGCCTTCGAGGTTGGGGTTGGTGCAGAGGATGACCTCGGCGACCCCCTCCCGACCGATGCGGTCGATCAGCTCACGCACCCGCAGCTGGTCCGGTCCGATGCCCTCGATGGGGCTGATGGCGCCCTGCAGGACGTGGTAGCGGCCGGAGAACTCGCCGGTCTTCTCCACGGCGACGAGGTCGCGGGGCTCCTCGACGACGCACACCACGGTGGAGTCGCGGCGCGGGTCGGCGCAGATGCCGCACTGCTCGCCCTCGGCCACGTTGAAGCACGTCCGGCAGAACGACACCTTGTCCTTGACCTCGGCGATCGCCCGGGCCAGGCGCAGCGCGTCCTGCTTCTCCAGCTTGAGGAGGTGGAACGCGATGCGCTGGGCCGACTTCGGCCCGACGCCGGGGAGCCGGCCGAGCTCGTCGATGAGGTCCTGGACCGGACCCGCGTAGACCGCCACCCGGGACCGGCGCCTTAGCCTTCGCCCGGGGCGGGCCGGCCCGTCATCCCGCCGAGCATGTCGCCCAGCCCGCCGAGCGGCCCGAGCGCCTTGCGCTGGAGCTCGGTGACCTGGTGGGCGGCGTCGTGGAGGGCGGCGACGATCAGGTCCTGGAGCATGTCGATGTCGGCGGGGTCGACCACTTCGGGCGCCAGCGTGACGGAGCGGACCTCGCCTGCACCCGTCATCTCCACGGTGACGACGCCTCCGCCCGCGGTGCCGGTGACGAGCTGCTCGGCCGCCTGGGCGTGGGCGGAGAGCGCCTGCTGGGCCTGTTCGAGCAGGCCACCGAGGTCGCCCATCTCGCCGCCGTGGAGCTCGCCGGGCTCGGCCGGATCTCCGGTGTCGCCCTTGTCGCCGGTGTCGGTCATGGCTCCTCCTCCACCAGTTGTCCGCCGCCGAAGTGCCTGATCAGCAGGTCTACTCCGTTGGTCGCGACGTCGTCGGCGTCGCGCAGCTCGGTCGGGTCGATCGCCTCGTCGTCGGGCTCGCTCGGCGCTCGCCCCAGCGGCGCCGCACCGGTCGGGTCGAAGTCGCCGCTGCCACCACCACCGCCGCCGCCTGCCGCCGGGCCGGCCCCGCCTGCGCCGCCGTCCACGACGACGGCCACGGTGACGGGCCCGCCGAGCTGCGCCGCCAGCGCCTGCTCGACCTCGCGACGCGACTCCTCGCACGCCTTCTGGTGCCACTCGTTGGGGACGGCGAACCGCATCGCGCCGTCGCAGGGCTCGATCCAACGACCGCCCCGCCACTTGCTCCGGATCTTCACGGGCAGCCCGGCCAGCACGGCCCCGCGCCACGCAGCATCGACCTCATCCTGTGTTGGCGACGTCGCCGCCGGCTGCGGTTGGCGGCCCCCGCCCTCGGCCGTCGGCGTCGGGGTTTCGGGCTCTCCCCCGCCGGCCGGCTTCGCCTCCGGCTGCTCCTCGGACCTTGCTCCCTTGGCCCGTGACGGCCGCTGGCGTGACACAGCCCCGAGCGTCGGCTGCCCCTGCTTCTCGTCGGGCACCGCGGGCTCGTCCGCCTTCCGGGCCGTGGACAGAGCGTCCCGCGCCGCCGCGGCCCCGTGCTCCGCCCCTGCAGGTGCCACCGGCGCCGCCCCTGCCGGGGGCGTCGGCGCGCCCCTTTCCAGCCGATCGAGCCGCTCCAGGATGGCGTCGAGCGTGCGGTCGGCCGCCGGTTGGGTGAGCCGGACCAGCGCCACCTCCACGACGATGCGGGGGTCGGGCTTGCGGGACAGCTCGGTGAGCGCCTCGCCGAGGATGTCGAGCGCCCGGGTCAGTCCCGGCGCCCCGAGTGCCGCCGCCACCCTCTCCGCCCGCTCCCGCTCGGCGGGCGCGAGGTGCTCGTCCGCCACTCCCATGAGGGAGAGGAAGGCGTCGCGCAGCCCCGAGATGAGGTCCTCGCCCAGCGTGCGGGGATCCCGCCCGGCGGCCAGCGCGTCGGCCACCGCCACGAGGACCCGCCCGGCGTCCTGGTCGCACACGGCATCGAGCACGGCGTCAACCGGCTCCGCCTCGTCGATGACCTCGCCCAGCGCCGCCACCTGGTCGAGCGCAGAGAGCGTGTCCCGCGCCGACCCTTGTCCCCGCCTCACCACGTAGTCGACGGCGGACTCGACCTCGTCAGCCCCGATTCCGAGCCCTGCGTCAGCGATGATGCGGCGCACATGGTCGGCCAGCAGGTCGGGCGGCAGGAGATGGAAGTCGAAGTGCTGGGTGCGACTGCGGATGGTGGGCCGGACCTTCTGCGGATCGGTCGTCGCCAAGACGAACACGACGTGCGAGGGCGGCTCCTCCAACGTCTTGAGCAGGGCGTTCTCCGCCCCCTGGCTGAGCATGTGGACCTCGTCGAGGATGATCACCTTGCGGTTCCCCGACGTGCCGAGGGGCACGCGTTCGAGCAGGTCACGCATGTCGTCGACCTTCGATTTGGAGGCTGCGTCCTGTTCGAGCAGCCAGTCGACGACTCGCCCCTCGGCCACGGCGATGCAGTTCTCGCACTTCCCGCACGGCTCCCCGTCCTCAGGCGCCGCGCAGTTCAGGACCTTGGCCAAGATGCGTGCGGTAGAGGTCTTCCCGGTCCCCCGCGGTCCGCTGAAGAGGTAGGCATGGCCGACCCGACCGTCGCGGACGGCGTTGCGCAAGGCTTTGGTCACATGGTCCTGGCCGAGCACCTCGTCGAACCGCTGCGACCGATACCGCCGGTAGAGCGACTGGTAGGAGGCCATCGGCGGCGATGCTACCGGTGGCCACGAACCGCCCGTGCCCCCACGCCTATGTCGGCTGCCCCGCTAACTCCACCGGACTACCGCCGTGTGGGCGGGCGAGGCGCCGCCGGGCGGGCGAGGCGCCGCCGGGCGCGCAAGGCCCGTGACCCCAGGTGACGGCCAGGCGATCTGCGGCACACCACAGGTTCCGCTGAGAGCTGCTGCCTCCCGGCCCTGACTCGGTTCACGGGCTGCAGTTGCACAGGACCCGGCCGCCACCTGCGGCCACGGGCAGCGCACACGATAGCCTGTCCCGTCCGGGGTACCAC
>JBKPRS010000454.1:0-2940 GCA_046734695.1 Actinomycetota bacterium | reverse complement strand
CGCTCGGACAGGTCGAGGTCCTCGATCGGCAGGTCGAGGTCGGGCGACCCGGCGCTGGTCACGGCCAGCTCGCCCAGCTCGAGGCCCTGGGGCTCGTCGCTCATGTCGGCCACGAGCGCCACCAGCGACCGCAGCGTGTCGCCGGCCGAGGCCAGCGAGTCGCGGGGCGAGATCGAGCCGTCGGTCTCGATGTCGATGACCAGGCGGTCGTACTCGGTCGACTGCTCGACCCGGGTGGGCTCGACGTCGAAGGCGACCCGGCGCACCGGCGAGAAGATCGAGTCGACCGGGATCACGCCGATGGTCTCGGAGGTCTTGTTGGCCTCGGCCGACCGGTAGCCCCGGCCCTTGGACACGGTGATGTCGACGGCGATGCGGCCGGTGCGGTTGAGCGTGGCCAGGTGGAGGTCCTCGTTCAGGATCTCGATGTCGGAGGTGAGCTGGATGTCGCGGGCCAGCACGTCGGCCGGGCCCCGGACGTCGAGGCGCAGGGTGACGGGCTCGTCGCTGTGGCTGACGAGCACGATGTCCTTGAGGTTGAGGATGATGTCGGTGACGTCCTCGACCACGCCGGGGATCGTGTCGAACTCGTGCAGAGCGTCGTCGAAGCGCACCTGGGTGATGGCGGCGCCGGGGATGGACGACAGCAGCGTGCGCCGCAGCGAGTTGCCGAGGGTGTGGCCGAAGCCGGGATCGAGCGGGCCGATGGCGAACCGCTGGCGGTTGCCTTCTTCCTCGGTGACGGGCTCGACCGTGGGCCGCTGCATGACGAGCATGGATTGCTCCCTGATAGCTGAACTGGGGGTGGGGCGAAGGGGGGTTACTTGCTGTAGAGCTCGACGATGAGCTGCTCGCGCACGGGCACGTCGATGTGCTCGCGCAGCGGGTACTCGCGCACCTTCACCGAGAGCCCTTCGTTCTCGGAGTCGAGCCAGGGCGGTGGCGTTCGGGAGAGGACGTCCCGGTTCCACTGGATCTGGATCATCTGGGTCGCCTTGCCCCGCAGGCTGACCACGTCGCCCTTGCGGACGCGGTAGCTGGGGATGTCGACGCGCCGGCCGTTGACATCGACGTGGCCGTGGCGGACGAACTGGCGGGCCTGCGGGCGGGTCGACGCCCAACCGGCCCGGTAGACGATGTTGTCGAGGCGGCGCTCGAGCAGCTGGAGCATCAGCTCGCCGGTGACGCCCTTGCGCCGGCTGGCCTCCTCGTAGAGGTTGCGGAACTGGCGCTCGTTGAGGCCGTAGGTGTAGCGGGCCTTCTGCTTCTCCTGCAGCTGGAGCAGGTACTCGGAGGCGTTGCGCCGGCGGCTGCGGCCGTGCTCGCCCGGCGGGTAGGGGCGGCGATCGAGGGCGCGGTTCTCGCCCGAGGTGCCCCAGATGTTGACGCCGAGGCGGCGGGAGACACGGGCCTTGGGTCCGGTGTAGCGGGACATGCGGTGCTTACCTCAGACACGCCGCCGCTTGGGCGGGCGGCAGCCGTTGTGGGGGACAGGGGTGACGTCCTTGATGCCCGTGACCTCGATGCCGGTGTTCTGGATCGAGCGTATGGCCGTCTCGCGGCCGGAGCCCGGGCCCTTGACCTGGACGTCGACCTTGCGCACGCCGTGCTCCATGGCCCGGCGGGCGGCGGCCTCGGCGGCCATCTGGGCGGCGAAGGGCGTCGACTTGCGGGAGCCCTTGAACCCGACGTTCCCGGCGGAGGCCCACGACAGGACGTTGCCGTCCTGGTCGGTGAAGCTGATGATCGTGTTGTTGAAGCTGCTCTTGATGTGAGCGACGCCGTGACCGACGTTCTTGCGCTCGCGCTTGCGGGGCCTGCGACCACCGGCGGACTTGGGCTTGGCCATCTACGTGTTACTTCCTTGCCTTCTTCTTGCCGGCGACGGTCTTCTTCGGACCCTTGCGGGTGCGGGCGTTGGTCTGGGTGCGCTGGCCGCGCACGGGCAAGCCGCGGCGGTGGCGGAGGCCCTGCCAGCAGCCGATCTCCATCTTGCGCTTGATGTCCTGGGCGACCTCGCGCCGCAGGTCGCCCTCGACCTTGTAGGTGGCCTCGATGTGGTTGCGGATGCGGGCGACCTCGTCGTCGGTGAGGTCGCGCACCCGGGTGTCGGGGCTGATGTCGAGGGCGGCGCAGATCTCTTGGCTGCGCGTGCGCCCGATGCCGAAGATGTAGGTCAGCGAGATCTCCACCCGCTTCTCGCGGGGGATGTCGACGCCGGCGATGCGTGCCATGTGGCTCCTTGTCAGCCCTGTCGCTGCTTGTGGCGCGGGTTGGTGCAGATGACCTGGACGCGCCCGTGGCGGCGGATCACCTTGCACTTCTCACAGATTCTCTTGACGCTGGGACGAACCTTCATAGCGATCCCGTCACTTGTAGCGGTAGGTGATGCGACCCCGGCTGAGGTCATAGGGCGTGAGCTCGACCTGTACTCGATCACCAGGGAGGATGCGGATGTAATGCATGCGCATCTTGCCGGAGATGTGGGCGAGCACCTTGTGCCCGTTCTCCAACTCGACACGGAACATTGCGTTGGGGAGGGGTTCCATCACCGTCCCCTCCAGGACGATCGCATCTTCCTTGGGTTTCGGCAGGACGTGCTCCTACATGCGTACTGGTGGTGGCCAAAGACGCGGTGGAACAGCCAATTGCGCCGAGAGCCGACTGAACATCCTAGCGCGAGGAGCAGCGGAGGCAAACTCCGCGCGCGGTCGGCGGAGCACAGAATCCCCGAGCTCACGGGCGGGGGTCCCGGCTGCGCGTCACGGTAGCCCACGCGCGGCCCGCAGCGGGGGCCCCGGGCGCGAATCCCGTGGTGGCGGGGGCACTAGGAGGGCGTGAGAGACGCCGGAACGACCCCGCCCCGGCCACCGGCCACCGGCCACCGGCGGGCCTCGCTACCCTCGGGGCGAAGCGCAGGGGGAGCGTGGGGTGGTGGGC
>JBKPRS010000453.1:0-15278 GCA_046734695.1 Actinomycetota bacterium | reverse complement strand
GCACAGGTCCCCGCCGGCCAGCGCCAGCGGCGGCGGTGGCTCGCCGGCCCTACGGGCGGCCTCCACGACCCGGCGGGCCTCGGCGTCGCCGGCCACCACCACGGCTTCGGGCGGCAGGCCGCCCGCCTCGCCCCAGGCCTCGCCCTTGCGGACCGTCACGGCGCGTCGTGCGGGAGCGAGTCGCCGACCACCTCGTCGAGCGTCGAGGACACCGACACCACCCCGCGGTGCAGGCCCTCGGCCGCCTGGCGGGCGGACCGGGCCGTCTCCGGATCGGGCGCCACGTCGCCGACCTGGCGCACCAGGTCGATCAACGTCTTCACGTTGCGGACGAAGTCGCCGCCCGAGAGCTCCTCGTCGCTCAGCACGTCGCCCAGCGGCTCGCCCGCGGCCCAGGCGTGGGCCAGGGCGGCGAAGCCAGGGTCGGGCGACCGGGTCTGCGGCAATCCCGCCGCCTCCTCGTCGGCCCGCAGGTCGTCGGCCAGGCGCTCCAGCTCGGTCCAGCGGGCCCGGACCCGGCGGGACGGGAACCAGGGCGGCGGCGGCACGCCCGGGCCCCGGTGCTCGTAGGTGAACGTGGACACCAGGGCGGCCAGCTCGGCGGGAGCCAGGCCGTCGAGCAGGCCCGCCATCATCGCCTCGGCCACCAGCAGGTCGGACTCGTGGTACGTGCGGGCCAGGACCTGGCCCCGCTCGGTCAGCGCCCAGCCGTCGAGGTAGCCCCAAGCCTCCATCAGCCGCAGCACGCGGTCGAAGCGCCGGGCCAGCGAGCCGGTGCGGGACCGGACCTCGCGGCGCATGTCCTCCAGCTCGCGGACGGCCCGCCGGCGCTGGGCCTCCGCCCGCACGTGGGCGTCGCGGTCGGGGCACTCGTGGACCGGGTGGGCGGCCAGTTGCGCCGCCTCCCGCGTCCGGCGGTCACCGTCGCCGTCGCCGTTGCCGGCCGGGGGCGGCCCGGACGAGCGCCGGGGCGCCAGGCGAGCCCGGCGGAGCTCGTCGGCCACCCGATGCTGGAACGCCCGGTTGTTGGGCTGGTACGGCCGGGGCATGTCGAGGCGGCCGACCCGGTGGGGCGGCTCGGGCATGTCGTCGATGCCCAGGGTCACCGACTCGCCGTCCCGGTCCAGCGCCTTCAGCCGGGGCGATCCCTTCCGGTAGGCGATCGACAGCACGGCCAGGCGCTGGCTGCCGACTTCGACGATGTCGCCCGGCACCAGCTTGGACAGCGCGAAGTCGAACGCCCCCTTCACCGGCCGCTGGGCCCGGGTGGCCTCCCGCTCGGCCAGGACCAGGTCGCGGTACTCGGCCACGTCTCCCCGCTCGCAGTGGGCCTCGGCCCCCAGGCGGGCCAGCTTGTCCTGCTGGCGCTCGATGCGGGCCTCGGAGCGGACCACCGCCCGATCGGCCTGGAACTGGGCGAAGGACAGGTTGAGCAGGTGGTGCGCCTCGGGCGGCTCGTAGCGGCGCACCAGGTTGGCCGCCATGTTGTAGGTGGGCCGGAAGGCGGAGCGCAGGCCGTAGGTCCGGCTCGACGCCAGCGAGGCCACCTGGTCGAAGGGCACGAACGGCGACCAGAGCACGATGGCGTAGCCCAGGTCGTCGATGCCGCGGCGCCCGGCCCGCCCGGTCAACTGGGTGTACTCCCCGGGCGTCAGGAAGGCCCGGGCCTCGCCCGTGAACTTGGTCAACCGCTCGATCACCACCGAGCGGGCGGGCATGTTGACCCCGAGGGCCAGCGTCTCGGTGGCGAACACGGCCTTCACGAGGCCCTCGACGAAGCACGCCTCCACCGCCTCCTTGAACGGCGGGACCATGCCGGCGTGGTGGGCGGCGAGACCGTGCTCCAGCGCCGCGGCCCAGCGGTCGTAGCCCAGCACGTCGAGGTCGTCGTCGGTGAGCGAGGTGGTCCGCTCCTCGACGATGTCCCGGATCCGCGCCCTCTCGTCGGGAGTGGTGAGCCGCAGCCCGGCGTCGAGGCACGCGCCCACGGCCTCCTCGCAGCCCATGCGGCTGAAGATGAAGTACAGCGCGGGGAGCATGTCACGCTCCCCCAGCATCTCGATGACCTCGGGCCGCCGGGGCGTGAAGAACCGGCGCCGCGGGCGCCGGTTGCCCCGCCGCGGGCCGCGCCCGGCCAGCGTGTCGTGGTCGAGCCGGTCGGCCTCGGGGTTGGGCCGGCCGTCCACCAGCGTGGGTAGCAGGTGGGGCTGCTCGCTCTGGCGGTCGCCGACCAGGTAGAGGTTGCGCAGCTCGACCGGCCGCTGCTCCTCCAGCACCAGGGTCGTCGGGCCGCGGACCGTGGTCAGCCACTCCGCCAGCTCCTCGGCGTTGGACACCGTGGCCGACAGGCACACCAGCGCCACCTCGGGCGGCAGGTGGATGATGACCTCCTCCCACACCGGCCCGCGGTAGGCGTCCTGGAGGTAGTGGACCTCGTCGAGCACGACGAAGCGCAGGTTGTCGAGGGCGGACGACCCGGCGTAGATCATGTTGCGCAGCACCTCGGTGGTCATGACCACCACCGGAGCGTCGCCGTTGATGCTGTTGTCGCCGGTGAGCAGGCCCACCCGGTCCGCCCCATGGCGCCGGGCCAGGTCGGCGTACTTCTGGTTGGACAGGGCCTTGATGGGCGTCGTGTAGAACGCCTTGGTCCCGTCGGCCAGGGCCCGGGCCACCGCGTATTCGGCCACGACGGTCTTGCCCGACCCGGTGGGCGCGGCCACCAGGACCGAGCGGCCCTCGTCCAGGGCCGCGACGGCCCGGACCTGGAAGGCGTCGAGCTCGAACGGGTAGGCGTCGGCCAGGAGCCCCACCCCGGTCGCCCCGCCGCCCCCCGGGCGCGGGGCGCCGGTCACGCGGTGGCCTCTTCCCTGCGGCCGCGGGTGACGAAGCGCCCGATGTGGATCGACGCCTCGTAGAAGATGCACATCGGGATCGACAGCACCAGCATGCTGATGGGGTCGCCCGACGGCGTGATCACGGCCACGAGGATGCAGATGCCCACGATGGCGAAACGCCGGGCGCGCGCGAGCATGTCAGGCGTGAGCACCCCCGCGAGCTGCAGGAAGATCAGCACGATGGGGAACTCGAAGCCGATGCCGAACGCCAGCATCATGTACACGACCAGCTGGAAGTACTTGCCCGCCGTGTAGGCGGTGACGAAGTTGCCGCCCGCGATGTCGACCAGCCACTGCAGGGCCTTCGGCAGGGTCCAGTAGGCGAGCGTGGCGCCCATGACGAACAGGACGAGGGCGCTGAGCACGAACGGGACCGCGTAGCGGCGCTCGTGGGGGTAGAGCCCGGGGGTCACGAACTTCCACACCTGCCACAGGATCACCGGCATGGCGAGGCCGATGCCCGCGTAGGCGGCGGTCTTGAGGCGGACGCCGAAGCCCTCCAGCGGGTCGGTGGTGATCAGCTTGCCGTTCGTGAACGCCTGCTCCGGCCGGCTGTTGACCAGGTCGCGGTAGGGATGGAGCAGGATGTCGATGATCCAGTTGTAGGCGAAGAAGGCGATCAGCATGCAGATCGCGACGGCCATGACGCTGATGATGAGCCGCTTGCGCAACTCGGTCAGGTGCTCGACCAGCGTCATGCCGGGGTCGAGGGCGGCAGGCTGGGCCTTGGCCATGGTCAGCTCCGAGGCGCGTCAGGACGCGGCGCGGTGGTCACCGGCGTCGCCGGGCTCGTCCCCGGTGCCCGTGTCGGGGGGCTCGGGCGCCGGCGCGAGGGGGGTGACGATCTCGTCGAGGGCTGCCGCCATGGCAGGCGCGACCGTCTCGTCGCCGTCCAGCTCGGGAGTGGTGAACGTCGGCGTGGGCACCGGGCCATCCGCAGCGTCGTCCTGACGGTCGTCGGTCTCGTCATCGATCTCTGCTGCAGGTTCGTCGCCGCCCGCCCCGGAGGATGTGCCCGCGTGGTCGGCCTCGGTGTCGGCCACCGTGGAGGCCAGCGGCACCGACTCGCGCCGGCGGGTGGGCAGGTCGACCACGTCGTCGCCCTGGTCGAAGGCGTCCTTCAGCTCCTGCTGGAAGCCGGACGAGATGCGCCGCACCTCGCCCATCACCCGGCCGGCCTGGCGCACCGCGTCCGGCAGCTTCTGGGGACCGAGAACGATCAGCGCAAGCAACAGGATCACCAGCAGCTCGCCGCCGCCGACGTTGAACATGGGCAGCAGTCTAGAGCCGGGCCGGCCCTTTACCGCGAGTCGTCTGAAGCCTCCTCGGCGTCCGCGGCGTGCGCCTCGCGGAAGTCGGTCACGAGAGCGTCGGTGTCCGCCGTGGCCCGGCGGATCTCGGCCAGAGGCGCCCGCAGCCGGTGCAGCTCGCGGGCCTCGCCGGCGAGGTCGGTGACGGCGTCCTCCAGGGCCCGGGCCCGCGCCAGCAGCCATGCCGTGGCCAGCGCGGCCGCCACCACGGGCACGGCCCACACGAGGGTCACGCCCGCGCCACCGCCCTAGAGGCGCCGGCGGTGGGCGTGGAGCAGCTCGTCGAACCAGCCGTCGGCTTCGAGCACTTCGTGGAAGTCGATGAGGTCGTCACAGGTGAAGACCTCGCCTTCGGGACGGGGCTCGACCATCTCGGCCGGCATGTTCCACACCTCCAGCCGGCACCCGGAGGACACCAGCAGGTCGATGGTGGAACGGTCCGCGGGTCGCACGACCGGGTGCGCGCAGTTCGGGCAGCGGAAGACGTAGGTGCCCGAGTCGGTGTCCTCACAGAGGCGGACAACGAGGTCGCGTGTCCCCAGCTCGACGTCGCCGCAATCGCTGCACGTGGCTCGGATCAGCGTGGCCATGACTCTCCTCAATCTCGTACTACCAGATGAGAGAGCGAGAACGGGACATCATGACGGCGGTCCAACTAGCTCCGTCGCCACCCGGAAAGTGTGTCCATGCCCACTCGTGTGCCCGCTGCCGTGATACCACCAATTGCCTTTGCCCACCGCGGAGCGCGTGCTCATGCCCCTGAGAACACGCTCGCGGCCTTCACGCTGGCCCTGCGGCTGGGAGCCACAGGCCTCGAGAGCGACGTCTGGATCACTGCCGACGGCGAAGCCGTACTCGACCACGACGGCGTCGTGGGCCGGATGCGCCGCCGGCCCATCGGGAGCGTGACCCGGGCGGAGCTCCCGGACCACATCCCTACTCTCGAACAGTTGTACGCCACCTGCGGCACGGCCATGTCCGTGTCGCTCGACGTCAAGGACCCCGCTGCCTTCGATCGGGTGGTCGCCGTGGCCCGGGCCGCGGGCGACGACGCGCTCGCCAACCTCTGGCTGTGCCACTGGCGCTGGGAGCAGCTCGCCGAGTGGCGGGGCCGCTATGCCGAGGTGCGCCTGGTCGACTCGACCCGCATCGGGCGCATCAAGGAGGGCGTCGAGCGTCGCGCCGCCACCCTGGCGGCCAAGGGGATCGACGCGATCAACCTCCACCACCTGGACTGGACCGGCGGCCTGACCACGCTGGTCCACCGCTTCGGCGTGCTGGCGTTCGCCTGGGACGCCCAGCTGCCACGGGTGCTCGACGAGCTGCTGGACCTGGGCATCGACGGCGTCTACAGCGATTGGGTCGACCGCATGGTCGACGCCGTGCGGGCCGCCTACCCCGACGGTGAGGACTGAGCGCGGGCGGGAACCGCGCCTCACAACCACCCCAGATCGGTGAGCGGCAGCACCTTGACGAAGGCGCGCCCCACGATGGTGTCCTCGTCGATGGGCCCGAAGTACCGGCTGTCCTCGCTGTTCTCCCGGTTGTCGCCCATGACGAACACCTGGCCCTCGGGGATGGTCATCGGGGGCAGGGTCTCGGTGCGGGTGCCCGGTTCGAGGTAGGGCTCGTCGATGAGCTCACCGTTCACGTAGACCCGGCCGTCGCGGCCCTCGATCGTGTCGCCGCCCACCGCGACCACCCGCTTGATCAGGTCCTTGATCTCGGAGTCAGTGCCGTTGCGCGCCGCCGGCGGGCGGGTGAACACGACGACGTCGCCACGGTGCACGTCGTGGAGCTTGTAGGCGAGCTTGTTGACCAGGACCCGGTCGCCCACCTCCAGCGTGGGCACCATCGACGGCGACGGGATCCAGAACGCCTGGACCAGGAACGCCTCGACCACCAGGGCGATGAGGATGCCGCCGAGGATGACCGCGGCCCACTCGACGACCGTCCGGCGGAGGCTGCGCTGGGGCTTCATCTCGGGCTGCATGCCCGCGTCCTCGGCCCACGCGTCCTCCGGCGGCCCCCCGTCGCGGCCGTCGCGGCCGTTGCCGTCGACCGGGGTGCGGGCCCGGGCCCGGGCGGCGGCGACCCCGCTGGTGCGCGGCAGCGGGATGCTCGGGCGCGCGTCCCCGTCGGCGGCAAGGTGGCGAGGCCCAGGTCCGCGGCGGTCGGCAGGCCGGCCAACGGCGGTACCTGGTGCGTCACCCCGGTCGTCGCCAGAGAGACCAGAGGGGGAGGAGACGTCACGCACGGCGTCGTGGAGGCTAGCGCGCGCCCCGGGCGATCGGTGTGCTCCCCGACCGGATTCGTAGGGGATTCCCAGCCGGGCGCTGCCGCTCATGCCCCGCCGTAGCGGTCCAGGATGCGCTCAGCGGCCCGGCGGCCCGCTTCCCGGTGCAAAGGGTCGTCGGCCTCCACCACGCGGGCGTCGGGGCCCAGGCGCAGCAGGAGCCGCTCCAGCCAGGGGGTCGCCGTCACGGCGAGCCGCACCCGCAGCCGGCCGTCCTCGGTGGTGCGGACGTCCTCCACCGGGTACGTGTCGACCACCCAACGTGCGGACGGAGCTACGTCAAGTGTGATCCGCGGGTCCTCGGGCCCGGCGGCGAACACCCCGCCTGAGTCGGTCGCGCCGGCCAGCGTCGCGGCGTCGAAGGTGTGGTCGAGCGGGGTGACCTCCACCACCCGGTCCACCCGGAACAGACGGTGGCCGCCGGCCTGGTGGCACCAGCCCCGCACGTACCACGAGCCCTCGTGGGCGAAGACCGCGACCGGGTCGACGTCGCGGGTACTGCGCTCGTCGCGCCCGTAGGCGTAGTAGTCGAGGCGGACCCGGCGGGCCTCGCCCACGGCCCGCCGCAGCGCGTCCAGGACATCGGGCCGCGTCTCGCCCAGCGCCACGGAGACGGCCTCGCCCGGCTCCACCCCGAGCACCTCGGCCAGCTTGGCCAGGGCCGTCGCCAGCGGGCCGTGGCTGTCCCCGCCGGGCAGGCCCTGGCTGGCCGTGCCCGCCGCCACCAGGGCCAGGCCCTGCTCGGGGGTCAGATGAAGCGCCTTGGCGAAGACCTCGGCGAAGCGCAGCCACACCCGGTCGCCCTCGATGGTGACCTCGATCAGCGTGTCGGGGGTGTAAGGCGGGACGCCCACCAGCGTGAGGACCGCCAGGTCCTCCTCCAGCTTGCGCCGGCTGATGCCGAAGCGGGCGCAGACCTCGTCGAGCGTCGGGCCCTCCTGGGCCGCGATCCAGGGGATGACGGCCAGCAGCCGGGCCACCCGGTCGGGCGCGCTGGTCCGGGCCGCGGGCGCCGTCACGCGACCTGCGCCTTCAGCCAGCCGACGATCTCCTCCCGCAGGTCGGCGGGCTCGAGCACCTCCGCGTGGTCCAGGAACGTGAGCACGAACGAGCGGAAGTTGTCGCGGGCGGTCACGGTCATGGTCACGACCACCGAGCCGTCCGGGCGCTCCTCCACCACCGACGCCGGGCCCAGGTGGTGCACGATCCACGGCGCCTGGGGCGCGTCGACGAGCACCCGAGCCTCGACCGGGGCCGCCTCGCCGATCTGCCACGGCTCCAGCTGGACGCCGGGCGCACCGTGGCCGGGCCGGCGCTCGAAGCGGGGCCCGGCCGGCACCTCGATGGCGCTCTCGAACCGGTCGAGGCGGAACACCCGCTCGTCCTGGCGCTTGTGGTCGAACCCGCTCAGGTACCAGCGGCCCCGCTGGAAGTCGAGGCGGTAGGGGTCGACAGTGCGGGCCTCGCCCCGGTAAGTGAAGCGCACCGGCGTGTGGGCGGCGATGGCGCCGAACAGCGGGCCGACGTTGCCGGCGGGCAACGCCCCCACCGCCAGGCCGAGCCCGCCGTCGGCCTCGCCCACCAGGCCCCCCAGCTTCAACAGGCCGTCGCGGGCCGACAGGCCCTCCAGCTGGACCACCGACGCGGCCATGCGCAGCGCCGCCAGCTCCTCGGGCGTGAGGCCCGGGTCCCGCAGGTAGTAGCGGTCCTTGGGGATGCGGTAGCCCTCGACCACCGGGATCGAGCCCGGCACCTCGTGGACCTCCAGCGGCACGCCCATGGCCCGCAGGTCGTCCTTGTCCCGCTCGAACGACCGCCGGAACGCCTCGAGCTCGTCGGGGTAGGCGCCGAGCCGCTCGCGGATCTCCTGGGCCGACAGCGGGCGTGGCGTCTCCAGCAGCAGCGCCGTCAGGTTGAGCAGGCGTTCCAGCTTGGCGGCGGACACATGGCGAGGCTAGTGGTCGGGGTTCTCGGGCTGGCGCACCGCCCCCGCCGCCCACTCCCCCGCCGCCGCGGCGGCCGCGAAGAAGGCGGGATCCTCCGCCGGGCCCCGGCCCATGGTGGTCACCGCCAGGTCGAGCGCGGCCAGCACCTCGGCCGCGTCCGGGCCCTCGACCACCGTGGCGCCGTCCAGCTCCGCCGCCAGCCCGGCGGGCAGCGGCAGCACCGGGCGGGTGGCGGCCAGGTCGAGGATCGTGCGCACGTGGTGGCTGACTCCCCGGTGGCGCTCCCTCGGATCGGCGCTGGAGGCCCGGCAACACAGGGCCACGCGGGCGCCCATCGAGGCTGCGACGTCGACGATCCCCGCCACCTCGACCGCGGTGGTGCCGAGCGCGGAGGCGGTGCCCACCACCCCCGGTCCCATCCCCACCACCACCAGGTCGGCCCCGGCCACATGGTGGGCCAGGGCCAGCGCCGAGGGGACGGCCACCGCCTCCAGGTCGCCGCCGAAGGCGTGCCCGGCCGTCACGGTGACGTCGAGGACGCCCCGCTCCCGCAGCGCGTGCACCAGGTCGGACAGGGCCAGGGGCAGGGCGGCGCCGTCGGTCATCACGTAGGCGATGCGGGCGCCGGGTCGCTGCGAGCGGGCCACGGCCGCCACCACCGCCACCTGGCTGTGCAGCGAGCAGGCCACGACCGGCACGCCCGGCAGCGTGGCGGGCAGGTCGGGATGGTCCTCCTCGGCCGCCCCGGCGTCGTGCTGGAGGCTGGTGTAGCGCAGCTTCACGATGTGGCCCGGCCCGGGCCGGGACCAGGCGTCTCGGGCCAGGTTCCAGTGCACGACGTGCCAGCCGCCGGTGCCGAGGCCCAGCTCGACGGCCGTGGTGTTGAGCACGACCCGGTCCCCCACCGCCACCGGTCCGGTCAGGTCGACGAGGGCGTAGGCGCGGCCCGCGTCGGTGGCGACCCGGGCCAGGCCCGGCCGCTCGGACAGCACCTCGGTGACGGTGGCGGTGACGAAGCTCGGCATGCGCGCCGGACCCCGGGGCTACAGGCTGGCGATGAGCCGCTCGACCCGCTCGTCGCGGGCCTTGAACGGGTCCTTGCACAGCACGGTGCGCTGGGCCTGGTCGTTGAGCTTGAGGTGCACCCAGTCGACCGTGTAGTCCCGCTTGCGCTCCTTGGCCCGGCGGATGAACTCGCCCCGCAGGCGGGCCCGGGTGGTCTGGGGCGGCGTCTCGACCGCCTCGTCGATGGCCTCGTCGGTGGTCACCCGCTCGACCATGTCCCGCTGCTGGAGCCGGTAGAACAGGCCCCGCTCCCGGTTCACGTCGTGGTACTGCAGGTCGATCAGCGCCACCTTGGGGTGGCTCAGCGGCAGGTCGTGCTTGGCGCAGTAGGCCTCGATCAGCTTGTGCTTGATCACCCAGTCGCACTCGCGGTCGAGCTTGAACGGGTCGGACTCCAGCCCGTTGAGGCAGTACTCCCACATGGCCAGCGCCTTGTCCTCCAGCGGGGACAGGCCCTTGGTCTCGGCGTAGCGCTTGGCCCGCTCCAGATACTCGCCCTGGATGTCGAGCGCCGAGGCCTCCCGCCCGTTGGCCAGGCGCACGGTGCGCTTGCCCGTGAGGTCGTGGCTGATCTCCCGGATGGCCCGGATCGGGTTCTCCAGGGTCATGTCCCGCAGCACGAACGACGGGTCCTCCAGCATCCGCAGCAGGATCGAGGTGGCGCCGACCTTGAGGAACGTGGCGTACTCGCTCATGTTGGAGTCGCCCACGATGACGTGCAGGCGCCGGTAGCGCTCGGCGTCGGCGTGGGGCTCGTCGCGGGTGTTGATGATCGGCCGGCTGCGGGTGGTGGCCGAGGACACGCCCTCCCAGATGTGCTCGGCCCGCTGGGCGATGCAGTACATCGCGCCCCGGGCCGTCTGGAGGACCTTGCCGGCGCCCGCGTAGATCTGGCGGGACACGAAGAACGGGATCAGCACCTCGGCGTAGTGGCTGAAGTCGTCGCGCCGCGACGTCAGGTAGTTCTCGTGGCAGCCGTAGCTGTTGCCGGCCGAGTCGGTGTTGTTCTTGAACAGGTAGATGACGCCCCGGATGCCCTCCTCCCGCAGGCGGGCCTCCGCCGACACCAGGAGCTGCTCCAGGATGCGCTCGCCGGCCTTGTCGTGGGTCACCAGGTCGAGGATCGAGTCGCACTCGGGCGTCGCGTACTCGGGGTGGCTGCCGACGTCGAGGTACAGCCGGGCCCCGTTGGCCAGGAAGACGTTGGACGAGCGGCCCCACGACACCACCCGGCGGAAGAGGTAGCGGGCCACCTCGTCGGGGCTCAGCCGCCGCTGGCCCCGCAGCGTGCAGGTGACGCCGTACTCGTTCTCGAGGCCGAAGATGCGTCGCTCCACGCCCGCACGCTACCGCCGCGCCCAGGCCGGGAGGACGAGGGTCGCGCGGAACCCATGTGAGCAGGGACGGAGCGGGGCGGTTACCGTCGTACGGGTGCCGATCGGACCGATGGTGCCGTTGACGACGGCCGCCAATCCCGTTGCGGCGCGCATCATCGCGGCGCACCTGGGCGCGGAGGGGATCGTCTGGGAGCTGCGCGGCAACGTCGACGGCCCCTACCCGGTCGGGCCGGTCGAGGTGCTCGTGGCCGAGGAGGACCTGGACGTCGCCCGCCAGGTCGTGGTCGAGCAGGAGCCGGAGGAGAGCGGCGGCGCCCATGACGAGCTGGGGCGCGCGCCGAAGGAGGTCTGGATCCTGCTGGCGACGGTCCTCATCGCCGCCCTGGTGCTGCTGGGCCGCCTGCTGGTGCTGGCCGGCTCCCACTGAGCTCCGGCTCGCCGCGAGCGGCGCCGGCTCAGTCAGGACTCGCTCGGCGCGTCCGGCTCGTCGTCCGCGGTCGCCTCGGGCTCCGTCTCGCCGGTCGCCTCGGGCTCCGTCTCGCCGGTCGCCTCGGGCTCCGTTTCGCCGGTCGCCTCGGGCTGGAGCGTGGCGGTGGCCGGCTCGGGCGAGGCCGGGCTCTCGGGCTCGGCCGCGGCCGCGGCCTCGCCGCCCTCCAGCATGGCCGCCACGTCCTCGTCGGACAGACGGTGGAAGGCACGGCGCCCGTTGCCCCGGGCCAGCACCGCCACCTCCAGCTCGGCGGCGGACAGGGTGCGCTCCGGGCCGGCCAGGGCGCTCACGGCCGCCCGCAGGGCATCCTCCAGCGACCGGCCGGGCTCGTAGGACTGCTTGACCCGCTCGGTGACGGCCTCGACCTCGCTGCCGCCCAGGACGGTGAAGCCCTCCTCGTCCACGACGGTGCCGTCGTAGAAGATGTGGAACAGCCGGTCGGCGGATTGGCCCATGCCCAGCTCCGCCACCACGATCTCGACCTCCATCGGCTTGATCTCGTGGGTGAAGATGTCGCCCAGCATCTGGGCGTAGGCGTTGGCCAGGCTCTGGGCGTCGACGTCCTCGCGGCTGTAGAGGTAGCCCTTGGTGTCGGCGTGGCGCACTCCGGCGATGCGCAGCCGGTCGTACTCGTTGTACTTGCCCGCCCCGGCGAAGGCGATGCGGTCGTAGATCTCGGCGACCTTGCGCAGGGTGGCCGAAGTGTTCTCGGCGGCGATGAGGATGCCGTCGGAGTAGAGCAGGGCGACCAGGGCCTTGCCCCGCGCGATGTTCTTGCGCGCGAAGTCGGCCTTGTCCTTCATCATCTGCTCGGCCGGGACGTAGAAGGGCATGGTCATCGCTGCTCACCTCCGCCGATCGTGGGCGTCGGGGACGTGACCGTCGTGCTCCTGCCCGGAGTGGTGAGCCGCTCCAGCAGGGCCCGGAAGTGCTCGGCGACCTCCTCGTCCTCGAGGCGCACGAAGCCTTCGGCTGTGATGGTCGCCACCACCGGGTAGATGCCCCGCACCAGGTCGGGCCCGCCGGTGGCCGAGTCCTCGTCGGCTGCCTGGAAGAGCGAGTTGATGGCCAGCTCGACCGCGGCGTCGCGGTCCAGGTTCGGGCTGAAGCCCATCTTGATGACCGTGCCCGCGTGCAGGCTGCCCGAGCCGGTGGCGGCGAAGTCGCTCTCCTCGTAGCGGCCGCCGGTGACGTCGTACTCGAACAGGCGGCCGGTGCCCCGGCGCACGTCGAAGCCGGCGAACAGGGGCACCACGACGAAGCCCTGCATGGCCGCGGGGAGGTGCCCCCGGACCATCTGGCCCAGCTGGTTGGCCTTGCCCTCCAGCGAGAGCTGGACGCCCTCGACCTTCTCGTAGTGCTCGAGCTGGAGCTGGAACAGCTTCACCATCTCCACCGCGGGACCGGCAGCACCGGCGATCGCGACGCCCGAGTGGCGGTCGGCGGCGAAGACCTTCTCCATGTTGCGGTGGGCGATCAGGTTCCCGGAGGTGGCCCGGCGGTCGCCGGCCATGACCACCCCGTCGCGGTAGCGGATGGCCACGACGGTGGTGCCGTGGGCGTGGGCGATCGGCGTGGCCTGAGGGCCGGCCTCGGCCCATCGGGGCGCGGCCCCGGTGCGCGCCAGCACGCCGAGGAAGGACGGCCCGGGGTCGTCGTCGGCTCGAAAGGTGGGCAGCGTCATCGCGACGGAGGCTATCTGTTGACCGCCCACTCGCAGTCACCGCGGAACAGGTCCCTGGGGTCGAGGTCGTCAACCCACGGGCCCGGACGCGACATGGGCGCCTCACGAGGAGGCGCCCATGTGTCAGGTCGCGGAACGCTGCGCTGCGGCCCCGTCCGGGTCAGGCCTACTCGCCGCCCTTCTGGACGTAGCTCTTCACGAAGTCCTCGGCATTGCTCTCGAGCACCTCGTCGATCTCGTCCAACAGGTCGTCGAGCTCGGCCTTGATCTTCTCGCCTTGCTCGGAGGTGGCGGGCGTCTCCTCGACGACCTCTTCCTCACGAGCGGGGGTGGACTTCTTCTTAAGCTCTCGCTCAGCCATGCCCCTGCACCTCGTGTCTGCTCATTGGCCCAGCCGGTCCAACAACTCAGCGCTACTGCTGCTTTCGGCCATCAACCTACCCACATGTGCCTCGGTTCCACGTGTCGGATCCATCATCGGCACCCGCCGTAGCGGGTCCCCGCCGATGTCGAACACCATGGAGTCCCAGTTGGCGGCGACGATCTGCGAGGCCCAGCGCTGGAGGCACTTGCCCCGGAAGTAGGCCCGGGTGTCGTGCGGCGGCTCGCTGACCGCCGCTTCCACCTCGGCGTCGCCGGTGATGCGCTCCAGCCCCACCCGGGCCGCCAGCGAGCGCTCCGGCCGCAGGTCGTGGTACTGGAGGTCCATCGCCGCCAGGCGGGCGTCGTCCCAACCCAGGCCGTGCTTCTCGCGGTAGCCCGCCATCAGCCGGCGCTTGGCCACCCAGTCGACCTGGCCGGCCACGCTGTCGGGATCGGACTCCAGCCCGATGAGCACCTGCTCCCAGCGGCGCAGCACCTCGGCGCCGATCTCGGGAGCGCCGATGCAGTCCAGCCCCTGCTCCTCCGCGTACTTCTTGGCCCGATCGAGGTACTCCCATTGCATCTCGATCGCGGTCATCGTGGTGCCGTCGGCCAGGTCGAGCGGCTGGCGGAGCGACACGTCGTAGGACACCTTGCGCAGCGCCGCCACCGGGGCCGCCAGCGTGAGGTCGCGGGGCAGGAACTCGTCCTCGATCATGGAGAGCACCAGGGCGGTGGTGCCCACCTTGAGGAACGTCGCCACCTCGGCCAGGTTGGCGTCGCCCACGATGACGTGCAGCCGCCGGTAGCGCTGGGCGTCGGCGTGGGGCTCGTCGCGGGTGTTGACGATGGGCCGCTTGAGCGTGGTCTCCAGCCCGACCTCCTCCTCGAAGAAGTCGGCCCGCTGGGTGAGCTGGAAGGGGATGTCCTCGTGCGTCAGGCCCGCCACCTCGGTGCCGACCTTGCCGGCCCCGGTGTACACCTGGCGCGAGATGAAGTGGGGCATCACGTGGGCCACGATGCGCCCGAAGGGCACCTGGCGGTCCATCAGGTAGTTCTCGTGGCAGCCGTAGGAGTTGCCCTTGCCGTCCGAGTTGTTCTTGTAGACGACGATCTCCTGGCCCTCGGGCAGGGCGCTGATGGCGGCCCGCATGGAGCGCTGCAGGATCAGCTCGGCGGCCTTGTCGAAGACGACGATCGAGCGGGGATCGGCGCACTCGGGGGTCGACAGCTCGGGGTGGGCGTGGTCGACGTAGTACCGGGCCCCGTTGGTGAGTACGGCGTTGACCAGGTGGGTCTCGACCTCGGGGGCCAGCGTGCCCTCGGCCGTGAAGCCCCGGGCGTCGATGTCGGGGTGCTCGTCCTCGAAGTCCCAGCCCACCTTGGGGGTGGTGCGGGGCCCCTCCCCCGCCCGGGCCAGCTCGTGCACGTAGGCGTTGATCAGGACCGACGAGGCGGCGATCGGGTTGGACTCCCCGGCGCCGCGCACGATGATGCCGAACTCGGTCTCGACACCCATGATCTTGCGCAGCGCCACGGGTTGGACGTTACCCGCCTGTGCCCCTCGCGCCAGCGCACGTTCAGAGAACGTCGCGCCACTTTCAGAGCTCTGTAACTGGAATGGCTCAACAGGGATGGGAGTCCACGTAGGTGAGGACGGTGGCGTCCCCCCGCAGCTCGGCCCGGATGCAGCGCACCTGCCAGGCCCAGCCCGACTGCACCGCCACGACCACGGCGTCGGGCTCCGGCTGGTCGACGCCCAGGACCCGGGCGGGCTGGCCCACCAGCGCGTCCACCGCCACCGCCTCGATCTCGCCCGCGGAGGCCGGGTAGTCGGCCAGGGTGTCGTCGTCGACCACCGCCAGCTCCCGGCGCAGGGACCGCCGGACG
>JBKPRS010000452.1:0-17291 GCA_046734695.1 Actinomycetota bacterium | reverse complement strand
GGCGGACGAGCCGGACGAGCCGGAGGCCGCTCGGGTCGGAGATGCGGGGGACCACCCCCTACGATGACGGCCGCCTGACACAGGAGGAAGACGTGGACGTCCGCATCGGGGTCAAGAGCTCGCCCAACGTGCTCGAGGTGTCGCTGGCCGACGACACCGACGGCGAAGCGGTGCGCGAGCACATCGACAAGGCGTTCGCGGACGGCGGCACGCTGTGGCTGACCGACAGGCGCGGCCGCCAGTTCGGCGTCCCCGTCGACAAGGTGGCCTACGTGGAGATCGGCTCGAGCGAGACGGGGCGGCGCATCGGGTTCGGCGGCTGAGCCGATGGCGTCCGGCCTGCTCGACCGCAGGCTGCTGTTCGTCACCGGCAAGGGCGGGGTCGGCAAGACGGCGATGGCCGCGGCGCTCGGCCAGCTCGCGGCGTCGCGGGGGATCCGCACGCTGCTGTGCGAGGTCGACGCCAAGGGCGACCTGGCCGGCGCGTTCGAGACGGGCCCCACCCAGTTCAAGGAGCGGGAGATCGCGCCCGGGCTGTGGGCCATGTCCATGGACACCGAGGCGTCGCTCAAGGAGTACCTGAGCGTCTACCTCAAGGTGCCGCTGCTGTCCCGGCTGGGCCCGCTGGCCCGCACCTTCGACTTCGTGGCCAACGCCGCCCCCGGGGTCAAGGAGATCCTGGTGGTGGGCAAGCTCTGCCACGAGGTGCGGGAGCGGCACTACGACCTGGTCGTGGTGGACGCCCCGGCGTCGGGCCACATCGTGGGCCAGCTCGCCGCGCCCCAGGCCATGCGGGACCTGGTGCAGGTGGGCAGGGTCCGGGACCAGACCAGCTGGATGCTCGACATCCTCGGCGACCGCGAGCAGACCGGCGTGGTCATCGTGGCCACGCCCGAGGAGATGCCGGTCACCGAGACCCTGGAGCTGACCGCCCGGCTGCGGGACGAGACCGTGGTGGACGTGGCCGCGGTGGTGGTCAACCGGGTGCTGCCCGAGCTGTTCACCCGGGGCGAGGAAGAGGTCTTCCGGGTGCTGCGCCGGCCGGAGCCGGCCGAAGCCCTGGCCGCGGCGGTGGGTGGTCCGGTGGGGCCGGTGTTCGACGGCGCCGAGCTGGCGGTCAAGCTGCGCCGCACCCGGGCCGAGCACCTCACCACGCTGCGCGAGGGCCTGCCGCCGGGCGTCGAGCTGATGTACGTGCCCGAGCTGTTCCAGCGCACCCACGGGGTGCGGGCCACCCGCCAGATCGCCGAGTCGCTCGGCGCCGAGCTGGGGTACTGAGATCCCGATGGCTGCCGCCCGCCGAGCCACCGGCCCCGCCACCTCGCTGGAGTCGCTGCTGGCGGCCAAGGAGATCGTGATCTGCTGCGGGTCCGGCGGGGTGGGCAAGACCACGACCGCCGCCGCGGCCGCGGCCATGGCCGCGGCCCGCCTGGGCGGCAAGGTGCTGGTCATCACCGTGGACCCGGCCCGGCGCCTGGCCAACGCCCTCGGCCTGGAGCGCTTCGGCAACGTCGAGACCCAGGTCCCGCCGGAGACGTTCGCGGCCGCCGGCGTCGAGCCCCGGGGCGAGCTGTGGGCGGCGATGCTCGACACCAAGCAGTCCTGGGACGAGCTGGTCCGCAGCCATGCCCCCGACGCCGCCACCCGTGACGCCATCCTGGCCAACCCGCTGTACGAGAACATCACCGCGCGCTTCGTGCAGAGCCACGACTACATCGCCATGGAGCGCCTCTACGAGATCCACGCCTCGGGCCGCTACGACCTGATCGTGGTGGACACCCCGCCCACCCGCAACGCCATCGACTTCCTCGAGGCGCCCGAGCGCATGGCCGACTTCTTCTCCAGCCGCCTGCTGCGCTGGCTCACCGTGCCCGCCCGCAGCCGGGTGTTCACCATGGCGTCCCGGCCCTTCTACACCGTGGCGGACCGCATCCTCGGCTCGCAGTTCCTCCAGGACATCGCCGAGTTCTTCCTGCTCTTCCAGACCATGTACGACGGCTTCGTGGAGCGGGCCAAGGCCGTGACCCGCACGCTGTCGGACAAGCGCACGACGTTCGTGGTGGTGTCCACGCTGGAGGCGGCCCCGGTGCGCGAGGCCGAGTTCTTCATCGAGGCGCTGCGGGACCGGCGCTTCCCGCTGGGCGCGGTGGTGCTCAACAAGGTGCTGCCGGCGTGGTTCGAGGACCGGCGCGCTGCCGTGGTGGCCCGGCGCCTGTGCGCCGACCCCCAGGACCTGGCCGCCGCCGTCCCGATCGAGGCGGACCCGGCCGCTGTGGCCCGGGTGCTGGGCGAGGTGGGGGAGAGCTTCCTCAACTTCCGCGTGGTCGCCACCCGCGAGGCCGAGCAGCGGGCCGAGCTGGCCGCGGGCGCGGACGTCGTCGCCACCATCCCCTACGCCGACCACGACATCACCGACCTCGCAGGCCTCTTGGAGCTGGGCGCGTCGCTCTGGAGGTAGGTGCTGCCAGACTCTTGGGCGATGGCCAGCCTCGCTGAGCTCGCCCGGTTCTTCACCCGGCTCGACAACAAGGGGATCGTGCACCTGCAGCGGCTGGCCGCGAGCTGGGGGCTGCTGGCCGACTTCTGCTTCGCCGACCTGCTGCTGTTCGGGGTGGTGGGTGAGCCCCGCGACGGCGGTGGGAGCCGCTTCGTGGTGCTGGGACAGGTGCGCCCGACCACGGCCCAGACCGTCTACCGGGCCGACTGGGTCGGCACCGTGCTGGAGGACGAGGACCGCCCGCTGGTGGCCCGGGCCTACCGGCTGGGCGAGATCATCGAGGGCGAGATGACGATCTCCAAGCTCAAGGAGCGGGTGCGGGTGCTGTGCATCCCCATTCGCTACGAGGGCAATGTCATCGGCGTGCTCACCCGCGAGTCGGCGACCGCGTTCGGGCGCCAGCCCGGCGAGCTGGAGCGCACCTACGTCGACGTGTTCAACCGCTTCGCCCGCATGATCGCCACGGGCGACTTCCCCTTCGACGCCGACGACGTCGAAGCCGAGGAGGCGCCGCGGGTGGGCGACGGCGTCATCGTCATCGACGCCTCGGGCCGGGTGGAGTACTCGTCGCCCAACGCGGTGTCGACCCTGCACCGGCTGGGCGTGCACGCCAACGCCGAGGGCCTGCGCTTCTCCGAGCTGGGCCTGGAGGAGCAGGTCGTGGCGACCTGCTTCGCCCTCGGCCGGCCGGTCACCGAGGAGCTGCCCCGCGGCATCGACATCACCGTGCTCATGCGGGGCATCCCCCTGCTCGACCAGGGCACGGTGACGGGCGCGGTGGTGCTGCTGCGGGACATCTCCGAGCTGCGCCGGCGGGACCTGCTGCTGCTGTCCAAGGACCAGACCATCCGCGAGATCCACCACCGGGTGAAGAACAACCTGCAGACCATCTCGTCACTGCTGCGGCTCCAGGGCCGCCGTCTGGGCACCGAGGAGGCCCGCACGGCGATCGAGGAGTCGGTGCGCCGCATCCGCTCGATCGCCCTGGTGCACGAGATCCTGTCCCGGGAGGCGGGCGACGACGTGCCGTTCATCGAGGTGGCCCGGCCGATCGTGAGCATGGTCCAGGACATGATCACCTCCGACCACCCGATCCACTTCTTCGTGGACGACTCGGCCGACGAGGGCGTGCTGCCCGCCGCGGTGGCCACGCCGCTGGCGGTGGTGCTCAACGAGCTGCTGCAGAACGCGGTGGACCACGCGTATCCCCAGGAGGTCGATCTGCGCGGGCGCCCGGGCCGGGTGCAGGTCACGATCGAGCGCGACGGCAAGTCGCTGACCCTGCGGGTGACCGACGACGGGGTCGGGCTGCCCGAGGGGTTCTCACCGGAGGCGGCGAGCGGGCTGGGGCTGTCGATCGTGCGCTCGCTGGTCACCAGCGATTTGGGCGGCGAGTTCTCGATCGTGTCGGGCGACGGCGAGGGCGACCGCCGGGGCGCCGAGGTCTGGCTGCGGATCCCGGTGGACCCCGGCGACGAAGACGGCCTGGTCGGGCCCGCGCCGCTGCCGCTGTGACCAGGGCAACGCTGCCGCGGTGACCCCAGGAACGAGAACGGCCCCGCCGCGGGGGCGAGGCCGAATTCGTGGTGTGCCCCCGCTCGGTCGAGGGCGACTGCGCCGGTCAGGCGCTCTTGCGGTTGCGCGCCACCCACTGGCGGCGCAGGGCTCGGCGCTCCTCCTCGGAGGTGCCGCCCCAGATGCCACTGTCCTGGTTGGTGGTCAGGGCAAAGTCGAGGCACTGCTTCTGGACGTCGCACACACGGCAGACGGCCTTGGCGTTCTCGATCTGCTCGATCGCGGGCCCGGTGGTGCCCACGGGGAAGAACAGGTCGGGATCTGTGTCACGACAGGCGCTTTGATCGCGCCAGTCGTCGCGTTCGATGGTCAGGGACAAACTGCGGCTCTGCGTCAGGGCCACGGGACCTCCACGGCGGATTCGGGTCACCGATTTGTGACGAGTTTCACATGCCACCGCGATAAGTGACGGAATGCGTGTGGCTGCGACGGAGCAAAGATACTGGCTGTCTCGTTTGACAGCAAGGACTTTTTTCCTCATCGAAAGGACAAGTTCGTGTCACTCGTTATCGGGCACCGAGGCGCGCCCCTCGTGGCGGCGGAGAACTCCGTCGCTTCGTTCCGTGCCGCTTCGGCCGCCGGGGCCGATGGAGTGGAGCTCGACGTGCGCCGCACGGCCGATGGCGGCTTCGCTGTCACCCACGACGCCCACCTGCCCGACGGCCGGGCGGTGGTGACGCTGGGTAGGGCCGAGCTGCCCGACGAGATCCCGGATCTGGCCGGCGCGCTGGACGCGTGCCGGGGTCTGCGGCTGGTGAACGTCGAGATCAAGAACTGGCCGGACGATCCCGACTTCGACGCGACGCTCGGCTTCGTCGACGCGGTGGTCGGCGTGCTGGCCGCCCGCCCGGCGGAGGAGCGGGAGCGGTTCGTGGTCTCCTGCTTCCACCTCCCGTCGATCGACCGGGTGCAGGAGCTGGCGCCCGATCTGGTGACCGGCTGGCTGATCATCGGGGGCGACGACCCGCTCGCCCGGGTCGTGGCCCACGGCCACCAGGCGCTGCACCCCCACCACTCCTTCGTCACCCCCGAGCTGGTCGAGCAGGCGCACCGCGAGGAGGTGGCCGTCAACACCTGGACCTGCGACGACCCCGAGCGCATCCGCTGGCTCGACGGGATCGGTGTGGACGGCATCGTCACCAACGCCCCCGACGTGGCCCTGTCCGCCCTCGGCCGTGACGGCCAGGCACCGCAGGGCTAGGGCAGGACCAGGTCGAGCACGTCCGGCTCGTGCCGGAAGCGGAGAAGCTCGGCGTCGCCGAGATGGTCGCCGTCGACCTGGTAGGGGACCGGCCCGTACGCCCGGACGGTCAGGCACTCCACGTCGGTGCGATGGTCCACCCAGCGGCTGCGGCGCAACTGCTTGCCCTTTCCCAGGGCCGAGGCGATGGCCGGGAGGAAGCGGGTGGCCGCCATCGTGCGGACCGTGACCGACGCCAATCCCCGGTCGAGCGTGGCCTCGGGGGCCAGGTTCAGCGGCCGGTTGCCCAGGAACGTGTAGGGGTTGGTGTTGAGCACGATGGTCAGGTACGCGTCGTCGATCACGGCTCCCTCGCCGCCGTCGCCGGGGAAGTGGACGGCGAAGCGGGGCCGGCTGCGGTCGTAGTGGCGGATCCACGTGTCGAACCCGGCGTAGACGAACAGCGGATGCCCCGCGTAGCGCTTGAGCGCCGAGCGCCGCTCCACCTGCTCGACCACCGCGGCGTCGAAGCCGACGCCGGTGTGGAACAGGAAGTAGCGCCCGTTGACCGAGCCCAGCCCCACCCGGCGGATCGAGTGCCGGGCCAGGGCGTCGAGCAGGACGCCGGTGGCCTCGATCGGGTCGTTGGGCAGCCCGATCGTGCGGGCGAACACGTTGGTCGACCCGCCCGGCAGGGGGGCCAGCGCAGTGGCCGTCCCGGCCAGGCCGTTGGCGGCCTCGTTGAGCGTGCCGTCGCCGCCGAGCACCACCACGACGTCGGTCCCGGTGGCCGCCGCACCCTGGGCCAGGCGGGTGGCGTGGCCCCGCCGGCTGGTCTCGGCCACCGTGACGTCGTGGTCGGCGGAGAGGGCCTTGCCGATCACGACACGGCTACGCGGCGTCACCGACGACGCCACCGAGTTGACGAGGAGCAGCACCTTCACAGCGCCGGGAAACTACCCTTCCCGTCGGGTTACCGAGCGGTCACTTACGAGGTAGCGATTTGGACCCCTCGCCAGGAGGGGTGCAGCATGGCAGGCCATGAACGTGGTCGTATGCGTGAAGCAGATCCCGGATCCCGCTGAGCCCGGGAAGCTCGAGGCCGACAACACCCTCGACCGCAGCGGCAAGCTGATCCTCGACGAGTCCGACAGCTACGGCGTCGAGATGGCCCTCCAGCTTGCCGACGCGGCCGGTGGTGGCGACGTCACCCTCGTGTCCATGGCCCCCAACGGCGAGACGGCGGGCCTGCGCACCGCGCTGGCCATGGGGGCCGCCAAGGCCATCCTCGTCTCCGACGACGCCCTCTCCGGCGCCGGGGCGCTCGACACCGCCAAGGTCCTGGCGGCGGCGATCAAGCGGGCCGAGCCCGACCTGGTCCTGGCCGCGACGGAGTCCAGCGACGGCTACACCGGCACCGTCCCCGAGCAGGTGGCGGCGCTGCTGGGCCTGCCCTCGATCACCTTCGCCAAGCACGTCGAGATCTCGGGCGACACCGTCAGCGTCCAGCGCCAGACCGAGCTGGGCTACGACGAGGTCGAGACCACGCTGCCCGCCCTCGTGTCGGTGACCGCGGGCGTGGTCGAGCCCCGGTACCCGAGCTTCAAGGGGATCATGGCGGCCAAGTCCAAGCCGGTGGACCAGCTCACGCTGGCCGACCTGGGCATCGACGCCGCCACCGTGGGCAACGCCGGCGCCGGCCAGGAGATCGTCTCGGTCGACGACGCCCCGGCCCGCGAGGCCGGCGAGATCGTCGAGGACGACGGCGAGGGCTACGCCAAGATCGTCGCCTACCTCGAAAACCTCAAGGTCATCTGACCCGGGCGCAGCAGCGATCGCGACGAGAACGCAGGAGACACGACAGACATGGCTCTGAACCGCATCTGGGTCTACGCCGAGGCAGCCGACGGCAAGGTCGCCCCCATCACGCTGGAGATCCTCACCAAGGCCCGCGAGCTGGGCAGCACCGTCGAGGCGGTCTACGGCGACGGCGACGGCGACACCATCGCCGCGGCCCTCGGCGCCCACGGCGCCACCAAGATCTACGCCACCGGCGACCTCCAGGGCAGCACGCCGGGCATCCCGGCCGCCTCGGCCCTGGCCAAGCTGATCGAGGGCGGCGAGCGACCCGACCTCATCCTGTTCGGCACCACCTACGAGGGCCGCGACGTGGCCGCCCGCCTGTCGGTGGCGCTGGACCAGCCGGTGCTCACCAACAACATCGACATCGCCGCGGACGGCGACTCGGTCGTCGTCACCGAGCCGGTGTTCGGCGGCACCAAGCTGGTCCGCACCCGCTTCACGGGCAGCGGCCCGCACCTGGCGCTGATCCGGCCGAAGTCGTTCGCGGCCGAGGAGTCCGGCGGCGGCCCGGCCGAGGTCGTGACCATCGAGGTGCCCGAGTACGGCACCGCCAAGGTCAAGAACCGCCACGTCGAGGAGCACACGGGCCCCAAGCTGGACGAGGCCGCGGTGGTCGTCTCCGGCGGCCGTGGCCTGGGCGCGGCCGAGAAGTACCAGATCATCGAGGACCTGGCCCGTGCCCTCAAGGGCGCCCCCGGCGCCTCCCGCGCCATCGTGGACGCCGGCTGGGTGCCCTACAGCTACCAGGTCGGCCAGACCGGCAAGGTGGTCAAGCCCAACGTCTACATCGCCGCCGGCATCTCCGGCGCGACGCAGCACCTCGTGGGCATGAAGGGCGCCAAGAACATCATCGCCATCAACAAGGACGCCGAGGCCCCGATCTTCTCGGTCGCCGACCTCGGGATCGTGGGCGACGTCCACAAGGTCCTGCCCCAGCTGCTGGAGGCCCTGCAGGGCCGCTGAGGCGGCCCTGCCCATCCTCCGCTAGGCGGAGAACGTGTCGCAGTCGGCGGGGTCGCCGGAGTCGTAGCCGGTCCGGAACCAGCGCATGCGCTGATCGGAGGACCCGTGGGTCCAGGTCTCGGGCCGAACGTCGACGCCTGCCTGCTCCTGGAGGCGGTCGTCGCCGACGGCCTGGGCGGCGGCGAGGCCTTCCTCGATGTCGCCGTCCTCCAGGGCCACCTCGCTGCCGTCCTGGCGGCTGCGCTCGGCCACCGTGTGGGCCCACACGCCCGCGTAGCAGTCGGCCTGGAGCTCCAGGCGGACCGACCACTCGTTGGCTTCCTCCTCCGACCCGGCCGACTGCTCGCGCTCCCGGACCTGAGCGCTGGTGCCGTCCAGGTTCTGGACGTGGTGGCCGAGCTCGTGGGCCACCACGTAGGCCTGGGCGAAGTCGCCGGGGGCGTCGAAGCGCGACTTCAGCTCGTCGAAGAACCCCAGGTCGAGGTACACCTGGCTGTCGGCCGGGCAATAGAACGGCCCGGTCGAGGCGCTGGCCGGCCCGCAGCCGGTGTTGACCGAGCCGTTGAAGCTGTTGACCGTGGCGTAGGTGTACTCCTGGCCCTCGGCCGCGAAGATGTCGGCCCACTGGCCCTGGATGTCCTCGGTGAGGAACTCCATGAACTGGTCCTCCTCGGTCTCCGGCCCGGGGGCCTGCGCCCCGTCCTGGAGCAGGTCGCCCATGCCGCCGGCGCCACCCCCGCCGCCGTTGAGCAGCACGGTCGCCAGCAACACCAGCAGGCCGATCACGCCGCCGCCCGCGGTGACCGGCAGGCCGATCCCGCCCAGGCCACCCCCGCCCCTGCGCTCGTAGTGGCTCGAATCGGTGCGTCTCCATCTCACCCGACCATCCCTACCCGCACCCGCCGCCCGGCACCCCTGGCGGGCCTACGCTGCGTCCATGACCGCCGCCGCCCGCGCTCCGCGCCTCGCCGACCGCGCCAACTGGTCCAACTGGGCCCGCAACCAGGCGTGCGCCCCCGTCGAGGTGGCCCGGCCGACCAGCGAGGCCGACCTCGTCGATCTGGTCAAGCAGGCCGCGGGCGCCGGCCGCCGGGTCAAGGCCGTGGGAGCGGGCCACAGCTTCACCTCGATCGCCTGCACCGACGGCACACTGGTCGACCTGTCCGGCTACGGCCGGGTGCTGAGCCACGACGCCGAGCGCCGCCTGGTCACCGTCGAGGCCGGCATCCCGCTGCACCGGCTGTCGGACGAGCTCGACGCCCGGGGCCTGGCGCTGGAGAACATGGGCGACATCGACCGCCAGTCGATCTCGGGCGCGACCCAGACCGCGACCCACGGGACCGGCCTGCGCTTCCGCAACCTGTCCTCGCAGATCGTGGGCCTGCGCCTGGTGACCGGGGACGGCTCGGTCGTGGAGGCCAGCGCGCCCGACCACGGGGACGAGAACCCCGACGTGTTCGCCGCCGCCCGAGCCGGGCTGGGGGCGCTGGGGCTGGTCTCGACCGTCACGCTGCAGTGCGTGCCCGCCTTCCGCCTGCATGCCGTGGAGGAGCCGGTGCCGGTGGACGAGGTGCTGGCCGACCTCGACACCCTGGTCGCCGAGAACGACCACTACGAGTTCTACTGGGTGCCCCACACCCGCTGGGCGCTGACCAAGCGGAACCAGCGCACCGACGAGCCGGCCCGGCCCCGCCCGAAGGTGCGGGAGTGGGTCGACGACATGGCGCTCAGCAACTACGCCTTCGGCGTGCTGTGCCGGGTGGGCCGGTGGCGCCCGTCGCTCATCCCGCGGCTGGCCAAGATCATCCCCAACACCGGCAAGCTCGACTACGTGGACCGGTCCGACCGGGTGTTCACCAGTCCGCGCACCGTGCGCTTCTACGAGATGGAGTACGCCATCCCCCGCGAGGCCCTGCCCGAGGCGCTCAACCGGGTGCGGCGGCTCGTGGACGAGATCGGCATGCAGATCAGCTTCCCGGTCGAGGTGCGGGTGGTGGCGCCCGACGACATCCCGCTGTCGACCGCCTACGGCCGCGAGACGGGCTACATCGCCGTCCACGTGTACAAGGGGACGCCCTACGACGCCTACTTCTCGGGCGTCGAGCGGATCATGGACAGCTACGGCGGCCGGCCGCACTGGGGCAAGCTCCACTTCCAACGCTCGGAGACACTGGCGCCGCGCTATCCGCGGTGGGACGATTTCCAGCGGGTGCGGTCCAGGCTGGATCCCGAGGGCCGCTTCGCCAACCCGTATCTCGACCGTGTGCTGGGCCCGGTTGTGACGTCTCCGTGACATCTTGACCGCGACGCGTGCGGATATCCCCCAACACTGGGTCCTAGCAGGGAAAAAGCCCACGCGGAGTCTTGACCGCTTACGTGACGGTGCGGCACGGTGCCACGGGCGGACTTCTCTCGGGGAAGGGGAGGGGTAACGAATCTTGTCGGGGGATGAAGCGCGTCGGATGAATCGGACCGTGCTGGCGGTCGGCATCGCGCTCCTGGCGATCTCGGCCGTCCTGTACGGATTGGTCCTGGTCGGGGAGCAGCCGCTCCCGGGCGCGCCCCTGCACGTCAGCGCGGTGTGGCTGGGTCTCGCCTTCCTGGCCTGTGAGGCGTTCGGCGTCTGGGTCGAGCGTCGCCAGGGCGAGCTGTACGGCTACATGCTGGCGCTGGTCCCCCTGTCGGTCGGGCTCGTCTACGGCGACCCCTCCCAGATGGTGCTGGCCCGTGTGGTCGGCGTCACCGTCGTCCTTCTCGTCACCCGCCAGCGGCGCTTCTGCGAGTTCTTCTACGAGGTCTCCGTCCACGCCGCCCAGACCATCACCGCGATCATCGTCTTCCGCCTCGTGCTGGGCGAGGCGGACCCGGTGGGTGTGCGGGGCGCGTTCGCCCTGCTCGCCGCGCTGTTCACCAGCTACGCCACCGCGGCCGGCGCGCTCGCCATCGCCGTCACCCTCGTCGGGCGCAAGTGGCCCGGCGGGCGGGCCATGGTCGTGATCATCCGTTCGCAGGCACTGGCGGGCGTGCTCAACGCCGCCATCGGCATCGGCCTGGCGACAACCCTCTGGGAGCACCCCCACGTGGCCCTCCTGCTCTTCGCGGTCGGCGTGGCCTGCTACGCCTCGAACCGCATCTACACCGGCCTGGCGCAGCGCCACCGCCGGCTCCAGACCCACTACGAGTTCGTCTCGTCGGTGGTGCGCTCGACCGACCTGGCCGAGATCACCAACTCCGTCCTCGAAGCCGCTCGCAACCTGCTGCGGGCCGACGACGCCGTCTTGTTGCTGCGCCCGGTGGGCGACGACGAGCCGGCGCGGCGTATCGGCCTCGGGCTGTCCGGGCCGCAGGAGACCGACGTGTCCGTGGCCGACCACATCGCCGACGTGCGGGCGCTCATGCCCGACGGCGTGCCGTGCCGCGTGAACATGGGCCAGAACTGTCCGCCGTGGCTCAAGGCCTTGACCTCGATCCGGGCCTTGGCCGCGCCCATCACGGGCACGGACCGCTCGGTCGTCGGGGCGCTCGTGGTGACCCAGGCCAAGCGCAAGGCCGCCGCCCTCTTCGGCGACGGCCATGCGTCGCTGCTGGGGTCGCTGGCCGACCAGGCGTCGATCGCCATCGAGAACGGCGTGCTGTTCCAGCGGCTCGAGCGCGAGGCGGCCGAGCGGGCGCACCAGGCGCTGCACGATCCGCTCACCGGGCTGCCGAACCGGTCCAAGCTGACCGAGCAGCTCGCGCTGGCGCTGGAGGAGGCCTACGAGGACCGGGGCCGGGTCGGGCTCATCGTGCTGGACCTGGACTCGTTCAGCCAGGTGGTCGACGCCTTCGGCCACCGCAGTGCCGACGGCCTGATCATCCAGGCGTGCGCCCGGATCAAGGGCCTGCTGCCCGAGACCGCGGTGCTGGCCCGGCTGGGCGGCGAGCAGTTCGCCATCGTGATGCCCGGCGTGGCCGACGCCGACGAGGTCGTCGGGGCGGCCCGCCTGCTCATCGCCGGCTTCGATCCGCCGTTCCAGACCGAGGGGGTGCTGCTGGCGCTGGGCGTGAACATCGGCATCGCCGTCTATCCCGAGCAGGCCATCGACGTGGCGTCGCTGGTCCAGCGGGCCCACATCGCGGCCGACACCGCCCAGCGCCACCGCAGCGGCTGGGAGCTGTACGACCCGGTCCACGACCCCGCCACCCCGCGGCGCCTGGCGCTGGCCGCCGACCTGCGGGAGGCGCTGGAGAGCGACGGGCTCGACGTCTGCTTCCAACCCAAGGTCGAGCTGGCCACCGGCATCGTGCGCGGCGCCGAGGCGCTGGTGCGCTGGAACCACATGCGCCTCGGCCGGGTCCGGCCCGACGAGTTCATCACCATCGCCGAGCACACCGGCGACATCCGCGCCCTGACGATGGTGGTGATGCGCAAGGCGCTGGCCCAGTGCCGGCACTGGCGGGACATGAACCTGGACCTGTCCGTGGCGGTCAACCTGTCGGCCCGCAACCTCCTGGACCTGCATCTCGTGGACGACGTGTCCGCGGTCCTGGAGGAGGCGGGCGTGCCCCCGTCGTCGCTCACCCTGGAGCTGACCGAGAGCATGGTGATGAGCGAGTCGACCCGGTCGGTCGACGTGCTCTACGGGCTCAACGAGCTGGGCGTGCGCCTGTCGTGCGACGACTTCGGCACCGGTTACTCGTCGCTGGCCCACCTGCGCCGGCTGCCCATCGGCGAGATCAAGATCGACAAGTCGTTCATCGCCCGCATGACGGTGGACGAGTCCGACCGGGCCATCGCCCGCTCGGTGCTGGCCCTGGGCCGCGACCTCGGCCTGGTGACGGTGGCCGAGGGCGTCGAGTCCCGGGAGGGCTGGGACCTGCTCACCGCGCTCGGCTGCGACCTGGCCCAGGGCTTCGTGGTCTGCCCGCCGCTCACGTCGTCCCAGTTCGACGACTGGCTGGACCGCCGCCAGCCCGAGGAGTTCGCCTACCTCCACCCGCTGCCCGACGACCTCATCTCGATCACGGAGGCGGACATCGAGGCGTTGGAGTCCGATGCGGCCGCCGACCTGGAGGTCGACGCCGACAGCGGGCCCGACCCCGACGACAACTGACCTCCCTCGCCGGCCCGGCCGGGGCCTCCCGGGTCAGACCAGGGGCCAGGGGTAGCGGCGGCCGGTGGTGTCGACCGGGAACTTGGGCTTGGCCGTGACCCGGCGGGCGCGGGCGACCAGGGCGCCGCACTCGTCGTCGTCCAGCAGGCCCTCCAGCGCCGGGGGCGGGCCCTCGTGCAGCAGGCGCCGGGCGCCCTCCACCAGGTGGTCGTCGATGGCCTCGCCCCCGAAGTCCCAGATCACGGTGCGCAGCTTCGTCTCGCTGTGGAACGTGAGGCCGTTGTCCACCGCCCACACCCGGTCGTCCTCGCCCGCCAGGAAGTGCCCGCCCTTGCGGTCGGCGCTGTTGGCCAGCAGGTCGAAGCAGCAGATCGTGCGCAGCACGGCGTGCCGGTCCGGGTCCTCCAGCAGGGTGAAGTAGTGCTCGTCCACGTCGAAGGGGACGAAGCGCTGCAGCGACCCCGCCCCGAACGGCAGGCCGTCGTCCTCGCGGAGGACCGTCTCGGGCACGATGTCCCAGCCCAGCCAGGCGGACAGCTCGTAGGCCGCCACCTCGCGCCGGTCCAGTCCGGCCGGGAAGTCCCACAGCGGCCGCTCGCCCCGGCGGGGCTTGTAGACCGCCCGCAGGCAGCCGCCGTCGGCCCGCACGTCGACCAGGAGCGTGGCGTTCGAGCTCCACGGCATGCGCCCGAGCACCTCCACCTCCCCGGAGCGGAGGATGTCCAGTGACGCCAGGCCCGCCCGCGGGGTCAGTTCATCCGCGGGCATGCGTGGCCGTCGGGATCGATCGGCAGCCCGCAGAACCCGCAGTCGGGCCGGCCCTTGGACACCAGGTCGAGGGCGAAGCGCCCGAACGCCTTGGCCTGGGGCAGCGTGAAGCAGAAGCGGGCGGTGGCGGGCTTGGCGTCCTCGGCCACGAGCTCTTCCAGGACCACGACGATGCGGCCCTCGGGCTCGTCGTACTTCACCCCGATGGACCCGACGTCCCAGGCGAAGGGCAGGGGCGTGACCGAGCCGTGGCCCTCGACGGGCTCGACGTCGGGCGACAGGTCGTCCAGCAGCGCCAGCAGGTACTCGCCCAGGGCTGCGACCTGCTGCTTCTCGCAGCGCAGGTAGACCAGGCCGGCCTCGTCCCCGCCGGCGAGGAAGAACACGCGCTTGCCGGGCGGTCCCTCGGCGCCGGGCCAGAACACCTCGGCACGCGGGAAGTCGTACGACTCGCCCATCGTCACGACGCCACCAGGGGGCCGCCCGTCCCGGTGTCGTTGACCTTGAGCACGATCGGGCCGCCGTCGCCGTAGGCGATGGCGGTGAGCGAGCAGGGCGAGACCACGACCCGCTGGAACAGGTCGAGGTGGGTGCCCATGGCGTGGGCCACCGCGGCCCGGATGGGGTCGGCGTGGGACACGGCCACGACGGTCTCGCCCGGATGCGCGACCCGCAGCCGGTCGAGCGTCGACACCATGCGGGTCTGCATGGCCAGGAACGACTCGCCGCCGGGAAAGGCGAACCCGCTGGGGTAGCGCTGGATGGTGGCCCACTCCTTGCGCTTCATGGCCGCCTTGAGCTCCATACCGGTCCACTCGCCCATGTCCAGCTCGAGGAGGCCCTCGTCGGGCACGACGTCGAGGCCGAGGGCCTCGGCGATGGGCGCCGCGGTCTCCCGGGTCCGCTCCAGCGGGGAGGCGTAGACGGCGGCGACGCGCGGCGGCTTCGGCCGCTGGCCGTTGCCCTTGGGCAGGTCGTCCGGCGGTGGCTGGGCCATGGCCGAGATGCGACCGGCCACGTCCTCGGCCTGGCGGCGCCCGGTGTCGGACAGGTGGAGCCCCGGAGCGCGGCCCGGCAGCTCCTTGCCCGTCGTCTCGGTCGCGCCGTGCCTGACCAGCAGCACCAGCGTGGCGCTGGGCGCGCGGCGACGGCCGGTGGTCTTGCGGTCGGGACGCGTCGAGGGGGTGCGCTCGGCTCGGGGCATCGCCAACTCAACCTATCGTCAGGCGGAGTGGAAGACCCGGCGACACCCCCGTCCCGCGGCGCCCTGGCCCGGCTGGAGGCCGAGGTCACGGCCTGTCGCGCCTGTCCCCGGCTGGTGGCGTGGCGCGAGCAGGTGGGGGCCGAGCGCCGGGCCGCGTTCAAGGACGAGGAGTACTGGGCGCGGCCCGTTCCGGGCTTCGGCGATCCCGAGGCCCGGATCGTGATCGTTGGCCTGGCTCCCGCGGCCCACGGCGCCAACCGCACCGGCCGCATGTTCACCGGCGACCGGTCGGGCACCTTCCTCTATGCCGCGCTGTGGCGCACCGGGCTGGCCAACCAGCCGACGTCGGTATCACGGGACGACGGGCTGGCTCTGACCGGCGTATGGATCACCGCACCGGTCCGCTGCGCGCCGCCGGCGAACAAGCCCACGCCGGAGGAGCGCGACCGCTGCCGGCCCTGGCTGGAGCGCGAGCTGGCGCTGCTGCCCGAGGTACGGGTGTTCGTCGCCCTGGGGCAGTTCGGCTACCAGGTGCTCTGCGGGCTGCTGGGCGTGCGGCCGCGACCGGCGTTCGCCCACGGCGCGCAGGTCGACGCACCCGGTGGCCGCACCATCGTGTGCAGCTACCACGTGAGCCAGCAGAACACGTTCACGGGCCGCCTGACCGAGCCGATGTTCGACGCCGTGCTGGTCCAGGCCCGCACGCTGGCCGGCCTCGACGGCTAGCCCGCCGGATCCGGGGGTGCGGTCGCGCAGGCGGTCCGGGGGCGGCTAGTTTCGTCCTTCGTCATGGCCCGACTGGCGGCGGGAGGCCCCGCGGGCTACCACCAGGGCTGCGGAGCTGACCGCGCCCGAGGAGCAACGCATGGCTTACCACCTCGGCATCGACCTCGGCACGACCTACACCGCAGCGGCAGCAGAGCGCGGCGGGGTCGTGGAGGCGCTGACCCTGGGCAACCGTTCGGCCTCGGTTCCGTCCGTCGTGTTCCTGCGCGACGACGGCGAGATCCTGGTGGGCGAGGCCGCCACCCGCCGGGCGACCACCGATCCGGGCCGGGTGGCCCGCGAGTTCAAGCGCCGCGTCGGCGATCCCACGCCCATCATCCTCGGCGGCACGCCGTACGCGGCCGAGATGCTGATGGCCCGGGTGCTGCGCTGGTCGGTCGACCGGGTCTGCGAGCAGCAGGGCGAGAACCCCCGGGCCATCGCCCTGACCCATCCGGCCAACTGGGGCCACTACAAGCTGGACCTGCTCACCCAGGCCGTGCGCCAGGTGGACCTGGACGCCGCGCTCCTGATCGCCGAGCCGGTGGCCGCGGCCACGTTCTACGCCTCGCAGCGCCGGCTGGAGCCGGGCTCGGTCGTGGCCGTCTACGACCTGGGCGGCGGCACGTTCGACGCCGCCGCCGTGCGTCGCACGGACGACGACAACTTCGAGATCATCGGCTCGCCCGAGGGCATCGAGCGCCTGGGCGGCATCGACTTCGACGAGGCCGTCTTCTCCCACGTGCGGGGCGCGGTGGGCGACGCGCTGGAGCGCCTCGACCCCGAGGAGCCCACGGCCCAGGCGGCGGTGGCCCGGCTGCGCCAGGAGTGCATCGACGCCAAGGAGGCGCTCTCGTCCGACACGGATGTCTCGATCCCGGTGCTGCTCCCCGGCCTGCAGACCGAGGTCAGGCTCACCCGCGCCGAGTTCGAGGCGATGATCCGCCCGGCGATCTCCGAGACGATCGTGGCCCTGCGCCGGGCCATCCGCACCGCGGGGGTCACGTCCGACGAGATCAGCGCGGTCCTGCTCGTGGGCGGCTCGTCCCGCATCCCGCTCGTGGCCCAGATGGTGGGGGCCGAGCTCGGTCGCCCCATCGCCATCGACGCCCACCCCAAGGACGCCATCGCCTTCGGCGCGGCCATCGCCGTCGCCGCGGAGCGGGGCACGGCCACGCCCGAGTCGGTCACGACGGTCCTCACGGACCACCGCCCCCCGCCCCCCACCGTCACCCCCGACGCCGGCTGGGTCCGGGGCCGCGCCAACGACCCCCGCCCCGCCCCGCCCGCCTACCCGGGAGGCCCCCCGGGACGCCCAGGCGCCCCCGCTCCGGCGGGACGCCCCGGCGGTCCTGCCGGCCCCCCCGGCGGCCCGGCCCGTCC
>JBKPRS010000451.1:0-7992 GCA_046734695.1 Actinomycetota bacterium | reverse complement strand
GTGCTGGTGGTCGTGCTGGTCGCGGTACTGGTCGTGGTGCTGGTGAGCGGCGGCGTCGATGCTGGCACCGGGCGGGCATGATACGCAGGTCCGGCGGCCGCGACCCGGACCGTGAGCCTCCGGGGGTAGCCTTGCCCCTCGTGCCCAACACCGAGGGTCCCCTCGCCCGGGTCGCCGACGCGATCGTCGCCCAGCTCGCGCCGCGCACCGTCCTCGACGCGGGATGCGGGCTGGAAGCCCTGGTCAGCGAGCTGCGCGACCGCGGCGTCGACGCCAGCGGGGTCGAGCCCGGCGCCCTCGCGGCGCCGCTCGGCGGACCCTACGACCTGGTCGTTTGCATCGAGGTGGCCCAGCGCCTCGACCCCGCGGACGCGCCCGCGGCGGTGGCCCATCTGGCCGCGGCCGGCGACCGGGTGCTGTTCGCCTCCGCGCCCCGCCCCGGGCCCGAGGACGGGGGCGGCCATGCCCTGCCGGTCGAGCGCTGGTCCCAGCTGTTCGCCGCCCAGGGCCTGCTGCGCGACTTCCGCCACGACGCCGCCTACTTGTCCCCCTGGGCCGTGCTCTACCGCCGCCAGGACCTGGCGCCCGCCGACCTGGTCCTCGACTACGACCGGGCCTGGGCCGAGCTGCGGGCCGAGACGCTGGCGCTGCGGGAGGCGCTGTCCGAGGCGACCCACAAGCTCGAAACCCAGACCCCGGCCGCCGAGGTCGAGACGCTGCGCAAGGAGATCCTGCGGCTGCGCGACCTGGTGGTGGGCCGCGAGGCCGAGCTGGCCACCGCCCTCGGCCAGGTCGCCGAGATGGAGAGCATGGTCGGCCGCTACGACAACGTCGAGCAGCGGCTGCACGCGGTGCTCGAGTCCCGCTCCTGGCGCCTGGGCCAGCTGATGACCAAGCCGCTGCGCATGTGGCGGGGACGCTCGGGGCGCTAGTGGGCGCACCCCGCTTCTCCGTCCTCACCCCCGTCTACGACACCCCGGACGACGTGCTGCGGGCCACGGTCCGCTCGGTCACCCGCCAGACGTTCGGCGACTGGGAGCTGTGCCTGGTCGACGACGCCTCCCCCTCGCCCCGGGTGCGCCGGACCCTGGCCGAGCTGGCCGCGGGCGACCCCCGCATCCGTGTCGTCACCCGGGCGACCAACGGCGGCATCGTGGCCGCGTCCAACGACGCCGTCGCCATGGCCCGGGGCGAGTTCCTCGCCCTGCTCGACCACGACGACGAGCTCCACCCCGACGCCCTGGCCCTGGTGGACGAGGCGCTGCGGGCCCGGCCCGACGCCGACTACGCCTACACCGACGAGGACAAGATCGACGCCCAGGGCCGCCGCTCCGGTCCGTTCTACAAGCCGGACTGGTCGCCCGAGCGCTTCCGCACCCAGATGTACACCTGCCACCTCAGCGTGCTGCGGGCCTCGCTGGTGGACCTGGTGGGCGGCTTCCGGGCCGAGTACGAGGGCTCCCAGGACTGGGACCTGGTGCTGCGGGTCACCGAGCGGGCCCGCGAGGTCGTGCACGTGCCGCGGGTCCTCTACCACTGGCGCACGCTTGCCTCGTCCACCGCGGGGCGCGGCGAGGCGGCCAAGCCCTACGCGTACGAGGCGGGCACCCGGGCGCTGCAGGCCCACTGCGACCGCATCGGCTTCCCCGCCCGGGTCGACCACGATGAGGAGCACCCGGGCGTGTACCACCTGCGCCCGGTGCTGCAGGAGCATCCGCCGGTCAGCATCGTCATCCCCACCCGCGGCACCGCCCGCGACGTCCGGGGCGAACGGCTGTGCCTGGTGGAGCACTGTGTGGCCGGCATCGTCGCCGCCTCCACCTACCCCGACTACGAGATCGTCGTGGTGGCCGACACCGCCACCCCGCCCGGCGTGGCCGACCGCCTGCGCGCCCTGGGCGGCGAGCGCCTGCGCATCGTCGACTATGACCGGCCGTTCAACTTCTCGGACAAGATCAACACCGGCGCCCTGGCGGCCCGGGGCGAGCACCTCCTGATGCTCAACGACGACATGGAGGTCGTCACCCCGGACTGGATCGAGCGCATGGTCATGTACTCGGCGTTCCCCGGCATCGGGGCCGTCGGGGCGAAGCTGCTGTTCGGCGACGGCCGGCTCCAGCATGTCGGGGTGGTGCTCGGCCATGCCCAGCCGGGCCACCTCTACCGGGGCTTCCGGGGCGACCAGGGCGGCTACTTCAACATGGTGAGGGTGGCCAACGACTTCACCGCGGTGACCGGCGCCTGCCTGATGACGCCCCGCGCCGCGTTCGACGAGGTCGGCGGCCTGTCCACGCAGTTCCCCCTCAACTTCAACGATGTGGACTACTGCCTCAAGCTGCGCTCGCTGGGCCTGCGGGTTGCGTACGACCCCGACACGGTCCTCTACCACTTCGAGTCGGCCAGCCGCTCGTCCGACGTGTCGGACTGGGAGTTCGAGCAGTTCCGGGCCCGCTGGGGCCACCACACCGAGCTCGACCCCTACGACAACCCCAACTTCCACCCGTGCTCGCCCAACATGGTGACGCCCATCTACCACGCAGATGGGGCGGTCCTCATCTGACGCCCGCGCCGCCCGGGCCGTAGGCTCGCCCGATGGCTTTCAGGGCGATGGACGACGAGCAGGTCGCGCACCTGCTGGAGCTGGTGAAGGACGCCGACAGCGTCGAGCTCAAGGTCACCGTGTCGGACTCGGGACGGCCGTCGGTGCTGGAGCGGCTCGACGTCGACCCGCTCGACGCCCAGATCCGGCAGGTGTACTTCTTCGACACCCCGGACCTCGACCTCGACAAGGCGGGCCTGGTGGTGCGGGCCCGGCGGGTCCAGGGCAAGGGCGACGACACCGTCGTGAAGCTGCGACCGGTGGTGCCCGACGAGCTGCCGCCCGCGCTGCGCCGTCTCCCCGAGTTCGTGGTCGAGGTGGACACGATGCCCGGTGGCTCGGTGTGCAGCGCGTCGCTCAAGGGGGTGCCCCTCAAGGCGACCGTGCGTGACGCCGTCGCCGGGCGGGCCCCGCAGCGCCACATCTTCACGAAGGACCAGCGCGAGTTCTTCGCCGCGCACGCGCCCGAGGGCATGAGCCTGGACGACCTGCGGGTGCTCGGCCCGATCCACGTGCTCAAGCTCAAGTACACACCGCCCGAGCTGGCCCGCAAGATCGTCGGCGAGATGTGGCTCTACCCCGACGGGTCCCGCATCCTCGAGCTGTCCACCAAGACCAGCGTCAGCGAGCCGTTCCAGGTGGCCGCGGAGACGCGCGCGTTCCTGACCCGCAAGGGCGTCGACCTGGGCGGCGTGCAGTCCACCAAGACCCGCACCGCGCTGGAGTTCTTCGCCCGGGAGCTCAAGGAGGCCGACGTCCCCGGCGCGACCGCCGGCTAGAGCTTGCGCAGCGCCCCGCCGAGGCGCCGCTTGACCCGGGTGGTCACGCGGCGGTTGACGGCGGAGCGCAGCGAGCGGGCCTCGGCCGAGGTCTGGGTCAGCTCGGCGTCCCGGTTGCGCACCAGGTTGGAGAGCACCTTGACCTGCTCGTTGAGCGCTTCGATCTGGGCGACCAGCTCGTCGCGCTGGGGCACCAGCGCCGCGACCATCGTGCGCATGTGCAGGAGCTGCGAGCCGCCGCCCTCGGGCAGGACCAGGGGCGTGCGGTCCAGGTCGGCGGACACGAACTCGACGTCCTTGGCCAGGTCGCGCACGGCGCCCTCGTCCACCACGGTGAGGCAGTCGGAGATGCGGACGATGCCGCACATCTCCACCGCTCGCAGCAGGAACAGCGACGCCGCCGCCTCCGGGTCGCCGGGGTGGAAGCGCAGGCCATTGGTGGCGCACGCCTCGCGGGGCACGGCGTGGGCCGCCAGCACCAGGGGGCCGAACGGCACCGTGGTCGCCAGGTCCAGCGGCTCCAGGTGCAACGGCTCACGGTCCGCGGTCACGGCCGCGAACGCGCCGCGGCGGCGCTCGGCCAGCGTGGCCGCGGGCGCGGTCGCCGCGCCGTGCTGCACCACTCGGCCGGGCAGGCTGTCCACGGCGTCGCGGACCGCCTCCACGTAGGTCGGGGCCACCCGGGCCGAGCCGTCGAGGAAGCTCACGTAACGGCCGGACGCGGCCGCCACCGCCGCGTCCCGCCAGTCGCCCTCGTCGGGCGCGGCGACGACGCTCACCGGGACGCCCAGGCCGGCCAGCTGGCTTGCGGGCAGCGGCGAGCCGTCACCGCCTCCCACCACGACCTCGAAATCGTCGGTGGTCTGGACGGCCAGGTCTCCGAGCAGGGCGCCGAGCGCCTCGGGGGCCTCGCCCCCCCGGCCCACGATCACGCTGAGCAGGGCCCGATCCTCGTCGTCGGGCGATCCGTCGTAGATCGGCGCCCGGGGGACGGCCAGCGCGGCCTCGGGATCGTGGGCGTAGCGGCGCACGTACTGGTAGGTCTCGCCCCCCGGCGAGGCCGCCATGCGGATGCGCCACATGGCCTGCCGCAGCGGGGCGCCGGGGCGCAGCGCGGGCGCGTCGGCCGGGAACAGCTGGTCACTGAACGGGTTGACCACGTCGTGCGCGTCGGCCTCGACCCAGCCTCCGTCGGCCAGGCGCTCGGTCACCAGCCGCTCGTTGTAGAAGCGGACGTGGGTGTCGTCGAGGAGGCCGATCTTGGACAGGTCCCACCGGCCCAGCAGCAGCTTGATCCCCACGTCGGTGTGGGTGACGTTGGGGATGCTGACGACCAGGTGCATCCCGGGGTGGGCCCGCTCGACGCGCCCCAGGGCCCGGAGCAGCGGCACCGGATCGACCAGGTGCTCGATCACGTCGAGCAGCAGCACCGCGGCCAGGGGGCGATCGGCCACGACGCCTTCGAGCGCGGCGACCAGGGCATCCTCGTCGCCCGCCAGGTCCAGGACGTGGCCCTCGAAGCCGCGCTCACGCAGCGCGGCGACCGCGTCCGGATCGATGTCGGCACCCACGTAGTCGGCCCCCAGCGCCTGCACCGGCTCGGCCAGCGGCCCTGCCGCGCAGCCCAGGTCCAGCACGAGGCCCTCGCTCACCCCGGCCCGCTGCAACAGCTCGTGGCAGTGACCGTGTGAGCCCTCTTCGCCGAAGCTCCGCGGGTACTCCTTCACTCGCGCCCCCCCTTCCCAGCTGGATCGCACAGATACGCATGGATGCCCGAGAACGCCGCGTCCCAGTCGCCGTGACGGGCGGCGATGTCGGCCAGTGCCTGAGCACCGAGCCGGCGGCGGAGCCCCCCGTCGGAGGCGATGCGGATGAGGGCGTCGGCGAGCCCATCGACCGTGCGAGGGCAACGTAGCGCGTTCTGCTCGTGATGGACGATCCAGTCACCTGCGGGGTTGTCGAACGCGACCACCGGGTTGCCGCAGGCCATGAGCTCCAGAGGTAGGTAGGACGGGTGCTCGGACAGGGTGAGGGCGATGCCCGCGTCGCAGGTGCGGTACAGCGCGCCCGTGTCCCGGTAGTCGAGGAGACCCAGGTGCTCGATGCCCCGGCCCAGCTCGTCGGGGCGGGCCCAGGAGCCGGCGGTGACGATCCGCACGCCGTCGCCGAGGGTGTCCTTGAGGCGGTCGAGCGCCAGTGAGGCGATCTCCCAGCAGTTCCGCCAGTGGCCGGGTCTTGCGTAGAGGAAGATCGTCGCCGGGCCGTCGTGGTCGAGCGGCCTGCGGCCCTCGGCGTGGAAGACCGTCGGGTCGACCGCGGGCACGAACGAGGCGCCGTCGCCGTGGTAGTCGCGGCTGTAGATGTCGAGCAGCCGGGGCGTGTTGCACAGGCCGTAGAGGCCCAGCCGGTAGCTCTCCTCGGCCAGGGCGTAGTTCGTCCCCGCCGGGTAGAACATCGGCTCGAAGTCCTGGATGAGGTAGAAGCGGCGGCGGCTGGCCTCCACGTGGGCGACGGAGTAGGCGGTGACCCACAGCGTGGCGATCGAGGCGTCGGCCGGGGCGATCCCGTCGAGGCGGGCGCCGGTGCCCCCGTCGAAGAACTGGATCGGCGAGCCGGCCAGGGCGGGGAAGGCGGCCGCCAGCGCCGAGCGCACGAAGGCGTCGTTGGGCGCGGCCATGACCACGAAGCGGTTCTCCACCCCGTGCTCGCGGGCCAGGTAGTCCGCCATGCGGAAGGCCGTGTTGATCCCGCCGTAGAACGGGCTGTCGATGTCGGGGATGAACCAGTTGACGGTGCGGACGTCGAACGGCTCCGACTCGGCCGCGTGCTGGGCCTCCACCCGGCCGCGCAGGCCGGCGTCGGCCCGGCACAGGTCGGCCAGCCAGAGCGACTCGGCCTCGGTCGTGCGCTGGCGGAAGACCGTGAAGTCGCGCCCCAACGCGCCGCCGACCGCGGACAGCGGCGCCGGCTCGTCCTTGAGTCGCAGCGTCGGCACGCCGTGGAGCAGCGACAGGTTGGGCGAGTAGTAGGGATCGCCGCCCCGCAGCCACTTCTGGTAGCGCCAGTAGCTGGTGGGGAAGTCCTCGGTCACGCTGGTGGCGCCGCGGGTGGCGGACTCCATGTGGCGGACGCCGGCGTAGGGCGTGATCACGTGGCGCAGGCCCCGGAAGCGCAGATCGAGCCCCAGCACCACGTCGCTGCCGCACAGCAGGAAGCGCTCGTCGAAGCCGCCGACCGCCGCGAAGTCCTCGCGCTCGACGGCCACGCACGCGGCGGTCGCCGACAGGGAGTTCCGGTACCAGAGGGTGGAGCCGAAGATCGTGTCGTCGCCCGGCTGCGAGCCCGCGAAGAGGTGGTCGGCGAAGCCGTGCATGCCGAGCACGATGCCGCCGTGCTGGATGGCGCCGGTGGGGTCGACGAGCTGCACGCCGGCCAGGCCGATGCCGGGCTGGGTCACCCAGGAGACCAGCTCCCGGAGCCAGCCCGGGTCCACCAGCTCGGTGTCGTCGTTGAGGAACACCAGCACGTCGCCCTTGGCGTCGGCGGCGGCCCAGTTGTTCACGGCCGAGTAGTTGAACGGCCGGTCCCACCAGCGGACCTGCAGGTCGAGGCCATCGGCCGCGCTCTCGTACCAGGCCTCGTTCTCGGGCGTGCGCTCGCCGTTGTCGACCACCACCACGTCGAACGACGGGTAGTTGGTCCTGGCCAGTGTCCCGAGACTGGTGGCCAGCAGCTTCTCGTCGTGCCGGCTGGGGATGATGACCGTGACGTGCGGCGGCTCCGGCAGCGCCCACGCCACCCGGACGCCGGCCGAGGTCGCGACCACCTCACCGGAGCGGCCCGTCCGGGCCAGGTGGGCGGTCATGACATCGACCCCGGCGGGGCCGAGGGCCACGTCGGGCCGGCGGGCCAGGTGGTGCAGCACCCGCGGCACCCGGGCCACCTCGGCCTCGGTGAGGTCGAGGCGCAGCAGCAGGTCCCACCAGGCCGCGTCGCCCAGCTCGAGCCGGGGCGGCCCGGCCGCGGCCAGCCGCTCGCGGCGCAGCGCGAACGAGCGCCCGAGGTAGTTGGCCGACAGCAGCATCTCGGGCGACCAGGCCGGCTTGAAGCGGGGATTGCCGATCATCCCGGCCTCGTCGATCACGTCGTCGTCCCAGTGGATCAGCGTGAGGAACGGGTTGTCCCATGCCCGGGCGACCAGGTTGAACACGAGGTCGGGCTCCAGGCGGTCGCCGGCCTCCACCACCACGACGAGGTCGTGGGGCGCGCCGGTGGCCGCCACCGCCGCCAGGACCTCCTGGGGCGTGCGGTCGGGAGCGGACGCCACCCGGTCCACGCCTGCGGGCGCCTCGGCCCCGGCCACGGTGGCCGTCCAGCCCCGGAACGTCTGGGCGTCCAGGGATTCGACCGTGGTGGCGAGGGCGGCCGCTGTCCCGGGCAGGACGACGATCTCGACCCGGGTGCGGATGCGGCGGACCTGGAGCGGGTCGGTCTGGCGCAGCAGGCTGTTGACCTCGGGCCGCTGGTCGTGGAGCCAGTGGCGGTACTCGGGGACGTCGCCCTCGAGCTCGCGGGCCACTCGCCACACCTGGCGCAGGTGGTCGCCGAAGCGGA
>JBKPRS010000450.1:0-8727 GCA_046734695.1 Actinomycetota bacterium | reverse complement strand
TCGAGGACGTGGACCGTCTCGCACACGTCCATCACCAGCGACATGTCGTGCTCCACCAGGCAGATGGCCAGGCCGTCGGCCGCCAGCCGGCGCAGCAGCGCGCCGAACGCCACCGTCTCGGCCTCGGTCTGGCCCGCGGCGGGCTCGTCCAGCAGCAGGGCGGTGGGCCGGGTCATGAGGGCGCGGGCCAGCTCGACCACCCGGGCCTGGCCGGTCGGGATCTCCGACACCTCGCGCTCGGCGATGGCCTCCAGCCCGGTCAGCTCGATCATCCGGTCGGCCTCGGCGGCGCTGTCGCTCCCCCGCCGCAGGCCGCGCCCCGCCCAGCGGTGGCGGATGTCGCCGCCCACCCGCACGTTGTCCCAGACGGTGAGCGAGGTGAACAGCTCCAGGCGCTGGAAGGTGCGGGCCAGGCCGTGGCGGGCCCGGCGGTGGGGCGCGGCGTGGGTGATGTCCCGGCCGTCCAGCACGACCTCGCCGGCCTGGGGCCGCTGCAGCCCGCACACCACGTTGAACAGCGTGGTCTTGCCCGCCCCGTTGGGACCGATGAGCCCGGTGACCGAGCCCCGCTCGACCGCCACGCTGGTGTTGTTGAGCGCGGCCTTGCCCCCGAACCGGACCGACACGCCCCGCGCCTCCAGATGCGCCACGTCAGGCCTCCTGCCCCGCGGGCTGGGGCGCGCGGGCGTGGCCGTTGGGCGGCAGGCCGAGCGCGGCGTCGACGGCGATCCGGTCGTCGTCGGTGTAGGGCCGGGCGATGCCCACCAGCTCCAGCGGCACCTCGCCGTCCGAGCCGGGGGCCGGGGCCGGGCGAGGGGTGAACTGCTTGGCCAGCAAGGGCATGGCCGCCGCGACCGCCACGATGACGACGATCAGCCACCAGTTGCTGATGGCGTCGCCGCGGGCCAGCAGGTACGCCACCCCGATGATCGTGAGGCCGCCCACCAGCACCGGGCGCGCCCGGCGCAGCGCGGGCCAGTCCACCAGGATCCGCTCCACCGCCCCCGTCGGGTTGCGGCCCACGCTCACGCCGAGCAGCGCGGGCAGGACGGTGCTCAGGTGGGCGAGGAACTCGAAGAAGCCGTTCAGGTCGGGGTAGTCGGCGCCCAGCTTGGCGAAGGTGTTCTGGAAGGCCACGAACAGCACGCCGAACAGGATCCCGCCCATGAGCGCGCCGCTCACGTAGCCGATCCCGCCCACGACGGTCAGCATGAGCAGCGACAGGCTGAGGAAGATGTCGTAGCGGTCGATGTTGGCCGAGCCGATCTGTGCGGTCATGAGCGCGCCACCCACCCCGGCGATGGCGGCCGACAGCATGAAGACCGAGAGCTTGAGCGACAGCGGGCTCTGGCCGAGCGTGGCCGAGGCCGCCGGGCTGTCCCGCAGGGCGGTCAGCCGCCGGCCGTAGGCGCTGCGCCGCAGGGCCACGAGCCCCACGCCCGACACCGCGAACAACACGGTCACCGCCATGAGGAACGTCCCGGGCGCGGCCAGGTCCAACGGACCCACCGCAGGTCGGGGGACGCCCAGGTTCCCGCCCGGGAAGATGGTGAAGCGGGTGTGGATCAGCGGCAGCTTCCGCTCGCTGATCTCGCGCAGGATCATGTTGGACACGAACACGCCGAACGCCATGGTCGACAGGGCCAGGTACAGGCCCCGCAACCGCAGTGACGGCAGCGCCACCAGCGCGCCGACCAGGGCACACACCACCGCGGCCAGCACGTAGCCGCCCAGCGTGGAGCGGGCGTCGCGGCCGCTCCCGCTGATCCCGAAGTGGTGGACGACCACCGCGCCGATGGCGCCGAAGGACAGCACGGCCAGGTTGATCTCGCCCGCGTAGCCGGTCAGCAGCACCAGCGACAGCGCGATGAGCGCGGCGCACATGGCGAAGCCGAGGTCGTTGACCGCGGTGGGCGCCAGCAGCGCCCGCAGCAGCCACATGCCCACCACCAGGGCCGCCGCTGCCGCCCACGCGTTGCGCATGCTCGGCATCCGGAACCGCTCGCGGGTACGGGCCACCGTGGTGCCCCGCAACCGGTCCTGGGGCAGGAACAGCAGCACCAGGAACAGGGCGATCATGGGCAGGGACGCCCGGAAGTTCCCGGTCCAGGTCCAGCGGTCGGCCGGGAAGTAGCCGATGACGTAGCTCGCGGCCAGCCCGAGGACCAGCGCGCCGACGAAGGTGCGGGGCACGCTGCGCAGGCGCCCGAACATGGCGGCGGCGAACGCGTCGATCACCAGCAGCGTCAGGGCGTTGGCGCTCATGGCCGAGCCCATGATCGGGGTGATGAGCACCCCCGCCAGCGCGGCCAGGAACGCCCCCAGCGCCCACGAGGCCATGGCCACCCGCTCGGGGCGGCCGGCGTTGAGCTCCAGCAGGTCGGGGTCGTCCACCACCGCGCGCATGGCCACCCCGGTGCGGGTCCCGTAGAACCCGAGCCGCAGCGCCACCGCCACCCCCACCGCAATGATCAGGGCGGCCACCTCGTGCCACGTCAGGTTCACCCCGAAGACGTCGACCAGCTTGTTGGGGCCGAAGAACTTGAGGAACAGCCGGGGGGTCCGCGGCGTCGGGTCCCACACCCACACGCTGAGGGCCAGGAACCCCAGCATCACGCTGACCGGCACGATGATGCGGGTGACCTCCGCGGTCCCCCGCAACCCCCGCATCACCACCGCGTAGAGCGCCGCCCCGAGGGCGGGGGCCAGGATGCCGAGCACCACCACCAGGGCGATCGGCGCGGGCCAGTGCCAGCCGAAGCGGAGTTGCCAGTAGCTGAACGCCGCCAGCATGGCGATGGCGCCGTGGGCGAAGTTGAAGATGCCGGACGTGGTGTAGGTGACGACCAGGCCCGCGGCCGCGATGCCGTAGACGCCCCCGATGACGAGGCCGAGGACCGTGTACTGGATGAAGTTGGCCACTACGTCGCGCCCGTCATCGCCGGCCCGTCACCCGATCATGGGGCGAACTTGGTCGAGACCCGGTTGCTGTCGAGCTGGGCCTGGTCCACCACCGGGCCCGAGAGCTCGAAGTTGCTGTTGTCGTCGCAGGCGAAGGTCCCCTTGTCTTCGGGGTAGACCTGCTTCCACTCGGTGCCGTCCATCTGCAGCAGCAGCGAGCACTGGGGCGGCATGTTCTCGCCCGGGTTGGACTCGGCGTGCATCCCACCGCCGTCCCAGCTGGTGATCTGCGACAGCTGGTCCAGCACGCACTGCCGGGTCAGCTCGGTGCACTCCTTGGCCGCCGTGGCCCACAGCAGGAAGGCCGACGTGGCCTGCATGCCGAGCTGGCTGATGTCGCCGCCGTGGGCGGTGACCAGGTCCATGTACTGCTTGGTCGCCGAGCCGTCCTCGGCGTACTCGAAGGGCACGAACGCCGAGCGCAACAGGACCTTGTCGCCGTTGCCCCCGGTGTTCCAGTCGGCGAAGGACTGGAGGTAGTTGTTGGAGTCGGTCACCCAGATCGGGTGGTAGTCGACCTGGTCGGCGGCGTCGAGGAGGTTCTGCAGGTTGGGGAAGGCCTGGCCCGAGTAGTAGACGACCTCGGCGCCGCAGGTCTTTAGCGCCTGGGCGAAGGGCTTCCAGTCGGTCTCGCCCAGCAGGCCGTACTGCTGCGGGCAGTCGAGGAACTTCCAGCCGAACGAGGGGAAGGCCTGGACCACCTTGTCCTTGGTGTCCTTGGTGGCGGCGAAGTCGGCGAACATGACCGACGCCTTCTTCACCTCGTCGGGATACAGCTCGGCGATCTGGCCCGCGCTGCCCGCGGCGAACACGTCGGCCGGGTTGGGCACCGGCTGGTAGGCCAGCGGCGCGTTGGCGAACTCGGGGCTCACCGCGTAGGTCGGCACCGCCGGCAGGCCGCAACCCAGGCGGGTCTCCTCCTGGTTGACGTCGTTGGCCCAGGCTTCGCCCACCAGCATGAACACCTGCGAGCACGCCTCGGTCGTGGCGTTGACCACGTTGGTGATGGCGGCGTCGTAGTAGTTGCCCACGATCTGGCGGCCGTTGATGCCGCCCTGCTCGTTGCACCAGTCGATCATGGTCTTGATGGCGTCGGAGGTCTCGTGGCTGAGGCCCGGCGACAGGCTGAACCCGGCGTCGTCGCCGTAGCCGATCGTGATCTGGTCGTCGGTGACGCCCTGGTCCGTCGCTCCGGAAGCGTCGCCGTCGCCGCACGGGGAGGCGAGCGTGCCGAAGTGGTCGGCCCCGCTGTCCTGGGGTGCCGCCGTGGTCTCGCTACCGCCGTCGGCCGCCGCTGTCGGATCATCGCCCCGGTCGGAGCTGCACGCCGACACCAGTACGGTCAGCGCCGCCATCACGGCCAGTAGGCGCCACCAGGTCCTGCGCACGTCGTCCCTCCCGTTGTCGGCCCTTACGGTCCCGTGCCCCCACGCATCTGACGGGCCGTCATAAACGACCGTAGCGCGTCACCCGGCTCCCGGTAGCCGCATGAGCTCGACCCGGGTCCCGTCGGGATCTGTGCAGTACACGAAGTCCATCAGCCCGGCGCCATCGCCCAGCGTGGTGCGCGTCTCGTGCAGCACCGTGCCCCCGGTCTGGGTGACACGGGCGGCGGCCGCGTCGACGTCGGCCACCTGGACCGACAGGTGGGTGAAGCCGTGCCGGTTGACCGGGCGGCGGGAGCCGTCGCCTTCGGCCGGCGGGTTCTGGAACCACAGCAGCTCGACCGTGACGCCGTCGCGCCGGAGGAACTGCGAGCGCAGCACCACGCCGTCGAGCTCCATGAGCCGGCCGAACTCGGGGCCCACGTCGAAGCTGTGGCTGGGCACGAAGCCCAGGCCGTCGCGCCAGAACCGCAGCGCCCGGTCCGGGTCGGACACGCACACGCCCACGTGCGACACCCTCCCGCTGCGCACGGCCTCGGCGGGGATCGCCTCCCGGGCGGCGGCTGCCGACGCGGCGGGGTCGCCCGCGGAGGTGTCGATCACGACGTCCGCCACCGCCCGGTAGGCCGCGTCCCGGTCGGGAGGCCGGCTCAGGATCCGGTGGTGGTCGTCCTCGTGCTCGGCCCGGGCCGCCCGCACCTCGGGCGGTGCGGTGAGGGCGATCACGAACGGGGCGGCCAGCGCCTCCCGGCAGGCGGCCACGTCCACGACGCTGGCGGCCGCGGCGATGACGGAGGGTGTGGGGTCGGCCAGCGACAGCCGCAGGTGGTCCGCCTCCCACAGGTGCAGGGCGCCGACCCCGTCGGCCTCGGCCAGCCGGCGCCCGGTGATGCCCCGGGCGGCCTCCAGGTCGGCGTCGCTGTCCCGCAACGGCCGCCCGGACCATCCGGCGAGCGCCTCCCCCACCGTCGTCTTGCCCACGGCCATGGGCCCCACCACCACCAGATGTCGCGTCACCATGCCCCCTAGAGTGCTAGATCGCATGGGGCAGACAGTGGCCGTGATCCCGGCCTGGAACGAATCCGCCACCGTCGGGGCCGTCGTGTACGCCGCGCTGGACGCCCGCCTGGTGGACGACGTGGTCGTGGTGGACAACGCCTCCACCGACGGAACCGCCGCCGTCGCCGCCGCCCACGGCGCCCGGGTGGTGCAGGAACCGGTTCCCGGCAAGGGCGAGGCGCTGCGCGCCGGGGTGGCCGCGGCCGGGGACGCGAGCGTGCTGGTCTTCCTGGACGCCGACCTGGTCGGCCTGCGCCCCGAGCACGTCGACCGGCTGGTGGGGGCGGTCGCGTCCGGCCAGGCCGACATGGCCTGCGGCATGTTCGACCGCGGCCCGGTGGTCAACCGCCTGCTGCGGGCCACCTTGCCGGTCCTCACCGGCCAGCGGGCCCTGCGCCGCCAGCTCTTCGACCGGCTGGACGAGGCCGACGTACGGGGCTGGCGGGTCGAGGCCGCGCTCAACAGCCTGGTGGCCCAGCGCGGCCTCGTGCGCCGGGACGAGGTGCTGCCCGGCCTGTGGCACCGCACCAAGGAGGAGAAGCTGGCGACCCCCGCGCTCGGCCACGCCACCAAGCTGGCGATGCTGGCCAGCGCGTGCTGGGGCTACGTCCGCTTCGGCCTGCGCCCGATCTAGCGCCTAACCCTCCCAGGGTTGCGCGCGGGGCTCGTCGTAGAGGACGCCGACGTCCTCGCCGTCGATGGCCTTGTAGGCGTGCTCCATCCACTGGCGGGCGCCGGCGAGCGGCTCGGGCATGGCGTCGCGGGAGAACCAGCCCACGTCGCGGGTCTCCAGCGGGTGGGCTTCGAGCTCGCCGCCGGTGGCACGGCACAGGAACACCAGGCTGTAGAGCGGCACCCGGGTGAAGCCGAGGCGCAGGCCGTCGAGCAGGGCGATGAGGCGGACGGGCCGGCACTGGATGCCGGTCTCCTCCCTGACCTCCTTCACCGCGATCTCACTGGCCGAGTAGCCGACATCGGCCCAGCCGGTGGGGTACAGCCAGATGCCGCTGTCGGCCCGCTGCACCAGCAGGATCTCCTTGTCGTCGTTGTAGACGACCGCGCCGACCGCGACCTTGGGCGTGATGTAGCCGGCGATGCCGTCGCCGACCCCCTTCATCCACTCCTCGACGAAATGCTCGGCGTCGAAGCCCTCGTCGGCCTGGGCCGCCGCCCGGATGTCGCCCGCCACCGCCAGCACCTCGTCGAACCGCTCCCGCTCGTAGAGGCTCTGGGTGAAGCCGAGGCCGGTGCGGGCGATGCCGGACAAGGCCTCGGCCCAGCGGATCAGGTCCTGGCGGGTCGGGGGCATGCGACGGCTCACCCGGCCGACGTTATCGTTGCCGGAGCCGGGGACTTCAGGGTGCTGATGGGCGCGGTCAGGCGGTACGGAACACGAAGAGGTGGTTGAGGCCGAGCTGGAACCGCCGGCGCACCTCGAGCACGAGGGCGTCGCCGGCGAAGATGTCCGGAACTGTCCGGGGATCGAAGCCGTGGTGCTCGTGGGCCTCCATCCCGTCCAGGATGTGCAGGCGCATCAGCACGTGCAGGATCTCGTCGACGCGGGGCGACGGCGTCGTGACGATCAGCCGCCCGCCGGGCACCACGTGCTCGGGGATCGCCTTGGCCCAGACCGCGAGGTCGTCTTCGGGCACGTGCTCGACGACGGCGAGCGCCACGATGGCGTCGAAGGTCTCGCCCGGGTGGAGCACGTCGGGGAAGGCGCCGACCCGCAGCTCGTGCGGCTCGCCGACCCAGCCGTCCGGCTGCTGGAGGTCGATGCCGACCCCGCCGGCCACCTTGGCGCCGGCCGCGGCGAAGAAGGCCCCGTCGCTGCAGCCGATGTCGAGCACCTTCGAGCCGGGCTCCACGAAGGGCAGGGCCTTGGCGATGCGCTGACGCTGCAACTCACGGTCGAGGGCCTTCATGGGTCTGACACCCTACGGCGCGGCGGTCAGGGCGTGGAGCAGGGCGCGCTCGGTCTCGGCCAGCAGGCCCTCGTCCGTGATCTTGGTGCCCTCGGTGGTGCGCACGTAGAACGAGTCGACCACCTGGGGCCCGAGGGTCTGGACCTTGGCCCCCACGATGTCGAGGTCGAGGTCGGCCAGCGCGGTGGTGATGCGGTACAGGACGCCCAGCCCGTCGGGCGCGTGCACTTCGACCACCGTGGCCTCGGTCGACGCGTCCACGTCGAAGCGGATCTCGGGCTCGACGTCGTCGTCGTAGGTCGCCCGGCGCCGGGACCCGTACGTCCGGGCCCGGTCGGCCAGGCGGGCCCGGATGGCGAGCCGGCCGGCGAGCGCCCGCTCCAGGTCGGGTACGACCTTGGTCCAGCTGAACGTGGGCCCGAAGCTGGACACCACCCGGAACACCTCGATGGCCCAGCCCTCCTCGGTGGCCACCATCGCCTCCACCACGTCCAGCCCGTGGAGGGACAGCACCCCGGCCACCCGGGCGAAGAGGCCGTGCCGGTCGGGCGTCACGACGGTGAGCATGTCGCTCTCGGCCACGACGGCCTGCTCCCCCGCGTTCAGCAGGACCCGCTGCGCCGCGGTGGGGAACTCGTCGGCCACCTCGACCGCCGCCCCGCCTCTCAGCACGTGGTCGACCTTGGCCACCAGCGCCCGCACCAGGCTGGCCTTCCAGTCGCTCCAGGCCGCAGGGCCGGTCGCCAGCGAGTCGGCCTCGGTCAGCGCGGCCAGCAGCTCCAGCACCTCACGCTCGCCCAGCGTGGCGGCCACCGCGTCGATGGTGGCCGGGTCGTCGATGTCGCGCCGCGTGGCCACGTCCGCCAGCAGCAGGTGGTGCTGGCACAGCGCCGCCAGCACGGCGGCGTCGGCCTCGTCGAGGCCCATGCGGGGCGAGATCTCGGCCAGCATGCGCACGCCGTTGGCCGTATGGTCGCCGCCCTCGCCCTTGCCGATGTCGTGCAGCAGCCCGGCCAGCACCAGCAGGTCGGGGCGCTGGACCCGCCCGGCGAGCGCTCCGGCCCGGACCGCCGCCTCCCACAGGTGCCGGTCGACGGTGTAGCGGTGGTAGGCGTTGCGCTGCGGCTTGCTGCGCACCGTGGGCCACTCGGGGAAGTAGCGCTCCCACACGCCCTGCTGGTCCAGCGCCTCCAGCAGTAGCAGGGCGGGCGGCCCGGCCAGCAGGAGGTCGACCAGCGCGGCGCGGGTCTCGGCCGGCCACGGCGTGGCCGGAACGGGCGCCTCGGCCGCCAGCCGGGCGAGGGTGCGCCGGTCGAGCTGGGTGCCGTGGCGTGCCGCCGCGGCAGCGGCTCGCAGTGGCAGGCCGGGGTCGGCGGCCACAGCGACGTCGTCGGCCA
>JBKPRS010000449.1:0-3718 GCA_046734695.1 Actinomycetota bacterium | reverse complement strand
CGCCCCGAGGGCGAGGCCGAGCACCGCTGCATCCACCCCGAGTGCCCGATCCAGCGCCACGGGGCCATCGAGCACTTCGCCAGCCGCGGCGCCCTCGACATCGACGCCCTCGGGGGCAAGCGCATCGCCCAGCTCATCGAGGCGGGCATGGTGTCCAGCGTGGCCGACCTCTACCACCTGGACTGGGACAAGGTCGAGCAGCTGGAGCGGATGGGCGCGCTGTCGGCCGCCAACCTGCGGGCCTCGATCGAGGCGTCCCGCAGCCGGCCCCTGCCCCGGCTGCTGGTGGGCCTCAACATCCGGCACCTGGGCCCGGCCGCGGCCGAGGCCCTGACCGCGGCGTTCGGCGACCTCGACCGCATCATGGGCTCCTCGGTCGAGGCGCTCGCCGCGGCCGACGGGGTGGGCACCATCATCGCCGAGTCCCTGCACACCTGGTTCGCCGACCCCGCCAACCGCGAGCTGATCGAGCGCCTGCGGGCCGCGGGGCTCACGTTCGAGGGCCCGGCCGGCGACACCCGGCCCAAGGTCCTCGCCGGGATGAGCGTGGTCGTCACCGGCACGCTGGACGGCTTCAGCCGGGAGGAGGCCGAGGCCGCCATCAAGGAGCGGGGCGGCAAGTCCCCGGGCAGCGTCTCGGGCAAGACCACCGCGGTGGTGGTGGGGGAGGGCCCGGGCGCCTCCAAGGTCACCAAGGCCGAGGAGCTGGGCGTCCCCGTCCTCGACGAAGCCGCGTTCCTGTCCCTGCTGGAGACCGGCGAGCTACCCGCCTAAGTCGTCAGGACGTGTTGCCTCTCGTCTGAGCAGTGGAGCCGGTACGAACCGGGCAAATTCCCACGCGTGGGCCGTGGCGAGCGCCCTACCTACTCAGACGACCTCGAAGCACCACGGGACCTGGCGGTCGGCAGGGCCGCGGCCGTCGGCGATCGGCCAGATGACGGCGGTCACGCAGTTGCGGCCCGTCTCGAACTGCTCCACGGCCTTGCCGTCGCCCGGCGTGAACATGATCAGCCCGGTCTGCGGGGTCTTGACGAGCTCGTCCTCGGGGATCTCGACCCCGTTGATCCGCAGCACGCCGTCCCAGCCGGCGACGAGGTCGATGCCGACGCTGGACTGCTGGGGGACCTGGGTGTTGGGCGTGGGGATGAGGCTGTCCACGACCTTGGCGTTGTCGGCCGACAGGCCCTGGTCCTTGTTCCCGCTCAACGTCAGGAACGCGACGACGAACAGCGAGATGGCCGCGGCCAGCACCACGCTGGCGATCACCTTGAACCGGGTGCTGTAGGGCGAGGTCTGGGCCATGCGACCGGCAATCCTGTCATGCCTGCCGGGCGGTGCCCCAACCCGTCCCGCTCGGGTGTCGGGTGGCCGACCAAGTAATCTGGCGCCCGTGGCCATGACCCGCATGACCGATCAGATCGGTCGTGTGCTAGGCGGGCGATACAGGCTCCTATCCCCGCTCGGGTCGGGTGCCTCCGCTCAGGTTTACCTGGCGGAGGACGTACGCCTTCGGCGCCGGGTGGCGGTGAAGCTCCTGCATCCCGGCCTGGCCGACGACGAGTCCTTCCTCCGCCGCTTCCGGGCGGAGGCCCAGGCCACCGCGGCCCTGTCCCACCCCCACCTCCTGGCCGTCTACGACTGGAGCGACGACGAGGTGCCCTACCTCGTCACCGAGTACCTGGGGGGCGGCAGCCTGCGGTCGATGCTCGACAAGGGCAACCGCCTGTCCGCGGCTCAGGTCCTGGTCATCGGGCTGGAGGCGGCCCGGGCGCTCGACTACGCCCACCGCCAGGGTTTCGTCCACCGCGACATCAAGCCCGCCAACCTGCTGTTCGGCTCCGACGGCCGGCTGAGGGTGGCCGACTTCGGGCTGGCCCGGGCCATCGCCGAGGCCGGCTGGACCGAGCCGGCCGGGGCGGTGCTGGGCACGGCCCGCTACGCCTCGCCCGAGCAGGCCCGGGGCGAGTCGGTCGACGGCCGCAGCGACGTCTACTCGCTGGCGCTGGTCATGGTGGAGGCGGTGACCGGCGAGGTGCCGTTCACGGCCGACACCACCATCGGCACGCTCATGGCCCGGCTCGACCACTCGCTGGAGGTGCCCGACGAGCTGGGGCCGCTCGCCCCGATCGTGGCCGGCGCCGGGCGGCTCGAGGTCGCCGACCGGCTGGACGCCGCCGCGTTCGGCAAGGGGCTGGTGGGGGCGGCGACCCAACTCAAGCGGCCCGAGCCGTTGCCCCTCACCGGGACCGGCGAGCCCGAGGTGGCTCCCCTCGACGACCGCGACACCACGTTGCTGGGCCCGTCCGCCCGCCGGCCGGCGGTCGCCGTGGCTGCGGTGACCACAGCTTCCGCCATGTCCGCCCCCGGCGCGGGTGCCACCACGGTGGTCGAGCGGGTGCCCGGGGTGCCCGCCGGCGAGCCCGGGGCCCCGGAGGCCACCAACGTCATGGGGGCCGTGCCGCCCCGCCCGCCGATGGACGCGCCGCCGGCGCCCCGTCCCTGGGACACCGGGCACCTCGAGCCCCGCCGGAGCCTGTCCGCGGGCGACCGCGGTGTCCGCCGGCTCATGCTCGGCGCCGCGGTGGTGGCGGTGGCCGTGGTTCTCGGCGTGGTCGGCTCAGCCGCCTACCTGCAGGCGTCGATCCCCGAGCACGTCGTGCCGGCCACCCTGGTCGGGGCCCAGTACGACGACGCCCTCAAGATCGTCGAGCCCTACAGGTGGAACGTCGAGGCCAAGCGGGTGCGCCAGGACGGCACGGTCGCGGGCCAGGTCCTCGACTCGGCCCCCGCGGCCGGAGCCAAGCTCAGGGAGGGCAAGAAGCTCACCCTGACGGTGTCGGACGGCCCGACCCTGGTGCAGCCGCCCGACGGGCTGGTGGGCTCCACGCAGGAGCAAGCCACCGCCGCGCTGGCGGCAGTCGAGCTGGGCGTGGAGTTCGTGCCGACGGACAACGACGACGCCCCGGAGGGCACCGTGATCGGCTTCGCCGACAACGGCCCGCCCCCGGACGGCTTCGCCAAGGGCTCGACGGTGCGGCTGCTGGTCGCCAAGGACAGCCAGCCCGAGATCCCCGACCTGCGGGGCGTGCCCTACCAGGACGCCCTCGACCAGCTGGAAGCGCTCGGGCTCGCGCCCCAGGCGGAGGGGCGGCGGCCGCGGGACGGTGAGGAGCCGGGCACGGTCGTGAGCACCGACCCCGAGGCCGGCACCGAGGTGGAGCAGGGCACCACGGTCAAGGTGGTCGTGGCCGTCGACTCGGTGCCGGTGCCCCAGATCAGCGGGATGTCGCTGGACGACGCCCGGTCCACGCTGGAGGGCGCCGGGCTGTCCGTCGGGCGGGTGATCGGCGACGACGACGGCACGGTCCTGTTCACCGCGCCCGGGGCCGGCAGCGAGGTCGACGTCGGCACCGACGTCGACCTGATCATGGCGGGCGGACGTCGTGGTCGCGGCTGAAAAATTCCAAAACTGGGTCTTGACCAGCGACCCCCGTTCGGGGGACGCTTCCCCTAGCCCAGAGACCCCCTCTGGCGCATCGGCCTCTCCCCGTTCGGCCGAACACAGGACCTCACCTCTGAGGTTTTTCGTTTCGGCTGTGCGGCGAAAGCTGACATAGCTGTGAGCAGCGACTAAACTACGGAGCGTGCCGGGCCCGTTGGGGCGGTATGCCGGACGCGGTGTTCCCCAGCCGCCGCGATGAGGCTGCCGCCCCAGCAG
>JBKPRS010000448.1:0-9858 GCA_046734695.1 Actinomycetota bacterium | reverse complement strand
GCGGGCGAGCAGGTCACCACCGGCACCCAGGCCGAGGCCTACGCCAGCCTGATCGCCACCCACATGGAGGGCATCGCCGACGGCAAGACCTACTCCCAGATCGACGACCGGGGCGCCGCCCAGGCCGTCACCGACGCCCAGAACGCGGGCGCCAGCCAGGACGAGGTCGCCGAGCTGCAGGCCACGGCCAACCAGCTCAAGGGCCAGCGTGACAGCCTCTTCAAGGGCGAGACGCTGCGGGGCCTGCTGCTCACCAGCTTCGCCTGGGCCACGGTCGGCACGGTCGCCGGCATCGCCGCCTGGGTCGCCTTCGCCGGTGCCGCCGTGATGATCGCCCTCGTGATCGCCGGGATCTTCCACCTGGTCCGCACGGAGCACTGAGTCTCCACGCGGACACTGATCGCCGGGCCCGGCAGAGGCCCGGCGATCAGCCGCGTCTAAGGGGCGGCCGTGGTGCTCGTCGTGCTGGTGGTGTCCTCGTCGGACTGCTCGCGCTCGGCCCGGCGCTGGTCCCGCTCGGCGCGCCGGGCGTCGCGGTCCTCGCGCTCCTGCTCGGTGCGCTGCCCGCGGCCGCCCTGGGCGCTGCCGTCGTCGTCGTGGGCCAGCGCGATCGTGATGGTGGCCACCGCCAGCAGCGCGGTGGCGACGGCGAGGGCGATCGTGGCCATCATCATCCGCCGGATGGCCTGCAGCGTGTCCTGCTCGCTCATGGGTCGGAACCTACGCGCTCAGGCGACCGCGCTGCGTCCGCCCGGCCGTGGCGTGCGGCGCCGCACCGCGGGCTCGCACGGCACCGGGGTGGACAGGCGGCCGCCCTCGCCCGTGAGGTGCTCCAGGGCGCGCACGAAGCCGTCGCGCTCGCCCGAGGTGAGGGACGAGAGCACGTCCTCGTAGACGCGCCGGGTGATGTCGATGCCCTGCTCCACCAGGCGGCGTCCGGCCGGGGTGACGGCGATGATCCGGGCCCGGCGATCGGTGCGCGACGGGCGGCGCTCGGCCAGCCCGGCCCGCTCCAGCTCGTCGAGCGTGAACACCATCGTCGTCTTGTCCAGCGCGCACTGCGCGGCCACCTGGCTCTGGGTGCGGTCGGCATCGAGCGCGGCCCGCAGCACGGAGAACAGCCGGGGCGTGATGCCGATCACTGCCAGTGCCAGCGTGAGCTCGGTGGCCAGGACGTAGCTGGCCTGGGACAGCAGGAGCGCGAGGTCCGTGTCCATCACCCCGGATCGTACCCGGCGCCGGCCTCGGGACTACTGGGCGGGGCCGCCGGCGCAGCCAGCGCGGCCAGGCGCACCCGCCGGCCCCGATGTTGCCGGGCCGCGCTCAGTTTCGGGCCGTCCGAGGGTCTGTTCTGGTGATGACCCCCCACACCCGCACCCGGTGGATCCTCGGGCTGGCCTCCGTGGCCAGCCTGATGGTCGCCCTCGACACCCTGGTGGTGTCCACCGCGCTGAGCACGATCCGTCTCGACCTCGGCGCCTCGCTCGAACAGCTCGAGTGGACCGTCAACGCCTACAACCTCAGCCTGGCCGTGCTGCTCGTGACCGCGGCCGGCCTGGGCGACCGCTTCGGACGGCGGCGCCTGTTCGCCGCGGGCCTGGGCCTGTTCGTGGCCGCATCGGCCGCCTGCGGGCTGTCCCGGTCGGTGGGCGAGCTGATCGCGGCCCGGGCCGTGCAGGGCGCCGGCGCGGCCCTGGTCCTCACGCTGGCGCTGACCCTCGTGAGCGCCGCCTTCCCGCCCGAACGCCGGGGCGCCGCCATCGGCATCCTCCAGGGCGTGGTCGGCGTGGCCGTGGCCTGCGGCCCGCTGGTCGGCGGCGCCATCGCCGAGGGGCTGGCCTGGGAGTGGATCTTCTGGGTCAACGTGCCGATCGGCCTGATCACGATCCCGCTCGTCCTCACCCGCATGGACGAGTCCCACGGCCCCGATGCCGCGCTGGATCTCTGGGGCCTCGTGCTGATCACGGGCGGCGCCCTGGGCGTCGTCTGGGGCCTGGTGCGCGGCAACGTAGCCGGCTGGACCAGCCCCGAGGTGATCGCCGCCCTGGCCGGCGGGCTCGTGCTGTCCGCCGCCTTCGTGGCCTGGGAGCTGCGAGCCCGCCAGCCGATGCTGCCCATGCGGTTCTTCCGCTCCCGGGCGTTCTCGGCCGGCAACGGTGCGCTGTTCCTCACCTTCGCCGGCCTCTTCGGGGCGGTGTTCTTCTTCGCCCAGTTCCTCCAGACCGGCCTGGGCTACGGCCCGCTGGGCGCGGGCCTGCGACTGCTGCCCTGGACCGCCACGCTGTTCGTGGTGGCGCCGGTGGCCGGAGCGCTGGTGGACCGCTTCGGCGAGCGCCCGTTCATGAGCGGCGGCCTCCTGCTCCAGGGACTCGGCATGCTGTGGGTCGCGGCCATCGCCGGGACCGACCTGCCCTATCCGGCCCTGGTGCCGGCGCTGATCGTCGCCGGGGTCGGGACCTCCATGGCCATCCCCGCGGCCCAGAACTCGGTGGTGTCGTCGGTGCCGACCGAGGCGGTCGGCAAGGCCGCCGGCACCAACAGCATGGCCCGCGAGCTGGGCGGGGTCTTCGGGATCGCCGTGCTGGTGGCGGTGTTCGCCGCCGCCGGCAGCTACGCGTCGCCCGCCGCCTTCGTGGACGGCTTCGCCCCGGCCGTGGCCACCGGGGCGGGTCTGTCGCTGCTGGGCGCGGTGGTCGGGCTGGGCCTGCCGGGCCGGCGCCGGGCCGCACGGTCCGTCGATCAGGCGCCGGCCGAACCCGCGCTGCAGGCCCCGACCGGGCTGGCCGCCCGATGAGCGCGCTCCCCGCCACCGCCGAGCTCGACGGCTTCCTGGCCGGGCACCGCCGTGAGCTCGCCGGCTACTGCTACCGCATGCTCGGCTCGGCCTTCGACGCTGAGGACGCCGTGCAGGAGGTGCTGCTGCGGGCCTGGCGCGGCATGGGCCGCTTCGAGGGTCGGGCCAGCGTGCGGACCTGGCTGCAGCGCATCGCCACCAACGTGTGCTTCGACATGCTCGAAGGGCGGCGCCGCCGGGCGTTGCCGAGCGACGTCGGCGCGCCCGGCTCGCCGCACGATCCGGTGGGCCTGCCGCGGGCCGAGCGCTGGGTCGACCCCATGGCCGACCGGCTCGTCCTGGACCCGACCGAGGATCCCGCGGAGGCGGCGGCGCGCCGGGACTCGATCCGCCTGGCCTTCGTCGCCGCCCTCCAGGTGCTGCCGCCCCGCCAGCGCGCCGTACTGATCCTTCGGGACGTGCTGCGCTGGAGCGCGGCCGAGGTCGCCGGCCTACTGGACACGAGCGTGCCCGCCGCCAACTCGCTGCTGCGGCGGGCCCGCGCCACGCTGGCCGAGTCCGGCGGGGCCGAACGCGCCCCCGATCCGCTCGCCCCCGACGACCGGGCGCTGCTCGACCGCTACGTGCGCGCGTTCGAGCGCTACGACGTGGACGCGCTCGTCGCGCTGCTTCACGAGGACGCCGTGCTCACCATGCCGCCCCAGCCGCTGTGGCTGCGCGGTCGCGCCGACCTGCGCGCCTGGTGGCAGGGCGAGGGGCGCCGCTGCCGGGGCTCCCGGCTGGTGCCCCATGCCGTCGCCGGGACGATCGGCCTCGCCCAGTACCAGCGCTCGGCCGGGCCCGGCGGGGCCTGGGTCGCCCTCGCCCTCCAGGTGCCCACCATCCGGGACGGGGCGGTGGCGCGCCTCGACGTCTTCACCGACCCCGCGCTGTTCCCGGCCCTGGCCCTGCCGGTCCGGATCCCCTAGTGCGGCCCCTACGCTGCGAGGCATGCCCACGCTGTACGAGCACGCCGGGGGCGAGGAGGCCATCCACCGCCTCGAAGAGATCTTCTACGCCAGCGTCCTGGCCGACCCCGTGCTCCAGCCCCTGTTCGGGGCGGGCCAGCCCCACCACGTCGACCACCTCACGGCCTTCACGTCCGAGTCCTTCGGCGGCCCGGACCGCTTCACCCGCGAGCTGGGCGGGTTCGACGGGCTGATCGCCGCCCACCGCCACAAGCACATCTCCGAGGAGCAGCGGCAGCGCTTCGTCGCGCTCTACCTCGCCGCGCTGGACGAGGCCGGCCTGCCCGACGACCCGGCGTTCCGCGACGCGGTGCGCGAGCACGTGGAGTTCGGCTCCCAGGTGGCAGTGCAGAACTCCCACGCCGAGACCGACGACGAGCTGCACCCCCTGCGCGAGGTGCCCCGCTGGACCTGGGCCGGCGACGGCCCGGGCTGACCAGCCCTGGGGCCTGCGGGACTACGAGGCGGTCGACCTGGAAGGGCGGGTCTGGAACTTCAGCCAGCACCTGCGCACCGGGGAGCCGGAGGACTGGGGCGCGACGCCGACCTAGGGGTGTCACGACGGGCGACTCTGGGTAGTGGTCGCGAGCGCGGGCGTGAGGAGGGGGACTCCGTGTCGATCCAACGCCACCGCTTTGCCGTGCTGCTGCTCGCCGCTGCCCTGGCGGTCCTCGCCGTCCCGATGGGGGCGGGCGCCGGCGTCGCTGCCGATCCGGGGCCGGCCACGACCATCCAGCTGCCCGACGGGTTCCAGCCCGAGGGCATCGCCATCGGGAGCCAGCCGTTCGCCTACTTCGGCTCGCGGGTCGACGGCGACATCTACCGGGCCAACCTCATCGACGGGAGCGGCCAGGTGATCAGCCAGGGACCGGGCACCGCGTCGCTCGGGATGAAGCTCGACGGGCGGAACCGGCTGTACGTGGCCGGCGCCCAGGCCGGCAACGGGCGGATCGTGGACGCCGGCACGGGCGACATCCTGGCCTCCTACACGTTCACGACCGGGGCCACGTTCGTGAACGACGTCGCCCTCACGCCCGACGCCGCCTGGTTCACCGACTCGCTCAACCCGGTCCTCTACAAGGTGCCGCGGTTCCACAGCGGCCGCATCGCCACCCAGGCCGAGGTCATGACCGTCCCGCTGACCGGGGACTTCGTGCCCGCGCCAGGGTTCAACCTCAACGGCATCACCCGCACGCCCGACGGCAGCGCGCTGATCGTCGTGCAGTCGAACACCGGGCGGCTGTTCCAGGTCGATCCCGCCACCGGCGTCACCACCGGCATCGACCTCGGCGGCGAGAGTGTCCCCAACGGCGACGGCATCCTCGTGACCGACCGAACCCTGTATGTGGTCCAGAACGTGAACAACGTCGTGGCGGTCATCCGGCTGAACCCGGCGGGCACCAGCGGCACGCTCAGGGCCCGGGTGACCGACCCGCGCTTCGACGTGCCCACGACCGTGGCCCGCTTCGGGTCGCTGCTCTACCTGCCGAACGCCCGCTTCACCACCCCGCCCACGCCGGCGACGCCCTACAGCGCCAACGCCATCCCCGCCGCCGAGGGCGTGTCCTGACCGCTCACACGGTGGTGGGCGTGGCGTCGCCCCGGAACTGGCTCATGTACAGGTCGTGGTAGAAGCCGCCGGCCGCCATGAGCTCGTCGTGGCTGCCCACGTCCACCACCCGGCCCTCCGCGATGGCGACGATCACGTCGGCGTCGCGGATGGTCGAGAGCCGGTGGGCGATCACGAAGCTGGTGCGCCCGTGCATCATGGTGGTCAGCGCCGCCTGGAGCTTGCGCTCGGTGCGCGTGTCCACGCTGGAGGTCGCCTCGTCCAGGATCAGCACCGGCCGGTCGGCCAGCACGATCCGGGCGATGGTGATGAGCTGGCGCTGGCCCTGGCTGAGGTTGGACCCGCCGCCGGCCAGCACCGTCTCGTAGCCCTGGGGCAGCGTGGAGATGAAGCCGTGGGCGCTGGCCGCCTGGGCGGCGGCGATGCACTCCTCGTCGGTGGCGTCGAGGCGGGCGTAGCGGATGTTGGCCATCACGGTGTCGGAGAACAGGTACGGCTCCTGGAGCACCATGCCGACCCGCTCGCGGAGGCTCTCCTGGGTGACGTCGTAGATGCTCCCGCCGTCGAGGCGGATGTCGCCCGCCTGGACGTCGTAGTAGCGGGTGATCACGTTGATGATCGTGCTCTTGCCCGCCCCGGTCGGCCCCACGAGGCCGATCTTCTGCCCGGGCCGGGCGACCAGGCTGACGTCGCGCAGGATGGGCACGCCCTCCACGTAGGAGAAATCCACGTGCTCCATCTCGACATCGCCCTCGGTCCGCTCGATGTCGGCCGCGGTGGCGCTGTCGACGATCTCGGGCGGCTCGTCGAGGATCTCGAACACCCGGGTGGACCCGGCCTTGGCCTGCAGCGCCATGTTGAGGATCTGGGCGAACTGGTTGAGGGGCCGGCTGAACGTGCGGGCGAAGATGAAGAACGACGCCACGGTGCCCACGTCCACGGTGCCCCGCAGGGACAACCAGCCGCCGGCCAGGCCCACCAGGGCCACGTCGAGGTTCGACAGCAGGGAGGACAGCGGCATGGCGGTGAGGGCGATGAAGTTGGCCCGCGCCCCGGCCTCCCGGGCCTGCTCGCTCAGCGCCTCCAGCTGCGCGATGGCCACGGGCTCGGCGCGGTAGGCCTTGACCGTGCGATCCCCGGTGATGAGCTCCTCGGCTGCGCCGTTGAGGGCGCCGGTGCGCTCCTGCAGGGCGGCGAAGGCCGGGCCCGAGTAGCGCGACGTGAACTGCATCATCCCCAGGATCAGCGGGGCGATGAGGATCACGGCGATCGAGAGCTGCCAGCTGACGAAGAACATCAGCACCGTGGTGATCACGAGGGTGAACACCGAGTTGATGGCCGGGTACAGCCCCTTGTCGAAGAGCTGGTTGACCGAGTCGAGGTCGTTGGTGATCCGGCTCATCAGGTCGCCGATGGGCTGGCGGTCGAAGAACCGCAGCGACAGGTCCTGCGTGTGCTCGAACACCTCCTTGCGCAGGCGGTACATGGCGTCCTGGGCGGCGACCGCCAGCACCCGGCCGCCGAGCCACATCGCCACGAAGCCGCAGGCCGCGATCAGGATCAGCAGGATCAACGAGCTGCGCAGGTCGTCGAGGTCACCGTCGGCGATGGGGCCGTTGATGATCGCGCCGACCATGACCGCGGGGATGAGGGCGAGCAGCGTGCCGACGAAGCTGAGGACGGCCACGAGGACCACCCGCCCGGGCGCCTGCCACACGTAGCCCATCAGCCGGCGCAGCGGCTTGCGCTGCGGGACCGTCTCGATCGGGGAGAGCACGTCGTCAGGCATCGGAGGGCACCGCCCCGAGCTGGGATTCGTAGATGCCCCGGTACTCCGGGCTGGACCGGAGCAGCTCGCGGTGGCTGCCCTTGGCCACGATGCGGCCCTCCTCCAGCACGACGATCACGTCGGCGGTCAGCACCGCGCTGATCCGCTGCGCCACCAGGAACACCGTGCTCTCGCCCATCAGGTCGCGGATGGCGTCCTGCACGCGGCCCTCGGTGGCCACGTCGAGGGCGCTGGTGGTGTCGTCCAGGATCAGGATCTGCGGCCGGCGGACCAGGGCCCGGGCGATGGACAGCCGCTGGCGCTGGCCGCCCGAGAAGTTCGCGCCCCGGCGCTTCACCTCCCCCTGGTAGCCGTCCGGCCGGTCCTCGACGAACCCGGCCGCCTCGGCCGCGTGCGCCGCGGTGACCACGTCCACCGGGGCCTGCCCGTTGCCTGCGACCGGGGCGCCGAAGCGCAGGTTGGCCTCGATGGTGCCGCTGAAAAGGCTGGGCTGCTGGAGGACCGGCGTGACCGCGGTCAGCAGCGACTCCCGGGTCACGTCCCGGACGTCGACGCCGTCGATCGTGACCCGGCCGGCGGTGACGTCGTAGCTGCGGATGATGAGGTTGACCAGCGTGGACTTCCCCGATCCGGTGGAGCCGAGGATGGCCACCACCTGGCCGGGCTCGGCCACCAGGTCGATGTCGTGGAGCACCGGCGTCGGGTTGGGGGTCCCGTCGGGCCCGAGGTAGGCGAAGCTCACGCCCTCGAAGGCGACCCTGCCTCGCACCGCGCCACCCGCGGCCTCGGCCAGCGACGGCGCATCTGGGCGGTCCGTGACGTCGGCCTCGGTGCCGAGCACCTCGAGGATGCGGCCGACCGATGAGTCGGCCGAGGCGATCTGAGGCAGCAGCACCGACAGCAGCACCAGCGGGATCATCACCGCCACCAGGTAGTTGAGCAGGACGAACACCGACCCCAGCTCGATGGCCCCGTCGATCACCAGGTCGCCGCCGACCCACAGCGCGGCGGCCAGCCCGAGGTTGACGACCAGCAGCAGCGCCGGGTTGAGCAGGGCCGCGGCCCGCTGGGCGTCGGTGGCCGCCCCCTGGAGGTCGCGGTTGTGCTGGTCGAAGCGCTCGTTCTCGTAGTCCCGGCGCACGAACGCCTTGACCACCCGGACGCCGGCCATGTTCTCCTGAAGCACCTGGTTGAGGCCGTCGAAGCGGGCCAGCACTGCCCGGTACCGGGGAGCGCCGGTCCGCTGGTAGAAGGCCAGGACCCCGATCACGACGGGCAGGAAGACGATCATGACCATGGCCAGGCGGACGTCGAGGGCCAGCAGGATCAGGATGGCGCCCACGATCATGAGCGGCGCCCGCAGCAGGGTGGTCACGCTGCTGGTGACGACCGTCCGGACCTGGTTCACGTCGGTGGTCAGTCGCACGAGCAGGTCGCTGGTCTCCAGCCGGTCGACGTTGCCCCAGGACAGCTGGCTGACCCGGCGGTAGACCGACGACCGGAGCCTGTGGCCGACCTCCTCGCCCACCTGGGCCGCGTACCAGGCCACCCCGGTGGCGAACGCGGCGCTGGCCACCGCGAAGACCGCCATCCACAGCGCGCCGTTGACCACCGAGTCGATGTCGCCGGCCAGGATCCCGTTGTTGACCAGGTTGCGGATGGCCTGCGGGATGAGCAGGTCGAACACCACCTGGCCCACCAGGGCGAGCTGGGACAGGATCAGCCAGCGCCGGCCGAGCGGGTCGGCCCAGATGGCGGCCAGCAACCGGCGGATGTTGGTCGCCTTCACCCCTGCCATCGTGACCGCCGACCGTGGGCGCCCGACCCACCCGGGTAGGGTGAAGCCAGGCGATCCGGGGGACGATCCGAGGGGACCATGACCGCCACTGCGCCACCGCTGCCGGCCGGCCTGCGGGTGTACTTCGTCGGCCACAGCTTCCACATGTTCATCGTGCGGCCGCTCATCTACCTGGCCCGGGAGGCGGGCATCACGGATCACTGGGCCGAGGGCTGGGACATGATCGGCGGCTCGACCCCGAGCCAGCACTGGGAGCGGGGCGGCGAGGACAACGAGGTCAAGCAGGCGCTGCGGACCGGCCGGGTCGAGGTGCTGACGCTGGCGTCCAACGTGATCGTGCCCGACCCCGCCGTCGACCTGTTCGCCGACCTGGCGCTGGCCCACAACCCCGACGTGCGGGTCATGGTCCAGCACTCGTGGGGCGACGCCTCGACCGGGGCGATCATGCAGGCCCGCCATGGCCTCGCCCCCGAGCCTGCGCCGGACGCCGTGGGGACCAACGAGGACCGCGACCAGGCCGGGCCCGAGGAGCTGGCCGCGCTGCGGGAGCGGATGGGCGGCCAGCTCGGCCGCCTCCGGGAGCAGCTCGCGGGCATCGACGAGCGCCACGGGCGGGCCGTGACCACCCTGGTCCCCGCGGGCGAGGCAGTCCTGCGGCTACGCGAAGCGGTCGTCGCTGGGAACGTGCCGGGCGTCGACCGCCAGTCCCAGCTGTTCCGCGACGCGCTGGGCCACGCCACGCAGCCCACGATGGACGTGGTCACCTACCTGTGGTTCGCCGCCCTGTACGACCGGCCCCTCGCCGGACTGACCACGCTGGTGGAGCCGGACGACCCCACGAGCGCGGCCCGCCAGGCGGTGCTCCAGCGGGTGGCGGCCGAGACGCTGGCCGACGAGGCC
>JBKPRS010000447.1:0-13621 GCA_046734695.1 Actinomycetota bacterium | reverse complement strand
ACGGCCTGACGCTGACCGCCGGCTTCGACTGGTCGCGGGTGCTGTTCTCGCTGTTCGTGGTGGTGGGCACCACGTTCCTGGGGGCGCTCGTGCTCGAGCAGCGGCGCTTGCGGGCGGTCGAGTCGCAGAAGGTGGTGGTCGAGGAGCGCACCCGCATCGCCCGCGAGCTGCACGACGTGGTCGCCCACCACGTGAGCGCCATCGTGATCCGGGCCCAGGCGGCCGAGCGGCTCGCCCCCGACCGGCCCGAGGTGGCAGTCGAGGCCGTGCACTGGATCGCGGAGGCCGGCAAGGAGGCGCTCACCGGCATGCGCCACGCCGTGCAGGTGCTGCGGGAGGCGGACGGCGACCGAGCCGTGGAGTCGGCGCCCCAGCCCACGCTGGCCGACCTGCGGGGCACCGTCGAGCGGCTGGCGCCCATCGGCCTCGACGTCGAGATCGCGCTGCCCGACCCGCTCCCGTCGGTCGACTCCCAGGTCGAGCTGGCCGCGGTGCGAATCGCCCAGGAGGGCGTGACCAACGCCCTGCGCCATGCCGAGGCCCGCCGGGCCGTGGTCCGCGTGGCCGAGGAGGCCGGGCAGCTGGTGGTCGCGGTCGACGACGACGGCCGCAGCGGCAAGGCCCCGGGGCTCGGCGCCCCCGGCCACGGGCTGCGCGGGATGGCCGAGCGGGCCGCCGCCTGCGGTGGGCGGCTCGACATCGGACGCAGCGACCTGGGCGGTTGGTCGGTGCGCGCCACCCTGCCCTGCCGCCGGCACGGCCGCCCGTGACCACCGACGGGGAGACGATCCGGGTGCTGGTGGCCGACGACCAGGCGATGATCCGGGTCGGGCTCCGCATGATCCTCGACAACGAGCCCGACCTGGCGGTCGTGGCCGAGGCCGCCGACGGCCTCGAGGCGGTCGAGGCGTCAGCCGCGGCCCGACCCGACGTGGTGCTGATGGACGTCCGCATGCCGCTGCTCGACGGCCTCGAGGCGACCCGGCGGATCGTCGCGTCGTCCGACGCCCCGCCCCGGGTGCTGGTGCTCACGACCTTCGACGAGGACCAGTACCTGTTCGACGCCCTGCGCGCCGGGGCCAGCGGCTTCCTGCTCAAGGACGTCGCCCCCGACCCGCTGATCGAGGCCATCCACACCGTCGCCCGCCACGAGAGCCTCCTGGCCCCGGCGGTCACCCGGCGGGTCATCGAGCGCTACGTCGAGCTCGACGGCGCCACCGGCCGGCCTCCGACCCCCATGGCCGAGGCCGTGGCCCGGGCCGGGCTCACCGACCGCGAGCGCCAGGTCCTCGTGGGCCTCGCCGCCGGGTGGTCCAACACCGAGCTGGCCGCCGAGCTGTACCTCAGCGAGGCGACGGTGAAGACCCACGTGAGCAGCGTCCTGGCCAAGCTCGGCCTGCGCAGCCGCGTGCAGGCGGTGATCGCCGCCTACGAGTCCGGCCTGGTGCAGCCGGGCGACGGCCGCTTCAGCTGATCACGCGGCCAGTCCCCGGAACGTGCGCCACCACGCTCGGGCGCGATCGCCGAGGCCGGGGGCCCGGGTGGGCGAGGGAGCCCCCGGCGCGGGCGAGGCGGGGGTGGCGGAGTCGACCAGCCCGTCGACCAGCAGGCCGGTCAGCTCGGCGACGTCCTCCACCGCGACGCGCGCCGCGCCGGTGCACACGTCGTCGCGCCAGGTGCTGAACACGAACTGGCGGTTCTCCGCGTGCCACGTGGCCCGCAGGTGTTGCCCGTTGCGCCGGGCGTCCTCGATCAGGACCCGGCGTCGCCCCCTGATTCGCTCCCCCATGGGCCGATTCTGCACAGGGGGTCAACCGCCGCGGAAGCGGTCGAGCCTGCGGCGGTCGCGCTTGGTGGGGCGGCCCGCGCCCCGGTCGCGGGCGAACACCGTCGGGGTGTCGTGGGACGACGGTGGGGGTGGGCTGTGGTCGACGTAGCACTCGGCCGCCAGCGGGGCGCCCACCCGCTTGTCGATCACCCGCGCCACCTCCAGCACCCGGCGGCGGCCGGCGTAGGTCGCCTCGACCCGGTCGCCGATCCGCACGGTGGTGGCGGGCTTGGCCGGATGGCCGTTGACCCGCACATGGCCGCCCCGGCACGCGTCGGTCGCGATGCTCCGGGTCTTGGTCACCCGGACGGCCCACAGCCAGCGGTCCACCCGGGTGGCGCCGCCGTCTACATCGGGTACAGCCACCGCTCCAGCCCGACCGCCCGGGCCCAGATGGGCGTCACCGCCGCCACCAGCGGGTCGATGTCCTGGGGCCGGTCGCGGAACACGAGCTGGTCGTACGCCAGGTTCACGGTCATCGACTGCAGGGCCAGGGCGGTGAACCACGGGTCGACGTCGGGATCGCAGATCCCCTGCTCCTGGAAGCTCCTGATCCAGCGCTCGAGGCGCTTGGCGCCCTGCATGAGCGCGCCCCGCCGGTTGAGCCGGACGTCGTTGTCGACGAGCCGGACCTGTTCGACGGACAGCGCGACGGTGCGGTTGCGGAGGCAGCACAGGAAGAACTGACGAATGCCGTAGGCCAGGTCGCGCACCGGGTTCTTGTCTTCGTTCTCGGGATCGATGCGGTCGTAGGCGAACATCCGCTCGAGCGCCATCCCCGCCACCACCCGGAACAGGGCTTCCTTGGAGTCGAAGTACGAGTAGAAGCTCCCGGTCGACACGCCGGCGCGCGCCGCGATCTCGGCGATGCGCACGTTGCGGTAGGGCTGGTCGCTGAAGACCTCCCACGCCACCTCGACCAGCCGGTCGCGGGTCGGCTGGCCGCGCCCGCTGAGGGTCCGCTCGGCGGACCTCTCGGGCTCTGCCACCCCCCCGGGCAAGGCGTCAGCGGCCATCGGCCCATCTCGCCATGACTCCGACCGTACTCGCATTGACGAGAAGTTACTCGCGGTTAGCACCCGGTGCGTTCGAGGTGGGCGAGGAAGGCCCCGGCCCCGGTCACCACGGCCCCCTGCGCCCTGGCCCGCGACGCCAGCGCCCGGTCGGACGTGACCAGCTCGACGCGGCCGCTCGGGGCGTCGAGCTCGGCCTCCAGGTCGGCGATGATGCGGTCGTCGGCCGAGTCCCGCCCGGGTCGCCGTCCGTAGCGCACGGTCACCCCGCCGTGCTCGCCCTCGGGCACGTCGGGCAGGGGGACGTCGAACACGAGGACCACCGGATGGTCGAGGTGCGCGGCATGGCACTGCACCCGGGCCAGCAGGCGGCGGGCCGCCCCGGCGCGGTCGCGCCACCAGCCGTCGGGGCGCGAGCCCATCACGTTGTTGCCGTCGACGACGAGGGTGAATGAATCACCCGCGCCGGGCGATGCGGCCGGCGGGCCTGAGCGGACGATCACGACATCACACCATGGTCCAAGGAGTTGTCGTGACCGACTTCGACTCCGGGTTCGCTTCCGCGGACCCGACGCCTCCGCCCCGCCCCATCGAGTACGCCGACGTCGACGCCAGCGGCTGGTGGGTCTCGGTGGTCGGCGGCCTCATCATGGTCCTGCTCGGTCTGTGGGTGCTGACCAACCTGTACGACTCCGTCGTCGTGCTGGCCTGGCTGGTCGGTCTCTCATTGATCTTCGCCGGGGCCCTCGAGATCCTCGCACTCCACGGGGAGGCCGGCCTCGGCTGGGCCGTCTGGATATCGGGCGGGCTGCTGGTGGCCGCCGGCATCGCGGTGCTGGTCTGGCCGGACATCACGCTGTGGGCGCTGGCCGTCGTGGCGGGCATCGCCCTCGTGGCCGCGGGCGCTTTGCGGATCGCAGTCGCGCTGGCCGTGCGGGACCAGGCCGATTTCGCCCTCCAGCTCGGGCTGGGCGTGCTCGGGGTGGCGCTCGGCGTCGTCGTGCTGGTGTGGCCCGAGGCCACACTGGTCGTGCTGGCGTTCATCCTCGGCATCCGCTTCCTCGTCACCGGGGTGATCGCCATCGGGGTCGGCTGGCAGGTCCGCCACCTCGCCCACGCCGGCTAGCCCGACTCCCGCGCGAACCTGAGCGCCATGACGGCGCAGATGCGGGCCTGGGTGGTGACCCGGCCCGGGCCCATCGACGGTGGTCCGCTGGTGCCGGCGTCGCTGCCGGTGCCCGAGCCGGGACCCGGCGAGGTCCGGGTCCGGATCCACTGCTGCGGCGTGTGTCGCACCGACCTGCACGTGGCCGAAGGCGATCTGCCGCCGCACCGGTCCCCGGTCGTCCCCGGCCACGAGATCGTGGGCACGGTCGACGCCCGGGGCCCGGGCGCCGAGCGGTTCGCGGCCGGCGAGCGGATCGGCGTGCCCTGGCTCCGCCGGACGTGTGGCACGTGCCGCTTCTGCAGGCGCGGCGACGAGAACCTGTGCGTCGCCCCGGCCTTCACCGGCTGGGACGCGGACGGCGGCTACGCCGAGGCGGCCGTGGTCGACGAGCACTACGCCTACCGGCTGCCCGAGACCTTCGACGACCGGCACGCGGCGCCCCTGCTGTGCGCCGGCATCATCGGCTACCGCGCGCTGCGCCGGGCTGCCCTGCCGCCCGGCGGGCGGCTCGGGATCTACGGCTTCGGCGGATCGGCCCACATCGCCGCGCAGGTCGCGCTGTACGAGGGCGCCACCGTGCACGTGCTCACCCGGGGCGAGGAGGCTCGGCGCCTCGCCCTCGAGCTGGGCGCGGCCTCGGCCCGGGGCCCAGACGACGAGCCGCCCGAGCCGCTGGACGCCGCCGTGCTGTTCGCTCCCGCCGGCGACCTCGTGCCGGTGGCCCTGCGGGCGCTGGACCGGGGCGGCACCCTGGCCATCGCCGGCATCCACCTGAGCGACGTCCCGGCCCTCGACTACCAGCAGCACCTGTTCCAGGAGCGCCAGGTCCGCAGCGTCACCGCCAACACCCGGCGCGACGGCGAGGAGTTCCTCGACCTGGCGGCCCGCATCCCCGTGCAGGTCACGACCACGCCCTACCCGCTCGACGAGGCCGACCGGGCGCTCGCCGACCTGGCGCACGGCCGGGTCCGCGGCGCGGCGGTGCTCGACGTGGCGGCCCGGGCCGGGGCACTCTGACGGCGTGACCGTGCCCGACGACCAGCCGTGGATCGTGGTCGGCGTGGACCACTCCCCCGCCGCCCAGCGCGCCGCCGCGTGGGCGGCCGAGCTTGCGCCCCTGCTCGGCGCCCAGGTGTCGGCCGTGCACGGGCTAGGTGTGCTCGGCCACGCCCACCGCGACCAGATCCGGGCCGAGGCCGAGCGGGAGTGGTGCGCGCCGCTGGCGGACGCAGGCGTTGCCTTCCGGGTCAGCCTGCGGGAGCAGCCCGCCATCGACGCGCTCGTGAGCGAGATCGGCGAGCTGGGCGCCGCGCTGGCCGTGGTGGGCACCCGCGGGCCCGACCTGCAGGAGGATCAGGCCATGGGGAGCACCGCGCTGCACCTGCTCCAGGAGGCCGGCGTGCCGGTGCTGGTGGCGCCGGCCGGCGGCGAGCCCCCGCCGGTCCTGAAGTGCCTGGTGGTCGGCAACGACGGCCACCCGGCGGCCGAGGCCGCGGCGCGCTGGGCCCTGGCCCTCGCCGACCGCAGCGGGGCGGAGTGCGACGTCGTGCGGCTGCCGCCGGGCCCGCTCGACGAGCTGGCCGAGGCGCTGGTGGCCCGGGCCGACGACCTGGGCGCCGATCTGGTCGTGCTGGGGGCGTCGGGCCGTGGGGCCGAGGGCGACCCACTGGTCGGCAGCGTGAGCCGGCACGTGGCCCACCGATCCCCCCGAGCCGTCGTCGTGGTGCGGTGAAGCTCGCCATCGTCGGCGCCGGTGAGGTCGGGGCGACGGCGGGCTACGCCTGCCTGCTCCGCGGCGTGGCCCAGAAGCTGGTGATCTGCGACCTCAACCGGGCCAAGGCCGAGGCCCACGCCCTCGATCTGATGCACAGCGTGCAGTTCGCCCAGATGGTGGAGGTCCGCGGCACCGACGACCTGGGCGAGTGCGAGGGAGCCGGCGTCGTGGTGCTGGCGGCCGGGGCGAAGCAGAAGCCGAACCAGACCCGCCTGGACCTGGCCGCGGACAACGTGGCCATGTGCCGTGCGGTCATCCCCGAGGTCCTGGCGGCCGCGCCCGACGCGCTGCTGCTGATGGTGACCAACCCGGTCGACGTTCTCACCCGCGCCGCCATCGAGGTCAGCGGCCTCGACCCGGCCCGGGTGCTGGGGACGGGCACCGTGCTCGACACTTCGCGGTTCCGGGCTCTGCTGGCCCAGCGCTGCCGGGTGGCGGTGCAGAACGTGCACGCCTACATCGTGGGCGAGCACGGGGACTCCGAGGTCGCGCTGTGGTCGACCGCCACCATCGGGGGGCTGCGCGTCGACGAGTGGGGACAGGCGCTCGGGGGCGTGCCCGACGCGGAGGAGCGTCACCGCCTCCTGGACGACGTGCGCCAGGCCGCCTACCGGATCGTGGCGGGCAAGGGCGCCACCAACCACGCCATCGGGCTGGTGACCGCCCGGGTGGTGGAGGCCATCGACCGGGACGAGCGCCGGGTGCTGCCGGTGAGCTCGTACCTGACCGACTACCAGGGCATCACCGACGTGTGCATGTCGGTCCCGTGCGTGGTCGACCACAGCGGGGTGACCGAGCGCCTGGAGGTCCCGATGGACGCCGCCGAGCACGAGGGCCTGGCGGCGTCCGCTCAGGTCATCCGGGACGCCTGCGCCACCGTCGGGCTGTAGCCGCCCGCTACACGGCGGTGCCGCCCCGGCACCGTGGTCACACGGCGGTGCCGCCCCGGCACCGTGGTCACACGGCGGTGCCGCCCCGGCACCGTGGTCACACGCTGGCGCGGCCCGGCATCTGGTTGCGCTGGCTGGCCGTCGCCGCCCAGTGGCTGAGGTCGAGCAGGACCGCGAGGCCGATCCAGAACCAGTCCCCGCCGGTCACGCCTCCGGGGAAGTTGTACAGCAGCACGTAGATCAGCGTGGTGAAGGGCAGGAAGATGATCCCCAGCACCGGCCACACGAAGCTGGTGAAGATCGCATCCATCCGCTCGGGCCGGGCGATCCAGAAGATGACGAGGGCGATGCGGGGGAACGCCCCGGCGAACAGGGCCAGCAGGCAACCCATGGGTGACGCTCCTTGCGTTCATCGGGTCGAGAACCGACGGGATCGTCGCCCGGCCGCCGCATCAGGGCATCGCCCTCGCGGGGTGAGAGGCAAAGTCCCTGACAACGACATCGAGTGGAGTTACCAACGCGTTTGGTGCCGCATCCGCTTGCCCGATGCGACAGGATGTAACCCATGGCACCTGGGGGAAGCTACAGAGACGACGACGAGCTGTTGCCGATCAAGTTCGGCCCGGTCTCGAACGGGGAGTTCCATCCGCAGCCGCACAGCCCGGTCGTCCGGGAGGCGATCCGCCGCACGCACCGCCTGGCCGACGAGCGGGCCCGCCGGCTGGGGATGTCGCGCCGCCAGTTCCTCAACACCGTCACCGGGGCGGCGGCCACGCTGTTCGTGCTGGCCGCGTGCTCCAAAGAGGAGTCCAACTCCCGGGGCAAGTCGCCGGGCGGGTCCTTCGACGTGTCCGAGGACGCTACCCGGGACCCCGAGACCGCGCTGGAGGAGCTGGGCGGCGAGGAGTTCATCTTCGACGTCCAGACGCACTACGTGAACTACGACACCAGCGGCCAGGTGGCGGCGTGGACCGACATGTTCCCCCAGGCGCGCTGCCCCGAGGGGACCGCCGACAACCGGCTGTGCTTCACGTCCGACGCCTACTTCCGCGAGGTCTACGCCCGCTCGGACACCTCGATGTCGATCCTCTCGGCGCTGCCCACCCAATCGCTGGTCGGCCTGCAGCCCGACGACATGCTGTTCGCCCTGGACGTGGCCACCCGCATCGGCATGGACGGCCGCGTGCTCATGCACGGTGGCGCCTATCCCCACATCGGCAACATCGACCAGGCGCTCACGGACATGGACGACCTGAAGGCCCGCTACCCGATCGCGGCGTGGAAGATCTACACGATGACGCCCACCGAGGCGCACTTCTACTTCGACGACCACGACCCCAGCCGGCCCCAGATCGGCCAGACGTTCATCGACCACGTGCGCGAGCTGGGCCCGCCCATCATCTGCACCCACAAGGGCATCTCTGCCATCGTCGGCTCGTCGCCCGAGCTCGCCAGCCCGAGCGACATCGGGCCGGCCGCAGCCCGCAACACCGACATCAACTTCGTCGTCTACCACTCGGGTTACGAGCCCGGGCAGGAGGGCGACAGCGGGCCCTACGACCCGGACAACCCCGCGCCGGAGGGCGTCGACCGGCTCATCCGCTCGGTGACCGACGCCGGCATCGAGCCCAACTCGAACGTCTACGCCGAGCTGGGCGGCACCTGGTGGTTCATCATGCGCGACCCCACCGAGGCCGCCCACATCCTGGGCAAGCTGCTCAAGTACATCGGCGAGGACCGGGTGGTGTGGGGCACCGACTCCATCTGGTTTGGCACGCCGCAGGACCAGATCCAGGCCATGCGCACGTTCGAGATCAGCGAGGAGCTGCAGGAGACCTACGGCTACCCGGCCCTCACCGACGAGGTGAAGGCCAAGATCTTCGGCGTGAACGCCGCCCGCCTCTACGACATCGAGCCGATCACGGGATCGAGCGGGCTGACGCCGGAGGAGGTGGAGGCGGTGCGGTCCTCGATGGCGCCGGCCCGCACCTACGGCCCCACCACCGTCCGGCAGTCGATGGCGATGATCGCCGCTCACATGGGCGGATACGCCTTCTAGCAGTGGCCGGCGCTAGCCGGCGACCACCTTGGCCTTCATGGCCTGGAACTCCTCGTCGCTGATCGTGCCGGAGTCGCGCAGGGCAGCCAGCTTGGCGAGCTCGTCGGCGGCGCCGCCGGCCGGGCTGCTGGCGGCGGCATCGCGGATGTAGGCGTCCATCTGGGCCTGGGCCGCGGCCAGCTCGTTGGCCCGGCGCTCGGCCATGCTCGGGCCGCGGACGATGATGTAGATCAACGATCCGATCAGCGGGAGGATGATCAGCAGCAGGATCCAGCCCGCCTTGCCCCAACCGGACAGCTCGTGGTCACGGAAGATGTCCGTGATGAGCACGACGAATATCCAGATGAACATGAACAGGAAGAACAGCTCGATCGTCCACCAGAGCAGCTCTCCCAGTCCGACATCAGCGATCAGCATCGATCAAACTCCCGGTGTCTCTCGGTGCGCGGGTGCCGCGCTCGCAGCCACCGAACCCCACGGCGTGCCCGCTCACCTCACCCCGCCCGGGTGACAGCACGGGGGCGGCCCGGTCGTACAGTCCGCCCGTGGGCGAGGCCTTCTTCTGGGGCGCTCTGGGGGCCGGTGCGCTGGTCATAGGAGCGGTGTTCGCCCTGACCGTGCCGATCCACCGGCACGTGCTGGGACTGGTGATGGCGCTGGGCAGCGGCGTGCTGATCAGTGCGGTGGCGTTCGACCTCGTCGAGGAGGCGGTGGACACCGCCAGCGGCGTGGGTGCCGTGTCGATGGGCATGGCCGCGGGCGCGCTCACGTTCTTCATCGGCGACGGGATCATCGATCGCATGGGCGGGGACAACCGCAAGAGCGCGGACGGCGAGCAGGCCGACGGCTCGGGGCCGGCCATCGTGCTCGGCGCAGTGCTGGACGGCATCCCCGAGTCGATCGTGCTCGGCATCGGGCTGCTGGCCGGGGCCGGGGTCAGCGTGGCCTTCATCGTGGCCGTGTTCGTGTCCAACCTGCCCGAGGGCATCGCCGCCACCACCGGGCTCAAGGCCTCGGGCTGGGCGCCGCGGCGCATCATCGCCCTGTGGGTGCTGGTGGCGCTCGTGTCGGCGTTCGCGTCGCTGGCGGGCTTCGCCGTGTTCGACTCGGCCTCGTCGTGGACCGTCGCCTTCGTGCTCGCCTTCGCAGGCGGAGCCGTGCTGACCATGCTGGCCGACACGATGATGCCGGAGGCGTTCCAGCACGGCGGCCGCCAGGTCGGCCTGGTCACGACCGCCGGCTTCGCCCTCGCGTTCGCGCTCCACCTCCTGGAGTGACCCACGGGAAAGAGGAGGAGGGCGCCCCCGAGGCGGTAAGGGGACGCCCTCCTGGCAGGCTACAACCGGTGGCGGGCTCGCCCTGCGGACGATGTGGGTTGAGCTAGTTCTTCGAGGTGCCTTTGCCATGGCACACATCTGTCAGTGGGGAGGCACTCTGACGGCGCGACCTTTTCCGAACCTTTGAACGCTGGCGCTGAGGTCAGACGCGGTGGCGGGCCAGGGGCAGGACCAGGCTGACCTGCGCGCCGCCCCGGCTCGACCGGTCGATGGTGATGTGGCCGCCACCGGCCTCGGCCGCCTGGCGGGCGATGTCGAGGCCGAGCCCGGTCGATCCCGCCCCCGTGACACCGCGGTCGAGGGCGTCGTCCGGAGTGGCGATCCCGGGACCGCCGTCCTCCACCACCAGGCGGGCGGTCCCGTTGCTCACCGCCACCCGCACCTCGTAGGACGTCCCCTCGGGGGTGTGGGCGAACACGTTGCCGACCAGGGCGTCGAGCGCGGCGGCGGCCTCGGTGGACGACAGGGACACCGGGCACGGGCCGTCGGCACCGTTCACGTCCAGCGTCCACTCCCGCCCGTCGTCCTCCGCCAGCGCGCTCCAGAAGTCGGCCCGCTCCCGCGCCACCGACACGAGGTCGCACACGGACCCGACCACGCCCGCGTGCAGTGGGCGGCGGGCGCTGCGGATCAGCTCGGAGATGGCCGCCTCCAGCCGCTCGACGTCGGCCACCAGCGCGGCGTCCCCCGCGGCCTCGGCGTCCAGGCGCAGGGCCGTCAACGGCGTTCGCAGCCGGTGGGACAGGTCCGCGACCCGCTCACGCTCGGCCGTGCGCAGCTCGTCGATCCGGTCGGCCAGCAGGTTCAGCGCCCGGGCCGCGTCCGCCAGCTCCGGGGTGGGACCGGGGTCGGCGCGGGCCTCGCTCTGCCCCGCGGCCAGCGCCCGGGCGGTGGCGGACAGCTCGGTGGCGTCGCGGGTCACGGAGCGGGCCAGCCGGTCGGCGATCACCACCGCGGCCAGGATCAACACGATCGCCACCCCGCCCAGCGCCAGCCAGGCCGTGGTCACCCCCTGGTCCAGCAGGTCGCCCGGCACCCACGCGTAGACCACCGCGGTGCGGTCCACTCCGAGCGCGACCGGCACGTAGAGCTCCACGTCGCCGTTGCGCTCCTGGCTGAAGCGCTTGCCCTGGAGGGCCGCCAGCCGGATCGAGTCCTCGTCGGCATGGGCCAGGTTGCCCACGACGGTCCCGTCCGGCAGCGACACGGCCATCCGGCCCGCCCGGCCGGTCCCGGTGTTCTGGATGGCCCCGTTCAGGGCCTCGGTCTCATCGGTGACAGCCAGGGTCGGAGCGAGCGCGAGCACGTCCCGGTCGGCGTTGGCGATGGCCCGGTCGTGGGCCACCGTCCGCACCAGGGCGGCGAGGGGCACGGCGAAGGCCACGACCACCAGGCTGGTGGTGGCCAGCACGACGAGGACGATGCGGCGACGCACGAGGGTCTCAGCCGCCGGCGGGGGCGGTCAGGCGCACGCCGACGCCCCGCACGGTGTGCAGGTAGCGGGGCTCGGAGCCGGTCTCCCCCAGCTTGCGCCGCAGCCAGGACAGGTGGACGTCCACGGTCTTGTCCGCGCCGCCGTAGGGCTGCTGCCACACCTCGGCCAGCAGCTCGCGCCGGGTCACGACCTCGGGGCTCCGGCGGGCGAGGTGCATCAGCAGGTCGAACTCGAGGCGGGTGAGGTCGAGCTCGCGGCCGTCGATGGTCGCCTCCCGCCGGCCCGGCACCACCACCAGCGAGCCCACCACCAGCTCGCCGCCGCCCTGCGCGCCCCCGATGGCTTCGGCCCGGCGCAGCACGGCCCGGATGCGGGCCTCGAGGTGGGCGGCCGAGTACGGCTTGACCACGTAGTCGTCGGCGCCGCCGTCGAGGACCCGCACGATCTCGGACTCGTCGTCGCGGGCGGTGGCCACGATGACGGGCACCGCGGAGACACCCCGCAGCATGCGCAGGACGTCGGCGCCGTCGATGTCGGGCAGGCCGAGATCGAGCACGACGACGTCCGGCCGCCACTCGACCGCGGCGGCCAGAGCCGCCGCCCCCGACGCCTCGGTCCGCACCACGTGGCCCGACGCCACCAGCCCGCGCGCCACCGACTCGCGGATGCGGAGGTCGTCCTCGATCACCAGCACGGAGACCACGGCAACACGGTACGTCGGGACCCACCACTGCACGCAGGTGCGGACCGGGACCCTGGGTCTCTTAGCCAAGCCTTAGGGTCCCCTTTGGGTACCACTTGCCCGGGAACGCGAACATGGCTGAGTGCGGCGGATCTTCACTCTCAGTGTCGCCTGGGTCGCGGCTGCGATCGTCGCCGCCGTCGTGGCCTGGCAGGGCGTCGGCCTCGTGGGCGATCAGGTCACCGACCAACACGACAGCGGGATGCTCACGGCCGCCCAGGTCGACGCCGCGCTGGCGGGGGACAGCGACGGGGGCGGCATCTCGATCCCGCCCACGAGCACGACGCTGCCGGCGACCGGCGACACGAACGTGGCGGGCACCACAGATCCTGCGACGACCGCGGCCGGTGCGGGCGCCGGCGGCACCGGGTCCGGCACCACCCCCGGACGGAGCACGACCACCCAGAGTCGCGGCAACGCCCCCGCTACCGGCTCGACCACGGGCTCGGGCTCCGGCGGAACGCCGTCTCCGACCCCGGCGCCCGCACCGGCCGCGATCGTCAGGAACTACAGCGTCAACGGCGGGACCGCATCCATCAGCTTCTCGGCCGGCGAGGTCAAGGTGCTGTGGGCCACGCCCGCGGCCGGCTGGTCGGTGCGCACCGAGCCGGAGGGGACGGGCATCCGGGTCCAGTTCGAGAGCGGCAACGCCCGCAGCCGCATCGACGCCTGGTGGTCCGGCGGCCCGCAGGATCGGGTCGACGAGAGCACCAGCGGCGGCGGCGGGAGCGGTGGCGGTCCCGGCGCGGCCGACGACAGCGCCTGAAGTCGGGCCGACGAGCGCGGACCTTTAGCCCGCGCTTAGAGGATAGGCGACACATCCTTAGGCGGGAGTCCCGCAAAGTGTCCTTCAGAGCGGACATCACGCATGAGGAAGGACTCCACACCATGAAGCTCCCCGGGACCAAGGGCCGCCTGGGCCTTGCGGCAGGGATGGTCGGCGGCAGCGTCGGCGTCGCCCTGCTGTCCGGCTTCGGGCCGGCGCCCGCGCTGTCGAGCATCGGCTCGTCCCACGACGACGCGACCACCACCACGGCCGTTCCGGCGTCGGTGCCCGCCAGCACCGCCAGCGATGCGTCGGAGACCCGTACGATCGACGCCGCCGGGGCCGGGACCGTCGTCGTGGCCCGCGAGGGCAACCAGCTCACGCTCATCTCGGCCACCCCCAACGCCGGCTTCGCCGTCGAGGTCGAGCAGGACGCCGGCGCCGAGATCGAGGTCGACTTCCGCATGGGCGGCCAGCGGGTGCAGGTCAACGTCGAGGTCGAGGACGGCGTCATCCGCGAGCGCGTGCGGGCCCGGGACGAGGTCGCGGGCACCGACGTGCGCATCGAGAACGGCGTGGTCGTCCGGGCCGAGGGCTTCGACGACATGG
>JBKPRS010000446.1:0-6476 GCA_046734695.1 Actinomycetota bacterium | reverse complement strand
GGGCGGGCGCGGGCCCGTCCGGGGAGGAGGCGGCGGGTCCGTCCCGCGAGGTGCGGCGCGGCCACCTCAGGCTGGTCTGACGCCTACGACTTCTTCCGCCGGCGCTGGCGGGGGCGGCGGCTGGTGAGGGAGTCGAGGACGAGGGCGGTGCCGATGGCCAGCATCCAAGAGTCCTTGGCGATGGCGATGCCCTGCTCGGTGGGGCGGAGGCTGCCCTCCTCGTGCAGGCCCGGGGTCCGCCAGTAGAGGCCGCCGAGCGCCCCCGAGAAGCCGGCGAGAGCCGCACCGGCGACACCGCTGGAGACGAACGGCGTGAGCAGGGCGGCTCCAACGGCTATCTCGCCCGCCGAGAGCATGCTGACGAACTGCTCGGGCGGCATGTCCTGGAACTGCGGATAGGCCCCGCTGGCGAAACCGTGCAGGCGCTCGGCGTGCTCCTTGTCGACGTTGCGCTTGGAGAGCCCCGAGTTGAGGATGAAGGCGCCGGTGGCGAGCCGGACCGGCACATGCCAGAGCTTGAAGGCCATGGTTCAAACGCTGCCCAATGACCCGGCCCGCCAACCACGCACCGGGGTCAGTCGCCGAAGTGGCCGGCCGGGATCTGGCCCATCTTGCCGGACTGGTAGTCCTCGAACGCCTGGACCAGCTCGTCCCGGGTGTTCATGACGAACGGGCCGTACTGGGCCACGGGCTCTCGGATGGGCTGGCCGCCGAGGAGCAGGACCTCGAGGTTGGGGGTGTGCGAGTCCTGGGTGGCGTCGGCCGCCAGCTCCAGGTAGTCGCCCGGCCCGAACGCCGCCAGTTGCCCGGTCTGGACCGGCCGGCCCTCGCCGCCCACGGTCCCCCGGCCCGCCAGCACGTAGACGAGGGCGTTGAAGTCGGGCGACCACGGGACCACCAGCCGCGCCCCGGGGGCCACGGTGGCGTGCACATAGGTGATCGGCGTGTGGGTGATGCCGGGACCGTCGTAGCCGCCGAGCGAACCGGCGATGAGGCGCAGCACGGCGCCGCCGTCGGGGGAGCGCAGCAGCTTGACCTGGCCGCCGCGGATGTCCTGGTAGCGGGGGTCGACGAACTTGTCGGCCGCGGGCAGGTTGACCCACAGCTGCACGCCGTGGAACAGGCCGCCGCTGACCACGAGGTCCTCGGGCGGGCGCTCGATGTGGAGGATGCCCGAGCCGGCGGTCATCCACTGGGTGTCGCCGTTGGTGATGAGGCCGCCGCCGCCGGTCGAGTCCTGGTGCTGGAACGTGCCGTCGATCATGTAGGTGACCGTCTCGAAGCCGCGATGGGGGTGCCACGACGTGCCGCGGGGCTCACCCGGCGCGTAGTCGACCTCGCCCATCTGGTCCATGTGGACGAAGGGGTCGAGCAGGTGGCGGGGCATGCCGGCGAAGGCGCGCCGCACGGGGAAGCCTTCGCCCTCGAACCCGGAGGGCGCGGTCGTGACCGACAGGACGGGGCGCTCGACCGACGCCTCGGGGTCGGGCTCGGTGATCGCGGGGAGCGTGAGGGGATCGGCGACAGTGATGGCGGGCATCTGGTCTTCCTCCTGATCTGCTCCGACAAGAACAAATTGTACGCGCAACTATTCCTGGCGCAGCAGGGTGTCAGTCGCGGCGCCGGGTCTGGCGGACGAAGCCACCGAAGCCCAGCGCCATCAGGGCGGCTCCGGGCACGATCACCCAGAGCCCGAGGACCAGCCCGTTCGCCAGCGTGGCCGCCCCCAGGCCGATGGCGAACGGCCACACACTGGCGTGGGGCAGGTAGTGCTCGTGGACCTCGGCCGGCGGCTCGGGCGCCGTGGGCCCCTCGCCCCGCTGGCCCAGCCACAGGTAGAGCGCCACCCAGCCGGTGAGGCCCACGGTCAGCGCCAGCAGCACGACCCCGCTGTACTCGTCGTGGGCGACGATCCAGTAGATGGCGGCCATCACGAAGACGATCACGGCGATGGTCAGGAACACCCGCCACGGGATCGCGCGGTCGTCCGCCAGCCGGCGACCCCCGTGCCCCCGCTCGTCGTCCACGCCTTCGCCCCCTCGCACGGTCGGCTCGCTCATGTCTGCCCGTCCCCGTGGCTGCCCGGGGCGGGGCGGGTGGCGGCGACCGGGGTGCGGGCCTCGGGGTGGTGCAGGTCCCACACGGGCCGCGGTGAGCGGACGGGTGGGAGCGGCCCGGTGAAGTTCTCGGGCGGGGGCGGGGAGGTGGTGGCCCACTCCAGCGTGTGCCCACCCCACGGGTCGTCGCCGGCCACGGACCCCATCTTCCCCCGCAGTGTCTGGAACGCGTTCCACATGAACGGCAGGATCGACGCCCCCAGCAGGAACGAGCCCAGTGTCGAGATCTGGTTGAGGCCGGTGAACCCGTCGTCGGGGAAGTAGTCCGCCACCCGCCGCGGCATGCCCTCCAGCCCCAGGATGTGCTGCACGAAGAACGTCAGGTGGAAGCCCACGAGGGTCATCCAGAAGTGGACCTTGCCCCAGCGCTCGTCCAGTAGCCGCCCCGTCATCTTGGGCCACCAGTAGTAGATGCCGCCGAATATGGCGAACACCGCCCCTCCGAACAGCACGTAGTGCATGTGGGCCACGACGAAGTAGCTGTCCTGCACCTGGAAGTCGATCGGGGCGGACGCCAGCATCACCCCGGTCAGCCCGCCGAGCAGGAACGTGAACAGGAAGCCCAGCGCGAACAGCATGGCGGTCGGGAAGACCAGGCTGCCGCCCCACATCGTGCCTATCCAGTTGAAGAACTTCACGCCCGTGGGCACCGCGATCACCATCGAGAAGCCGATGAAGAACGGGTTCACCACCGCGCCGGTCGTGAACATGTGGTGGGCCCACACGCCTACCGAGTACGCGGCGATGGCGATGGTGGCGAAGACCAGGCCGGCGTAGCCGAAGACCGGCCGCCGTGAGAACACGGGCAGGATCTCCGTCACCACGCCGAAGGACGGCAGGGCGAGGATGTAGACCTCCGGGTGCCCGAAGAACCAGAACAGATGCTGCCACAGGATCGGCGCCCCGCCGTTGGTGGCGTCGTACACGTGCGCTCCGAGCTGGCGGTCGGCGAGCAGCATCGCCGCCGCGGCCGAGATCACCGGGAACACGATCAGGATGAGGATCGAGACGACCAGCATGTTCCAGGTGAAGATGGGCATGCGGAACATGCGCATCCCGGGGGCGCGCATGCAGATCACCGTGGTCACGATGTTGACCGCGGCCAGGATCCCGGACACGCCGATGAGCGCCACCGCGATGATCCACAGGTCGTTGCCGAGTCCCGGCGAGTACAGGCTGTCGGACAGGGGCGTGTAGGCGGTCCAGCCGAAGTCGGCGGCGCCGTCCGAGGTCAGGAAGCCGGTGAGCAGCGTGATGCCGCCGAAGAGGATGAACCAGTAGGACAGGGCGTTGAGCCGCGGGAACGCCATGTCCCGGGCGCCGATCTGGAGGGGCACGAAGTAGTTGGCCAGCCCGGTGCCGAAGGGGCCCAGGAACAGGAGCAACATGATGGTCCCGTGCATGGTGAACATCTCGTTGAAGCGGCCCTGGGCCACGATCTGGGTGCCCGGCTCGGCCAGCTCGGTGCGGATGACCATCGCCAGCGACCCGCCGATCAGGTAGAACGCGAACGCGGTCGCCATGTACGCGATGCCGATGCGCTTGTGGTCGGTCGTGGTGAGGAAGGCCAGGAGGCCCTCGGCCCGGCGCTCGTGCGGCGGCTCCTCGGCGACGACCGGCCGCTCCTCGACGGTGGTCACCCGGACTCCCCTCGGTGATCGTCGAGCCAGGCCTCGTACTCGTCCTCGTCCACCACCCGCACAGAGAAGTTCATGCGCCAGTGGTCGAGGCCGCAGAACTCCGCGCACCGGCCCACGTACTCGCCCGTCTCGGTGGGCGTGATGTCGATCACGTTCCTCACACCGGGGATGAGGTCCCGCTTGGACAGGAAGTCGGGCACCCAGAACGAGTGGTTGACGTCGTTGCTGATGAGGCGCAGCTGCACGGGCCTGCCCACCGGGACGACCATCTCGGGGCCGCGCCCGGGCTCGCCGGTGATGGTCACGTCCTCGTCCGGATAGTGGAACTGCCACGACCAGCGGAACCCGATCACCTCGACCTTGGCCACGGGATCCGCCGCCACGGCGGTGACCTTGTCCTCGGCCGCCCAGCTCACGGCGAAGAGGACGATCACGATCAGGATCGGGATGGCCGTGTAGATGATCTCGAGCGGGACGTGGTAGGCGGTCTGGTCGGGGATCTCGTCGCCCCTCCGGCCGCGCCGGTAGCGCAGGAGCACGAAGATCAGCAGGCCGTACACGATCAGGCCGACGACGATGGCGGCGACGAAGAACCCCTGCCACAGGTCGAAGATCGTCTCGCCCTGCTCGGACTTCGGCTCGGGCGCCCCGAACCCGGGCAGCGAACAGCCTGCGGCGACCGTGACGGGGACGGCGGCGGCGGCGAGGCGCCACGCTCCGGGGGGACGGCGCACGGCTGCGACCGTAGCCGACGTCCTCCGGTCCGTGGTCGGATGCGGGCTACCCCGGGCCTGGGGCGACTCAGCTGTGCTTCGGCCCCACGATGATGCCGACCAGGACGCCGAAGAGCCCGCCGGCCCCCACCCACACTGCGATCCCGGGGCTGGGCGCCCCGGACCCGCTGAACACCACCCACAGTGCGGCGCCGTGGGCGGCGGCGGCCGGCACCAGCAGCGACGAGGCCAGGCCCCGCATCCCGAGCAGCGAGCCCAGCACCGTCGCCAGGCCCACCGCGGCGATCAGCGCGATCCAGATCCAGCCGGTGTACATCTCGAGGTAGCGCGACCGGCCCGAGTCGATGGCGTCGGCGGCCGCCTGGGCCGCGGCCTCCTTGGCCTGGCCCTCGATGGCGTCGGTGATCTGGTCCTGCGTGGGGATGCCGGCCGTCGGGTCGATCGACGTCGGCGGCGTGTCACCGCTGTCGGGCAGGAGCGACGCCGGGTCGGTCTCGGCGAGCGTGAACGCCGTGCGCATGTCCGACAGCGTCACCTCCTTGCCTCCGACCTCGAACCACGGCAGCACGACCAACGCCACCACGAACGCCGCGAAGCCGGCCAGCCCGAACAGGGCCCCGAACCCGAAGGGCAGGCCCCCTCCGCCGCCTCCGCCGCGGCTGCTGCCGCCTCGGGGCTCGCGGTCGTAGCCACCTGGATCGGGCCGGCGCCGCGCCGCCGCCGACTGCCGCTCCCCCGGGTAGGCCTGCTCGCCGTAGCCGGGTGGCCGGCCGTAGTCCGGCCGCGTGCGGGGAGGCGCCCCGGCGGGCGCGCCGTAAGCCTGCTGCCCGCCCCCGTAGCCCTGGCCGCCCCCGTAGCCGGGCTGGCCGTAGACCTGGGTGTCGGCGGAGCCCGGCCGGCCCGGTTGCCCGTAGCCGCCCTGGCCCGACTGCCCGTAGCCCTGGCCGCTTCCGTAGCCGGATTGCTGCCCGTACCCTTGGCCGTCGCCGTAGCCGCCCTGGCCCGACTGCCCGTAGCCCTGGCCGCTTCCGTAGCCGGGCTCGCCGGACTGCCCGTAGCCCTGGCTGCCTCCGTAGCCGGATTGCTGCCCGTACGCCTGACCGCTTCCGTAGCCGGGCTGGCCGGACTGCCCGTAGCCCTGGCTGCTGCCGTAGCCGGGCTGGCCGGACTGCCACTGGGCGTTGCCGTAGCCGGACTGGCCCTGGCCCGAAGCTCGCTGGTCGTATACGGACGAGCCGGGCGCGGGCTGGCGCTGGTCGTAGACCGACGACCCGGAACCTGCCGGAACGGGCCCGTGCCTTCCCGTGGCCCCGGGGCTCACGGGCTGGCCGTAGGCCGCGGTGGGCGCTGCACCGCCGGGCGGGCTCTGGGGCCGGCCCGCGCGGTAAAAGACGCTGTCCGATCCCTCGGCGTCCGGGTCGAAGACGGATCGCCAGTCGGGGACACGACGGCCGGGGCCGCCGTTCGATTCGCTCACGTGTCTCACCCCCAGCACCGCTGTCAGCGCGACTCTACCGGCCCCCACTTGGCAACATGCAGCGGCGGGCCACCTGGTGGACCCCGGAAGTCCGGTCTGCGCCAACCCCAGTGTCACACCCAGCCGGTAGGTTTGGACCGTCTATGACCCCCGCCCCTGCAACCGCAGGGGCGCGCACTCGCGCGCCCCTCCACCATCTCACCGACATCGTGCGCGACGAGCCCGCGCTGGCTCAGGTCCTCGGCCGCACCACCGCGACCCTGGCCGTGCCCGAGGCGGCGCGGGCCCTGGTGACCGCCGGGCTGGTGGGGTTGACCCAGCGCCGGCCGGTCGTGCTGGCGGTGCCCACCTCCACCGAGGCCGAGCGGCTGGCGCGGGACCTGGCCGTCTACCTGGGGGAGGGGCGGGTCGAGCTGTTCCCGGCCTGGGAGACGCTGCCGTTCGAGCGGGTCAGCCCCGGGGTCGAGACCATGGGCCGGCGGTTGCGGGTGCTGTGGCGCCTCCGCGA
>JBKPRS010000445.1:0-26502 GCA_046734695.1 Actinomycetota bacterium | reverse complement strand
GCGCCGGTGGCCGGGAGCCACCAGCTGGTCATCTCCCACGGCAACGGTCCCCAGGTCGGCCTGCTGGCGCTGCAGGCCGCGGCCTACAAGGAGGTCGACGCCTACCCGCTCGACCTGCTCGGGGCCCAGACCGAGGGGATGATCGGCTACCTGATCGAGCAGGAGCTGGGCAACCTGCTGCCGCCCGACGTCCCCTTCGCCACCCTGCTCACGATGATCGAGGTCGACCGGTCCGACCCTGCGTTCGACGACCCCACCAAGTTCGTCGGGCCCATCTACACCGACGCCGACGCCACGAAGCTGGCCGAGGACAAGGGCTGGACGTTCAAGCGGGACGGCGAGCACCTGCGGCGGGTGGTGCCGTCGCCCGAGCCCAAGCGGGTGTTCGAGATCCGGCCCATCAAGTGGCTGCTGGACCAGGGCGTGCTCGTCATCTGCGCGGGCGGCGGCGGCATCCCCACCGCCTGGGTGCCGGGCGACGAGCGGACGCTGGGCGGCGTCGAGGCGGTCATCGACAAGGACCTGGCCAGCGCGCTGCTGGCCCACGACCTCGATGTCGACCTGTTCGTGATGGCCACCGACGTCGACGCCGTCTACGACGACTGGGGCACCCCGGATCAGCGGCGCCTGGACCAGGCGACCCCGGCCGAGCTGCGGAGCAAGGGGTTCGCGGCCGGGTCCATGGGGCCCAAGGTCGACGCCGCCATCCGGTTCGTGGAGGCATCGGGCAAGCGGGCCGCCATCGGGTCGCTGGCCGACATAGAGCAGATCGTGGAGGGCAAGGCCGGCACGTCCGTCGTGCCCGACCCGGCGAAGGAGGACGAGACATGAGTGAGCTCGGCGCGCATTCCGAAGTCGGCAAGCTGCGCAAGGTCATGGTCCACCGACCGGGCCTGGAGCTGCAGCGGCTGACCCCGACCAACCACGACGAGCTGCTGTTCGACGACGTGCTCTGGGTCGAGCGGGCCCAGTGGGAGCACGACCAGTTCGTGGCCCGCATGCGCGAGCGGGGCGTCGAGGTGTACCTGCTCGTCGACCTGCTCAGCGAGGCGCTGGCCGCCAGCGACGAGGCCCGCACCCGCCTCATCGAGCTGGTCGCGTCGGAGCACACGGTGGGCTGGTCGCTGGTGGACGAGATCCGGGCCATGCTCGGCGACCTCAAGCCCGACGACCTGGCCCGCCACCTGGTGGGCGGGCTGACGGTGGGCGAGGCCGACCTCGATCCGGCGCAGCTGGCGCAGGTGTCGCTCATCGGGGCGGCGATGGGTGGGGACACGTCCACGTTCGTCCTCCCGCCCCTGCCCAACACGTTGTTCACCCGCGACTCGTCGTGCTGGATGTACGGCGGCGTCTCGATCAACCCGATGTACTGGCCCGCCCGGCGGCGGGAGGCCTACAACGTCGCCGCCATCTACAAGTACCACCCGATGTTCGCGGGCGGCGGCTTCGAGTTCTGGTACCCGCACGAGGGCCCGGACGGCCGCTTCGAGACCGCGGACTTCGGCCTCGCCTCGCTGGAGGGCGGCGACGTGATGCCTATCGGCAACGGCACGGTGCTGATCGGCATGAGCGAGCGGTCCCAGGGCCGGATGATCGAGCAGATCGCCAAGACCCTCTTCGCCAACGGGGCGGCCGAGCGGCTGATCGCCGCCGTGATGACCAAGGACCGCGCCCACATGCACCTCGACACCGTGTTCACGCTGCTCGACCGGGACAAGGCGACCGCCTACCCGCAGGTGGTGAACAACATCCGAGCCGTCAGCCTGCGGCCGGGGTCCACGGAGGGCGACTTCCACGTGACCGTGGAGGACAGCTTCGTGGGCGCGGTGGCTGACGCCCTGGGCGTGGACAGGCTCCAGGTGGTGGAGACGGGCGGCGATGCCTACCAGCAGGAGCGCGAGCAGTGGGACGACGGCAACAACGTCGTGGCCCTGGAGCCGGGCGTGGTCGTGGCCTACGAGCGCAACACCTACACGATCGCCAAGATGCGCGAGGCGGGCGTCGAGGTGGTCGAGATCGCCGGGTTCGAGCTGGGCAAGGGCCGCGGCGGCGGCCACTGCATGACCTGCCCGATCCAGCGGGATCCCGTGTGAGGGGGACGGAATGAGCGACAGCGCGCGCTGGGTGGTGGGCGTGGTGGCGGCGTTGGGCATCGCCCTGCTGATCGCCTACGCCCGGAACGACCCGGGGGTCGGGGGGCGCGTCCCCGACCCGGACGACGTGCGAGTCATCGTCATCGAGACCAAGTAGGCGGCCCGCAGTGTCGGACCCGAGCGTCGAGGTGGTGGCCCCCGAGCCGCGGGCCCCCAGCTTCCTCGACGCGCTCGCGCCCGTCGCCGTGCTGATCGTCCTGCTCGCGCTCACGATCGTGCTGTTCGGCGTGGATGCCGCCGACGGCCCGCTCCAGGTGGCCCTGCTGACCAGCGCCACGTTCGCGGGGCTGGTGGCCCTCAAGAACGGCTACACCGCGGCGCGGCTGCGGGATGCCGCGGTCGGGGGCGTGTCGTCGGCCATGGGGGCCATCTTCATCCTGCTGGCGGTGGGGGCGCTGATCGGCACCTGGAACATGGCGGGCACCATCCCCACCGTCGTGTCCTACGGGATCGCCCTACTGCGGCCGGGCATCTTCTACCTGGCCGTGGCGATCATCTGCGCGGCGGTCGGCATGGTGACCGGCAGCTCGTGGACGACCGCGGGGACGCTGGGCGTCGCCTTCGTGGGCATGGCGCCGATCATGGGGATGTCGACGGCCATCGCGGCCGGCGCGGTGGTGTCGGGAGCGTACGTAGGCGACAAGATGACCCCGCTCTCGGAGACGACGATCCTGGTGCCGAGCCTGGTCGGCGGCGTCACCGTGAACGAGCACATCCGCGGGATGATGGCGACGGTCGTCCCCTCGTTCGCATTGGCGCTGGTGGGCTTCCTGATCGTGGGCCTGACCGTCGACCCGAGCACCTCGGCGGTGAGCACGGACGAGGCCCGGGCCGTGCTCGCGGAGATCTACAACATCACGCCCCTCAACCTGCTGCCGCTGGCGCTGCTGATCGTGCTGGCGTGGCGCCAGATCCCGCCGTTCCTGTCCATCTTTGCCGTCGCATTGTTCTCCGGGGTCATGGCGTCGTTCACCCAACCCGACCTCGTGCGGGCCTTCGTCGACGAGCCGGGCCAGGGCGCCGTGCTCAACGGGATCGAGGGCGTCTACAAGGCCATGGCCAACGGGTTCGTGTCCACCAGCGGCAACGCCACCGTCGACGACCTGTTCTCCCGGGGCGGCATGTCCAGCATGCTCACCACGGTGTGGCTCATCCTCGGGGCGCTGAGCTTCGCGGCCATCATGGAGGAGGCGGGCTTCCTCGACCGGCTGATCGCCCCGGTGGTGCGGCGGGCCCGCACCGACGCCGGCCTCATCACGTCAGTGGCCGGGACCTGCATCGGGCTCAACATCGTGGCCGGCGACCAGTACGTGGCGGACGTGCTGCCCAGCCGGGTCTACCGCGGCGCCTTCGCCCGCCAGGGCCTGGCCCCCCGGATGTTGTCGCGCACGGTCGAGGACACGGGGACGGTCACGTCGCCGCTGGTGCCCTGGAACAGCTGCGGCGCCTACATGACCGGCGTGCTGGGCGTCCCCACCATCAGCTATCTGCCGTTCGCCTTCTTCAACATCCTCAACCCGATCGTCGCCCTCGTCTTCGCGTTCACCGGTCACCGCATCGAACATCTGGGCCCCGCCGGACCCGAGGGCGACTCCGGCACGCCCCAACTCGTACCCGGAGGAGATGGCCATGTCGAGTGAGGTCCAGGCCGCCGACGAGGGCGTGGCCGACACCGCCACGGCGGAGGACGCGGGCGGCGGCGCCGGAGACGGTGCCGGGGAGCACAGGTCGCGGTTCACGTTGCCGTCGGCCTACACGATCCTGTTCGCCCTCATCGTGCTCACCGCCATCCTCACGTGGATCATCCCGGCGGGTCAGTACGACCTCAACCCCGACGACGGCGCGCCGATCCCCGGGACGTACCACGAGATCGACGCCCACCCCCAGCGGATCATCGTCGACTCGCTGAAGGCGCCGATCAACGGCATGTACGGCATCGAGGACCCGACCACGGGCCAGATCGACGTGTTCAACACCGGCACGCTGTTCGGTGCCATCGACGTGGCGCTGTTCATCCTGGTCATCGGCGGCTTCATCGGCATCACCATGAAGACCGGCGCCATCCAGGCCGGCATCGCCCTGCTGGTGCAGCGCATGCGGGGCCGGGAGCGCCGGCTGATCCCCATCCTCATGATCGTCTTCGCCATCGGCGGCACGACCTACGGCATGGCGGAGGAGAGCCTGGCGTTCTACGTGCTGATCATCACGGTGATGATCGCCGCCGGCTACGACGCCTTCACCGGAGCCCTGGTGATCCTGCTGGGCTGCGGCATCGGCACGCTGGGCTCGACGGTGAACCCCTTCGCCACCGGCATCGCCTCGGGGTTCGCCGGCATACCCCTGACCGACGGCCTGCCGCTGCGCATCGTCATCCTGGTGCTGGGCTTGATAGCCGGCATCTGGTTCGTGTCGCGCTACGCGGAGAGGGTGAGGACCGATCCGACCAAGTCGGTCGTCTACGACATGAAGGAAGCCAACGAGGCCCACTTCTCGGCGACCACCGACGAGTCGACCGGCGCCATCGTGCTGACCGGCACCCACAAGATCGTCCTGACCCTGTTCGCGCTCGCCTTCGCGGTGATGGTCTACGGCGTCGTGCCCTGGGAGGACCTCGGCATCGGGTTGCCCACCCTGTGGTGGTGGTTCCCGGAGATGACGGCGTCGTTCCTGGCCTTCGCCATCATCATCGGGCTGGTCGGCCGGATGAGCGAGACCGAGCTCACGAACACGTTCGTGGAGGGCGCCCGCGACCTGGTGGGCGTGGCGCTGATCATCGGCATCGCCCGCGGCATCACGGTGATCATGAACAACGGCGAGATCACCGACACGGTCCTCCACTGGGCCGAGGAGGCCCTGGGCGACGTGGGCGAGGCGGCGTTCGCCATCGTGATGTACGTCCTGTTCCTGCCGCTGTCGTTCCTCATCCCGTCCTCGTCGGGCCTGGCCACGGTGGCGATGCCGATCATGGCCCCGCTGGCCGACATCACCGGTGCCAGCAAGAGCCTGGTGGTCACCGCCTACCAGAGCGCCTCGGGCCTGCTGAACCTCGTCACCCCGACCTCGGCGGTGGTCATGGGCGGCCTCGCCATCGCCCGCGTGCCCTACGGCAAGTACCTGCGCTGGGTCTGGCCCCTGCTCCTGACCCTGGTGGTGATGACGATCGCAGCCCTCGGCCTGGGCGCCGTCGCCACCTGACCTGTACAGCCGGCCCGAGTCCTGAGAAGAAGCCGGTCGACCTCGGGTTCCTCGACTTCACGAGCGCCGAGGCGCGGGCCGCGGCCTGCCGGCGCGAGGTCCTGCTCAATCGGCGGCTGGCGCCGGATGTGTACCTGGGCGTGGCCGACGTCGTCGGGCCCGACCGTGAGGTGTGCGACCACCTGGTGGTGATGCGGCGGATGCCGGACGACCGGCGGCTGTCCACGCTGGTGGCGGCGGGCGCGGACGTCAGCGACGAGCTCGTCGGGCTGGCCCGCCTGGTGGCGGCGTTCCACGCCCGGGCTCGCCGCAGCCCGGAGGCCGACCGGGCCGCGGGCCGGGATGCGCTGGCCGGCCAACACGGCGGCCCTACTGGCCGAGGGCGAGGGCATCCTCGACCGCGACGCCGTGCTGGAGGTGGACGCCCTGGCGGCCCGGTACCTGGGGGGCCGCGGCCCGCTGTTCGCCCGCCGCATCCGGGAGGGGCGGGCGCTGGACGGCCATGGCGACCTGCTGGCCGACGACATCTTCCTGCTGCCCGACGGGCCCCGGATCCTCGACTGCATCGAGTTCGACGACAGGCTGCGAATGGGCGATGGCCTGGCCGACGTGGCCTTCCTGGCGATGGACCTGGAGCGCCTGGGCCGGCCCGACCTGGCCGAGCGCTTCCTGGCCGCCTACCGCGAGCACGCCCACGACACCTGGCCGGCCTCGCTGGGCCACCACCACGTGGCCTACCGGGCTCAGGTCCGGGCCAAGGTGGGCGCCATCCGGGCGCACCAGGGCGGCGGCGGGGCGGCGAGCGCGCGGTCCCTGCTGGCCCTGGCGCGCCGCCACCTCGAGGCCGGCGCGATCCGGGTGGTGCTGGTGGGCGGGCTCCCGGGGACGGGCAAGTCGACCCTGGCCACTGGGCTGGGCGACGCCCTGGGGGCCACCGTGCTGCGCAGCGACGAGCTGCGCAAGGGGCTGGCCGGTCTGCCGGCCTGCCAGCCCGCGCCCGCGGCGTTCGGGCAGGGCCTTTACGGCCCGGAGGCGACCGCAGCCACCTACGGCGAGATGCTGGCGCGAGCGGGCGTCGCCCTCGGCCTGGGCGAGTCGGTGGTGCTCGACGCGTCGTGGACTGCGGAGCCGTGGCGGGCCCGGGCCCGGGAGCTGGCGGACGGGCTCAGCGCGGACGTCGTCGAGATCCGCTGCCACACCGACGCCGGACAGGCGGCGGACCGCATCCGCCGGCGCCTGGCCGCCGGGGATGACGCCTCCGACGCCACGCCCGCGCTCGCGACCCGCCTCGCCGCCCTCGAGGATCCCTGGCCGGGCGCGTTCGACCTCGACACCGGCGGCGGGCCGGGCGAGGCCCTGATGCGGGCCCTCGCCGTGATCGCCCCGGTCCCGGTGCTCAGCCGACCTCGGTGACCGACACCGACACGTGCTCGTAGGGCCGGCGGCCGCCGCGCACGGCGTCGAGCGTCCGCACGGCCAGCGCCTGGCGCAATCCGGCGGGCACGGGCCCGAAGATGTCGAACGAGACGCGCAGCCCCAGGCCCCGCGGCTCGATCCGGCAGGTCACGCCGGCCAGGGAGATGTGGGCGGCGGCGAGGCTGGGGCGCACGAGCGTGAGAATGCGCCTCCGGAGCGCCCCCAACGCAGCGGTCCGGGCCGCCTCGCACGCCGCCACGATGTCCCGGGTATCTCCGTCGACCCGGCCGGCCAGCCACGGCTCGTACGGGTCGCGGCCGCCGAGCGGCCCCGCCTCCACCAGCGGGATGCCGTCACGCAGCGCGCAGCTCGCCCCCTGCTCGTGCGCGCCGGGCTCTGTCTCGCCGTCCCGCACCAGCAGGGCCACGTCGGGACGCTCGCCCAGCGGGCAGCCGGCCGGGTCGAGCATCGCCCGGCACGGGAACGCGGCCTCGGCCCCGTCGGGGTGGCACCTCGTGGTCGTGTGGCCGGCGGCCTCCAGCGCCCGCGCGGCCGCAGCTGCGGCGCCGGGCCGGCTCTCGATGACCAGGACGTCGAGCGGTGTCGTCATGCGGCCATGCTCAGCCGGGAGCTCCCGCGGCCGACAGGGCCGAAGGTCACATGCTGCTCACGTCGCCGGGACCTACGGCCCTGTCGGGCACACCGGGGAGGGGCGCACGATCAGGGCGTAGCTGACGAGAGGAGCGATCGTGGACACGCCCTTCAGCGACATCGTCGTCCCGCTGGACGGCTCACCGGCAGCGGAGCGCGCTTTGGCGCCCGCGCTCGACCTGGCCCATCGGACCGGCGTACCGCTGCGGCTGGTCAGCCGATGCTTCCCCGACGAGCAGGACGCAGTCGGCATGTACCTGTCCAAGCTGGCCGTCCGCTGCGGCGACGTCATCGTGTCGGCCAGCGCGGTGACGCGCGACAGCATCCCCGACGCCATTCTCGACGGCCTGGGGCCCGCGAGCCTCGTGTGCATGACCTCGCACGGCCGGGGCGGGCTGGCCCGGGCGGTCGTGGGCAGCATCGCCGAGGCGTTGCTGCGGGCGCTCGACCGCCCCGCGCTGGTGGTGGGGCCGCACGTGACGACGCCCGCGTTCGCGGGCCGCGTCGTCGCCTGCGTCGACGGCTCGGACGAGTCCGAGCTCACGCTCGCGCCCGCCCGCTCCTGGGCCGACATGACCGGCGAGCCGCTGTGGCTGCTGGAGGTGGAGGCACCCCGGGACCCGTTCGATGACCTGCCGCGCGACGTCCAGGAGGGCGGCCACCTGGCCGCGCTGGGCCATCGGGTTGCGGCCGACGGGTGGGACGTGCTCCACGGCAAGCACCCCGGCACCGCGCTGGCCGAGGCGGCCGCCGACCCGACCGTGCCGACCGGGCTCCTGGTGCTGGCCAACCACGGCCGCACCGGCTGGGACCGACTCCACCTGGGCAGCGTGACCGCGGCGGTCGTGCACCACGCCCCGGTTCCCGTGCTGGTCGTCCCCGCCCGCACCACGCCTGCACGGTGAGGCTCGGGCGAGGGAGGCGGCGCCGACTGCCTCGGAGGTAAGAACAGCCGGCGCCGCGTGGGGCAGCGGCCCGGTCGGCGCGTCCGCCGCCTGACCACTGCCCCCGGCTACCGGGCCACCACTTGGCTGGTATCGCCCGCGAACTCGACGAAGGCCTCCCACGCCCGGGGTCCGTAGACGCTCGCCGTACCGCCGTCCATGAGCAGGGCGACCGCCAGCATCTCGGCCACCTCGTCCAGCGACGCCCCGGCCCGTGCCGCGGCCCGGGCGTGGTAGGCGATGCACCCGTCGCACTGCTTGACGACCGCGATCGCCAGCGCCGCCGCCTCCTTCAGCCGGGTGGGGACCGCCCCCTCGGCCATGGCCGCGCCGTGCAGCTCGGTGAACGCCTCCCAGGCCCCGGGGATCATCGCCCGCAACTGGGCGGTCGGGGCCCGCAGCTCCTGGATCATCTCACGCTGGGTCATGGCTCCAGTGGACGCCGCGGCGGCCCGGGCGGGTAGGGGACAACGGCGGGGCCTTCGGCCCTACGTGGCCGTGCCGTTCGACCGCACGATGCGGGCATGGCGCTTCCGGACCAGGACGTGGGCCACCGCCGGGTCACGCGACCCGGGGGAGGCGAGCTGTGCGTCCGGCCGGTCGTGTCCGGCGATGCGGACGGGCTCGCGGCGCTGTACGCGACGCTGTCCCCCGAGGACCGTCACTTGCGCTTCTTCTCGGCCTTCGTGCCCGACCGGGCCTTCGCCGAGCACCTCGCGTCCGTCAGGGACCGGGGCGGCTTCTGCGTCGTGGCGGTCGAGGACGGCGGCCGGATCGTGGGCGAGGCCAACTACGAGGCCCTGCCCGACGGCGACGGCGAGCTGGGGATGGTGGTCGCGCCGGACTGTCGGGGCGGGCTCGGGGCGGTCCTGCTCGACACGCTGATCGAGGCGGCGGCCGCCTGCGGGGTGCCCAACATCGAGGCCGATGTGATGGTGACCAACCGGCGCATGCTCTCGCTGCTGCGCGCCCGGGGCTACGCCTGCCTGCCGTCGGAGGACTGGGTGAGCCTCCGGCTCATGGTGGGCACGGCCGGCCCCACGCCGGTGTGGCCGGAGGGCGGGCCGGGCATACCCGACCCCAGTCGGCCCCGAGTCCTGGTCGAGGCGCCCGGCGGGCGCTGGTCCGGCGCGCCCGAGGGGCAGGCCGCGGGCCTGGCGTTCATCAGCTGCTCGGGACCGCGCGGGCCGCGCCCCCGCTGCCCTGCGCTGGCCGGCCGGCCCTGCCCGCTGGCCGCGGGGGCCGACGCCATCGTTGTGGCGAACCTCCCCGACGACCCCGGGCACTGGCCCGCGCTCCTGGCGGCGCACGCCGAGCTGCATCCCGGCGTCCCGGTCTGCGTCGAGCCGCGCGGCGGGCCCCCGCTGGACGTGGCGCTGGTCGTGCGCGTCGCCCGCCTCCATCGCTCGGCCGATCGTCCCTAGACGCGGACGGTGGCCGAGCCCAGGGGGCCCGGCCACCGTCGCAACGGCGGGCTCAGCTGGTGTGCGGGCGCACCAGGTGGAAGAGCCCGGCGATCACCAGGGCGGTCATCACCGCGGCGGCGGCGAAGGCGAACCAGGCGGCGATGGCTGCGATCTCGCCGACCCGGCCCCAGGCGAAGCTGGTGAGCAGCAGGCCCCGCAGCGTCTCGCCCCGGAACAGGCTGTCGCGCTGGCCCTTGAGCTGGTTGGCCGTGGCCTGCAGCTCGGCGATCTTCTCCGGGCTGGCTCCCGCGTTCTGGGCGTCGGTGACGGCCTGGGCGGCGCCCCGGTCGTCGATCTGGGAGTAGGTCTTGCCGTCGGCGATGCCCTGCATGTGGGTGGCGATCAGGCTGGCGTAGGCCTCGGCCTCGGAGCCCGTCGTGACCTGCTGGCCGGCGAAGCTGACCAGGTCGGCCCGGCCGTCGTCCCGCAGGCTGGTCGCGTCGGGGAACGTGATGTTCTGCGACGACAGCTCGTCGTGCACGTAGTCCTCGGCGAAGTTGGAGCCCCACATCAGCAGGCCGCCGGCCGCCGCGAACACGATCGCGGCGATGACGCCGAAGCCGATGAGGACCAGGTCGACGGTCCGGCGCCGCAGGCGGACGCCGCCCCGGTCGCGGTCACCGTTGGGAGTGGTAGGTGGTGTGGTGGATGTGGACAGGTCTGTGACGCTCATCGGAACCGCCTCCGTTCCTCGCCGGATCCCCCGACCCGGCTACTTCGAGCTAAGGACGGCGGCGGGGACGGCAGTAGGGGCGAAGGTCCCGCCCACAGCCGCCGTCGGGCATCACGGGACGACTACCACCGGCCGGGTGGCGTGGTGGACGACGTGGTGGGTGACCGAGCCGAGCAACGCGCCGGCCACGGTCCCGTGGCCGCGGGTGCCGAGCACGATCAGGTCGGCGCCCTCGGCCGCGTCGAGGATCGCGGGCCCCGCCGGGCCCTGCACCACGACCGGCGTGGCCGGAACGGCCAGGTCCGCGAACTCGGGGACCGCCAGCGCCTCGTCGATCCCAGCCCAAGCGGTGTCGGCCAGCGCGTCCGTCATCACCGGGTAGCCGGCCATGGGCGCGGCCACCGCGTAGGGAACCTGCCAGGCCCGCACGACATCCAGCCGCGCCGCGCGGAGGCGGGCCTCCTCGGCGGCCCAGGCCAGGGCGCGCCGCGCGCTCGCCGAGCCGTCGAAGCCGACGAGGATGCGGCCGCCGTTGGGCCGCTCGATCGGCGGGACCACGGCCAGCGGCTTGCGGGTGTGGTGCAGCATGAACCGGCTCACCGAGCCGAGGCGCAGGCCGCGCAGGCCGCCGACGCCGCGGGTGCCCACCACCAGCAGCTCGCCGATGTCGGCGGCCGACAGCAGCGCGGTGGGCGGGTAGGCGTAGGAGGCCCGCTGGTCGACCTCGCCGGCCGCCTCGGCGCCGAGAGCCTGCTCGACGAACGCGGCCAGCTCGGCGCGGGCCCGGGCGGTGGTGTAGCCGGGGTCGAAGGTGTGCTCGCCGCCGGCATGGCCGGGCCGGACGAAGCCCCAGGCGTACAGGGCCAGCACCCGGCCGCCGCGGCGCTGGGCCTCGGCGTGGGCCCAGCGCAGCGCGGCAGCCGAGTTGGGGGACCCGTCCACGCCCACGACGATGGTCCTGCTCATCGCGACCTCCTACCGGTCGAAGGCCACGCGCTGCACGCTGGCCTGCACGATCTGGCCGTTCTCGCCGCTGTGGCTCACGAGGACCAGGGCGCCGTACGGCTGGGTCGGGGTGCCGAAGGCGATGCTGCCGGAGAAGGGCCGCATCACGTCACCGCCGCCGGTGATCAGCCCGGAGCCCAGCGGCTCGCGGGTGCCGTCCTGGCGGATCTCGACCTGGACGACGCCCTCCCAGGCGAGGGCGCTGCCGCTCACGGTCACGGGGCTGGCGATGTCCTCACCCGTCTCGGGCGAGCTGACACTGATGTTCTCGGTCGCCGCGCCGATCACCCACCAGGACCCGTCGCTGCCGAGCTTGCGCAGCATGACGGTGGTGGCGGGGCCGGTGCTGTTGTCCCGGATCTCGACTTCGCCCGAGCGGGCGTCACCGGCCCGGAACGGCCCGGCGATGACATCGCTGAACCCCACGAAGTCGAGAGCGAAGGCCCGCGCCGCCTCCACAGGATCGTGGAAGCGAGGGGCCGTGCCCGAGGGGAACACCGCGGTGGTGGTGTCCACCGCCGGCGCGGTGGTCGGTGTCGCGGTCGTCGTCGGGGCGGTGCTCGTGGGTGCGGCCGTCGTCGGGGAAGCAGTGGTCGGCGCCGCAGTGGTCACGGTGGTCGACGGCTCGGTGGTGGCGGTGTCGTCGCCGCCGTCGGGCCAGGCGATCACCGCGACCAGCGCCGCGATCAGGACGATCGCGGTGACGAGCGCGGCGTAGAGCCGGCGGCGACGGCGATCACGCGGGGGCGCGGGGGACGCGCCCTCGGGGACCGCCTCGACCGGTTCGGACGGTGTGATCAGGCTCATGGTGGTACCTCTGGCCTAGCTGAGAGGGGCGGGAATGCAGCCCCGCACCCTCAGGATGCGCCCCGCGCTCGCGTCCGGGCAGGGCGCCTGGTCCTCCCGCCTCGGGGACCTTCTGCCCTACCTCGGCCCCTTCCGTGGCGCTCACGATCCGGGCGTGGCTCCCCGTACAGGAGGTACGTCGTCATGCACGCGATAGAGGCAGCGCGCAAGGCTCCCGCCAGCATCGCGGGAGAGCGGCCGATCACCGAGGCCGCCGCGCTCATGGACCTGCTGGCCGTGGGCGCGCTGGTGGTGGTCGAGCCCGACGGGCACCCGGTCGGGATCGTGACCGACCGCGACCTGGTCACCCGCGCCCTGGCCCACCGGCTCAGCCCCGACGCCCGGGTCGACATGGTCATGACGACCGACCTCGTCACCATGGATCCCGACGCCGACCTGCGCGAGGCGCTCCGGGTCTTCGACGAGCACGCCATCCGGCGCCTGCCCCTGGTGGCCGCAGACCACCTGGTGGGCATGCTCACGATCGACGACCTCGTGGTCGACACGGTCGCCGACCTGGTCCGCCTCGTCCGCCCCGTCACCGGCCAAGTGCTCTTCGGGCACCCGGAGGCTTCGCCCCCCGCGCTCACGGGCTAGGGGGCGTCATGGTGCACATCCGGAGGCCCCGTGCGCTGGTGATGGGCGGGGTGGCGGCCGTGATCGCCCTGGCCGGGATCACCGCCGTCGCCGTCGCCACCGGTGACGGCGACGGGGACGGCGCACAGCCGTCGCCAACGACGACCGAAGCCCCCGACGTGACCCAGCCCGATGCCACCCAGCCCGACGTGACCGAGCCGTCCGCCACCACCCCGCCGCCGGCCACCACGGCCGTGCTGGAGGACGGCCGCTACGCCGCCTACGTCACCGGCCTGGACGTGGCGGGCCGGACCCTGGACGTCGACGTCATCCAGTTCCTGTTCGGCGAGCCGGCGCAGGCGGCCTGGGAGCGGGACCATCCCGACGACCCCTACGGCCTCAACAACGACTACTACATCATCAACGAGAACCCCCGGCTGCGCACCCTGGCCGTGTCCCCGGACGCGCCGATCACGGTGCTGGACGCGATCCGGCCCGTCTCGATCGGCTGGGGCGACCTTGAGGCCTGGTTCGCCACGAACCCCTACCCCACACCGGACAAGCTCTGGCAGAACCCGTTCTGGCTGAACCTCAGGGACGGAGTGATCGTCGAGATCGAGGAGCAGTACATTCCCTGACCGATCGGCTGGCCGAGCCGGTCAGGCGTCTTCGAGGATGAGCAGCCCGTTGTGGGTGTTCGAGGTCGGGACGTGGGTGGCCCGGTAGACCTCGCGCACCCGGGGGCCCAGAGCGCCCCGCATGACGAGCCACATGACCAGCTCGATGCCCTCGGACCCGGCGTCGCGCAGGTAGTCGAGGTGGGGGATGGCCGCCACCGCCTCGGGGTCGTCGACGAGGTGGTCGAGGAACTCGGTGTCGAAGTCCACGTTGATCAGCCCGGCCCGCTCCGACTGGAGCTGGTGGGACATGCCGCCGGTCCCGAACACGACCACCCGCTCGTCGCCCTCGTAGGACTCCAGCGCCCGCCGCAGTGCCTGGCCCAGCCGGTAGCAGCGGTGCCCGGTGGGCGGCGGGTACTGGACCACGTTCACGCACAGCGGGATCACCGCGCAGGGCCACGCCTCGGGCTGGCCGAACATCACCGACAGGGGCACGGTCAGGCCGTGGTCGACCGGCATCTCGTTGACCAGCGTGAGGTCGAACTCGTCGAGGATGAGCGACTCGGCCACGTGCCAGGCCAGCTCCGGATGGCCCCGCACCACCGGCACCGGCCGGGGCCCGTAGCCCTCGTCGGCCGGCGGGAACTCGTCCGCCAGGCCCAGCGCGAACGTGGGGATGACCTCCAGCGAGAAGGCCGAGGCGTGGTCGTTGTAGACCACGACGCAGACGTCGGGGTCCACCTCTGCGATCCAGCGGCGGGCCCGGTCCAGCTTGGCGAAGTAGGGCGCCCAGTAGGGCTCGGCGGTGCGCCCCTTGTCGATGGCCGCGCCGACCGCGGGCACATGCGAGCAGCCGACACCGCCGGCGATGCGGGCCATCAGCCGCCCCCCTGCGGGGACCGGCCCCCGTCCCGCATCATGGCGGCGAAGTCCTCGGGGGTCATGCCCGTCTGCGCGCCGGCCAGGTCCTGGAACGTCATGCCGTCGCAGGCGGCCAGCTTGTAGGTGTAGTACACGTTGCCGCCGACCTGCAGGAGGCGCAGCCACTGGCGCTCCAGGACGGCCTCCCGCTGCTCGTCGTCGAGGCGGAAGCGGTCGAGGTAGCCGGCCTCGTCGGCCTTGAACGCCTCGCGGTTGGCGGGCTGGTTCAGGGACATGAGGAACTTGTTGAGCGCGTACCCGCGCCGGCTCTGGCGCCCGTCGAAAACGATGGTGCCGGGGATGTCGTCATAGTCACGGCGGCGTGACGGCATCGCTGGCGAGAGTATCCTGTCAACAGGATTGTTCACAATGATCTTCGGATCGCCAAGGTCATTGCTCGCAAGGATCGGCGAGGCGCAGTGATCATCGATTGCCACGGGCACTACACCACGGCTCCCCGCGCGCTCGGTGACTACCGGGAAGCGCAGCGTCTGGCGCTGGCCGGAGACCCCGATCACGAGGGCGAGAAGGGCACGATCGCGATCTCGGACGACGAGATCCGCGAGAGCCTGGAGGGCGCGCAGCTGCGCCTCCAGCGCGAGCGGGGCACCGACCTCACGCTTTTCTCGCCGCGGGCGTCGTGGATGGGCCACCACGAGGGGAACGCCCACACCAGCCGGTTCTGGACCGAGCACTGCAACGAGTTGATCCGCCGGGTGTGCGACCTGTACCCGGACAACTTCGCCCCGGTGTGCCAGCTCCCGCAGTCGCCCGGCGCGCCCATCGAGCCGTCCGTGCGGGAGCTGCGGCGGTGCGTCGAGGAGATGGGCTTCGTGGGCGCCAACCTCAACCCCGACCCGTCCGGCGGCTTCTGGGACGGCCCCCCGCTGCCCGACCGCTCCTGGTACCCGCTCTACGAGGCGCTGTGCGAGCTGGACGTGCCGGCCATGGTGCACGTGAGCGCGGCCTGCAACCCGCACTTCCACACCACCGGCTCGCACTACCTGGGGGCGGACACGACCGCATTCATGCAGCTGCTGACCTCGGACCTGTTCGCCGACTTCCCCGACCTGCGCTTCGTCATCCCGCACGGGGGCGGCGCGGTGCCCTACCACTGGGGCCGGTTCCGGGGCCTGGCCCAGGACATGGGCCGCCCGCCGCTCGACGAGCTCCTGCTGGGCAACGTGTGGTTCGACACCTGCGTCTACCACCAGGCCGGGATCGACTGCCTGCTGGCGGTGATCCCGGCGGACAACGTGCTGTTCGCGTCGGAGATGGTGGGGGCGGTGCGAGGGGTCGACCCCGAGACCGGCCACCACTACGACGACACCCGCCGCTACCTCGACGCCGCCGGGCTGAGCGAGGCGGACCGGGCCAAGATCTTCGAGGGCAACGCCCGCCGCGTCTACCCGCGCCTGGCGAAAGGGGCGACACCATGACCGGCCGCCACGTGGTGGTCCGCACCATCGACCGGCCCGACCCGGGCACGGTCGCCGCCCTCGGCGCGCTCGGCACGGCCACCGTGCACGAGGCCATCGGCCGGCGTGGCTTCGCCGGTCCCGACCTGCGTCCGATCCAGCAGGGCACGCGCCTGGCGGGACCGGCCGTCACCGTGTCGTGCCACCCGGGCGACAACCTGATGGTCCACGCCGCGGTGGAGGTGTGCCATGAGGACGACGTGCTGGTGGTGACGACCACCGCGCCCTCGACGCACGGCATGTTCGGCGAGCTGCTCGCCACGTCGCTGATGGCGCGGGGCGTGCGGGCCCTGGTCATCGACGCCGGGGTGCGGGACACGGCTGAGCTGCGCGAGATGCGCTTCGCCGTGTGGGCGCGCCACGTCTCGTGCGAAGGCACGGTCAAGGCCAGCCCCGGGTCGGTCAACGTCCCGGTGGTGCTCGGCGGCGTCCTGGTCTCGCCCGGCGACGTGGTGTGCGCCGACGACGACGGCGTGGTCGTCGTGCCCGGGGGCGAAGCCGACTGGGCGCTCGACCAGGGCCGCCAGCGCGTGGCCCGCGAGGACGCCACCCGCGCCCGGCTGGCCGCGGGCGAGCTGGGCGTAGACATCTACGGCCTGCGAACGGTCCTCGCCGGCCTCGGCGTGGAGGACGAATCGTGAAGGCATGGCTCCGGCTGGCTTCGCGTGAGGTGGTCGGCGTCGACGGGTTGCGGGCCGTCCTGGCCGGCCTCGGGGTGGAGGACGAAGCGTGAAAGCATGCGTGTTCGGGCTGGGTGAGGCGGGCTCCCTGATCGCCGCCGACCTGGCCGCCGGGGGCGTGGAGGTCCACGGGTACGACCCTGCGCCGGTGCCGACGCCGGCGGGCATCGTGCGCCACGACGATCCGCGGGTGGCGGCCGACGGGGCGGGGCTGGTCCTCGCCGTCACCGGGGCGGCAGACGCGCCCGTAGCGCTGGCCCAGGCGCTGGACAGCATCCCCGCGGGCTCGGTCTACGCCGACCTGGCCACCGCCTCGGCCGGCCTCAAGCGGGACCTGGCCGCCCAGGCGGTGGGCGCGGGCCTCGGCTTCGCCGACGTGGCGCTCATGGCCCCGGTGGCGGGCCGAGGGCTGCGGACGCCCGCACTGGTGTCGGGCCCTGCAGCCGGCAAGTTCGTGGCCCTGCTGGCGCCGCTCGGCATGCCCGTCGAGCACGCCGGCGAGGAGCCGGGCGCGGCCGCGACCCGCAAACTGCTGCGCAGCATCGTGATCAAGGGCCTGACCGCGGTGGTGATGGAGTCGCTGCGGGCTGCCGAGGCCGCGGGCCTCGCCGCCGAGACCTGGGACAACATCGTGGCGAGCCTCAGCGCCGCCGACGAGGCGTTCGTCCGGCGCCTGGTGGAGGGGACCCCCCGCCACGCGGCCCGGCGGGTCCACGAGATGGAGGCCGCCGCCACCCTGCTGGAGGAGCTGGGCGTGCCGCCCACGATGACGCGGGCCACGACCCAGCACCTGCGCGAGGTGGTGGCCTCAGGCCCGGGTGTCGAAGGCCTCCCAGTGGCGTAGGACGTCGATCACCGAGGCGAGGTGGTCCCGCATGGCCGCCTCCGCCGCCCCGCCGTCGCCCGAGACCACCGCCTCGACGACGGCGCGGTGCTGGCCCAGCGACTCCTCGGCCCGGCCGGGGACCAGGGCGAGGCGGAACTGGTGGTGCGCGGCCCGGTTGCGCAGGTTGGCCACGAGGTCGTCGGCCACCCGGTGGCGGGCGATGGTGCACAGCGAGCCGTGCAGCCGCCGGTTGAGCTTGGAGTAGCCCACGTTGTCGCCGGCCGCCACCGCCTCGGTCATCTGCGCCACCACGGTCCGCAAATCCTCGCGCTCGGCCTCGGTGGCCCGCTCCGCCGCCAGCCGGGCGATCAGGCCCTCCAGCGCGGCGCGGGCCTGGGTGATCTCGACCGCCTCCGCCACGCTGATGCGGCGCACGGTGGCACCCCGGTTGGCCTCGCGCAGCACCAGTCCCTCCGAGTCGAGCTCGACCAGCGCGGCGCGGATGGCGGCCCGCCCCACCCCGTAGCGCTCGGTGAGCTGGAGCTCGATCAGACGCTCACCGGGCGGGAACGCGCCCACCAGGATGTCGTCGCGGAGCCGGTCGGTCACTACGGGTGCGATCGCCATCGACAGTCCTCGACAGGGGTGACGGGACAGATCGTCAACAGTATTGTCTACAACACTCCGTCGCCAAGGGAGGGAGTGGATGGGGAAATGGCCGGACCCGTGAAGGTCGTCCTGGTGGGGGAGGGTGCGATCGCCGCCAAGCACGCGGCCGCGCTGTCCCGCATCGAGGGTTCCGACCTGGTCGGGCTGGTCGGAGGCGATGCCGGAGCTACCGCCGCGTTCGCGGCCGAGCACGGCATCGACCGCCACGGCCTCGACCTGGGCGCCGAGCTGGCCCGCTCCGACGTGGACGCCGTCATCCTCGCCAGCCCCACGCCGCTGCACGCGTCGCAGGCCCGGGCGGCCATGGAGGCGGGCAAGCACGTGCTGGTCGAGATCCCCATGGCCGACAACCTGGCGGACGCCGAGGCAGTCGTCGCCACCCAGCAGCGCACCGGCGTGACCGCCATGGCGGCCCACACCCGGCGCTTCAACCCCAGCCACCAGTGGGTCCACCGGCGCGTCGCCGCCGGCGAGCTCACGCTCCAGCACCTGGTGGTGACCACCTTCTTCTTCCGGCGGGAGAACAAGAACGCGCTGGGCCAGCCGCGCTCGTGGACCGATCACCTGCTCTGGCACCACGCCTGCCACACGGTCGACCTGTTCATCCACCAGACGGGAGAGGTGCCCGAGGTCGCCTGGGCCCAGCAGGGGCCGCCGCATCCTGAGCTGGGCATCGCCATGGACATGACCGTGGGGCTGCGCTCCCCGTCGGGGGCGCTGTGCTCGCTGGCCCTGTCGTTCAACAACGCAGGCCCGCTCGGCACCACGTTCCGCTACATCGGCGACACCGGGACCTACGTCGCCGTCTACGACGACCTGGTCGACGGCGAGGGCAAGCCCGTGGACCTGTCGGGCCTGGGCGTCGCCGTCGACGGCATCGAGAACCAGGACCGCGAGTTCGTGACCGCCGTGCACGAGGGCCGGGAGCCGGAGGCGTCGGTCGCCCGATGCCTGCCGGCGATGCAGGTCCTCGACCGGCTCGAAACCGAGTTGTGAGCCGACGAGCTCATCAAGACAAGAGGGGGAACAGATGAAGGGCCACAAAGCGTGGCGGGCGATCGCGCTCGTCTGCGCGTTCACACTGCTCGCCGCCGCCTGCGGCGGGGACGATGACGACGACGACCAGGCGTCGGGGACGACCGGGACCACGTCTCAGGAGATGACCAGCATCAAGGTGGGCGTGGTGCCGGTCGTGGACGTGGCGCCGCTCTACCTCGGCATCGACAAGGGGTTCTTCGAGGACGAGGGGCTCGAGGTCGAGCCGGTGGTGGCCCAGGGCGGGGCGGCCATCATCCCCGCGGTGGTCGCGGGCGACCAGGAGATCGGCTTCTCCAACGTGGTGTCGTTGATGCTGGGCCAGACCCAGGACCTGCCGGTGAAGATCATCTCGCAGGGCATCCAGGCGACCGACGACCCCGAGAACGACACCGCGGCGATCGCGGTGAAGGGCAGCAGCGACATCCAGGAGCCCGCCGACCTGGAGGGCAAGACCATCGCCATCAACACGCTGAACAACATCAGCCAGCTCACGGTGACCGCCGCGCTGGACAGCGAGGGCGTGGACACGTCCACGCTGCACTTCGTCGAGGTGCCGCTGCCGGACATGGTGGGCCAGCTGGAAGCGGGCCAGATCGACGCCGCCGGCCTGGTCGAGCCGTTCGTGACGACCGGCAAGAACGCCGGGCAGCGGATGATCATCTACGACCGCGTGGCCACCGAGCCCAAGATGACGATCGCCACCTACTTCACGTCCGATTCGTACCTCGAGTCGAACCCCGACGTCGTCGCGTCGTTCGTGAAGGCGATGAACAAGTCGCTGGAGTACGCGACCGAGCACCCCGACGAGGCCCGCCAGGCCATTGCCAACTACACCCAAATCCCGCCCGACGTGCTGGCCGACGTGGTGCTGCCGCTGTGGCAGGAGGACCTCAACGTCGACTCCATCGAGAACACGGCCCAGCTCATGGTCGACCAGGGCATCGCCGACAGCATGCCGGACGTCGACAAGCTGATCGCCGACACAGGAAGCTGATCCCATGGCGCCCCGCACAGAACCGCCGTTCCGGGCCGACCACGTCGGCAGCCTGCTGCGTCCACCGGAGGTGCACCAGGCCCGGGACGACGCCGCCGCCGGGCGGATCACCGCCGAGGAGCTGCGCGCGGTCGAGGACCGCGCCATCACCGATGTCGTCCGCATGCAGGAGGACGTCGGCCTGCAGTCCGCCACCGACGGCGAGTTCCGCCGGGCGTCGTGGCACATGGACTTCATCTACCGGCTCGGCGGGGTCCATCCCGGCGACGACAAGCTGCGGGTCGCGTTCCGCGACGACCAGGGCGAGCTGTCCTTCGAGGCGCCCGCCCTGGTCGTCGACCAGCGGATCAACCTGCGGGAGCCGATCTTCGCCCACGACTTCGCGTACCTGCAGGAACAGGTGACCACGGCGACGCCCAAGCTGACGATCCCGTCGCCGAGCATGGTCCACTACCGGGGAGGTCCGGCCTCGCTGGACCCATCCGTCTACCCCGACATCGACCTGTTCTGGGACGACCTGAGCAATGCCTACGCAGACCAGGTGGCGGCCATCGCCGCCCAGGGTTGCCGGTACTTGCAGTTCGACGACACCAGCCTCGCCTACCTCAACGACCCCGCTCAGCGGGCGATCCTGAACGCGAGGGGCGACGACGCCGAGCACCAGCACCTGCGCTACATCCGCCAGATCAACGCCGCCCTGTCCGGCCGGCCCGAGGGCCTGCGGGTCACCACCCACATGTGCCGCGGCAACTACCAGTCCTCATGGGCGGCGGAGGGCAGCTACGACTTCGTCGCCGAGGCCCTGTTCGGCGAGCTGGCGGTGGACGGCTTCTTCCTGGAGTACGACGACGCCCGCTCCGGTGGCTTCGAGCCCCTGCGCTTCGTGCCCCCCGGCAAGATGGTCGTCCTCGGCCTGGTCACCACCAAGCGCCCCGCCCTCGAAGCCAAGGACACCCTCAAGCGCCGCATCGACGAAGCGTCCCGCTATGTGGACCTGGACCAGCTGTGCCTGTCCCCCCAGTGCGGCTTCTCGTCCACGGTGGAGGGCAACAAGCTGACCTACGACGAGGAGGTCGCCAAGCTCCGCCTCATCGTCGAGGTCGCCCAGGAGGTCTGGGGCTAGCTGGCCGTCGCCGAACGGGCGGCCAGGCGCTGCGGGTCGGCGAGGGCGAGGCTGGCGGGGACCAGCCACTGCGACACGCGGGCAGCGCCGTAGTCCGACAGGTGCACCGGGTCTCGGAACATGCCGGCCTCTCCGGCATCGACCCCCGCCTGGACCTGCGCCCCGAGGTCCAGGATCTCGGTGTGCGGGCGATGGGCAACGACCTCCCTGTATGTGGCGTTACGGCAACCGAGGGCGGCGAAGCCCCGCTCGCTCAGCGCCGCGGCCACGGTCGCCGGCGTCGTGGTGAACACGACCGTCGCGCCCCGGTCGCCGAGCACGTCCGCGTCCTGCGAGAGGGTCTCGGTGAGGTAGGCGTCGAAGGGCGCGTCGCAGTCGCCGACCCACTCGCCGTCCAGCCGGACCTGGCCCAGGTCCACGACGGCTGCGAGGTAGTAGACGACGATGTCGGGGTCGAACCGCTCGACCAGCCCGGCCCACGTGTCGCGCCGGACGTCGTGGCACAGCGGCACGTCGTAGGTCCTGTCGCCTCTCCGGGACTTGCCCTCGGGCACGACGGGCGTGCAGTCGAACTCCGAGTCGTAGGCCACGACCGCGCCCTCCCGCTCCGCCTCGTCGGCCAGCGCCGGGCCGAGGAAGATCGGTCCGCTGTCGCCCACCAGCAGGATCCGGGGACCGTGCGCCGGGATCGGCTCGGGCACCGACTGCTTCGGGAAGTCCGAGGCGTCCCGGGACGGGCCGGCCACCACGCCCGCGTCCGACGTGGTGGGCGCGCCGATCGTGGCCACGACGACCAGCGCGGCGACGGCGGCGATCGCGCCACCCAGCGCCAGCGGCGCCCGTAGACCCTTGATGCCCCCCCGGAGCGCGCCCCGGCGGATGGGTCGCTCGATCAGCACGAACGACGCGATCGCCAGGCCCAGCGTCACGGCCACGCAGACGGCGTCGAGCACCCAGCCGTCGAGCCCGGTGCGCTCCGGGGTGGCGTAGACGATGACCGGCCAGTGCCACAGGTAGACGCCGTAGCTGATGATCCCCAGCCAGCGCAGGGGAGCGAAGCCGAGCACGGCGCCGAGCGGGCCCGCCCGGCCTCCGACGACCACGGCCACGATGACGACCGCGGCGAGGGCGAAGGCGAGGAGCCCGCCGCGGTAGTAGGTCGGTGCGGTGCCGCGCACCGCGACGAACTCCCACAGCAGGAACGCGAGCGCCGCGAACCCTGCCGCCGGCGCCCACCAGCCGTTCTTCCGGCGAACCGGGACGGGCGCGTCCACCCCGTCCGCGGGGATCGGCGCGCGCCGGCGGCCGGCCGTCACGATGGCCGCGAGCGCGGCGCCGAGCAGCGTCGGTCCCACCCGGGCGTCGGTCCCGTAGTAGGCGCGGCTGGTGTCGGTCGCGCTGTAGGTGAGCGCCAGGATGGCGAACGAGGCGAGGGCGCCGGCCACGGCCACGCCGACGACCAGGCGGAGGCTGCTCGCCGCCCGCCGGCGGGCCAGCACCAGCAGGCCGAGGACGATGGGCGGCCACAGCAGGTAGAACTGCTCCTCGATCGCCAGGCTCCACATGTGGTCGAGCGGGGACGGCTGGGCGAACAGGTCCCAGTAGCCGATGGTCTTGGTCATGGCGTGCCAGTTGGCGACGTAGCCGAGCGTCGACAGGGCATCGCCCCGGAAGCCCGGGCTCTGGCCGACGCGCTTCAGCTCGACCAGGAACGCCAGCCCGCCCAGGAGCAGGAACAGCGCGGGCAGCAGCCGCCGGGCCCGCCGCGACCAGAACCGGCCGAGGTCGATGGCGCGCCGGCCGTCGAACTCGACCAGCAGCAGTGACGTGATCAGAAAGCCCGACAGGACGAAGAACAGGTCGACGCCCAGGAACCCGCCCTGCAGGTGCTCCAGGTGGAACGCGACGACGGCCGCGACCGCCACCCCCCGGAGCCCGTCGAGCGCGGGCTGGCGCTCGAGCGCCGGGCGGGACGTCTCGGCCCCCCGGGCCTCGTCTGCGGTCGTCGCAACATCGACCGTCCCCAGCACCATCGCTGTGCATGTTGGCACAACGGGGCCCGGCGGGCGCCGGTGCTAGGCGAAGTCGTACAGGCGGGCCGGGTTGTCGACGAGGATGCGGTGGCGGACGTCCTCGTCGGGCACGAACGCGGCCAGCAGGTCGACCAGGTCACCGTCGTCGGGCATGTGGCGGACGTTGGGATGGGGCCAGTCGGTGCCCCACAGCACCCGGTCGGGCGCGGCCGCGATCAGCGCCTTTGCGAACGGCACCACGTCGTCGTAGGGCGGGGGCCCGGCCGCGGTCAGTCGCTCGGCGCCTGACAGCTTCACCCAGCACCGGTCGCCCTGGTGGAGCAGTGCCAGCAGCGCCCGGAACGGCTCCTGGTCCAACCCGGCGGTGGCGTCGATCCGGCCCATGTGGTCGATGGCGTAGGGGCACGGCAGCAGGGCCAGCAGCGGGGCATAGCGGGCGAGGTCGGCCGCGTCGAGGTGGAGGACCACGTGCCAGTCCCGCTCGGCGGCCCGGGCCACGATGCGCTCGACCGCGCTGGCGGTGGGCGCACCCCCCAGGTGGGCCACGAAGTTCATCCGGGTGCCACGCACGCCGGCCGCGTGCAGCTCGTCCAGCTCGGCGTCGGTGGTGGCCTCGTCGATCATCGCCACGCCCGCGTAGCGCCCTTCGCCCCTGCGCAGGGCGTCGAGCAGCGCGGCGTGGTCCGTCCCGTGGCAGCTGGCCTGGACGATCACGGCCCGGTCGAACCCGAGCCGGGCGTGCAGCCGAGCCAGGTCCTCGACCCCGGCGTCGGGGGGCGTGTAGCGTCGGCCGGCCGCGAAGGGGAACCGGTCGGCGGGACCGAACACGTGGCAGTGGGCGTCGCACGCACCCGGCGGGGGCCGGAAGGCGGTGGGCGGGTGCGGGTCGGGATGGGGCGGGGGGATGGTCCTCACCGCGGGAACACCACTCCGTCCATGAGCTTGCGGGCCGTGCGGATGATCCCGGCCCGCTCCACCACCGGGATGCCGTCCCCCGCGGCCAGGACGACCGCGGCGTCGAAGGTCCCGGTGGGGTGCTCGATCGTGACCGTGTCCGTCCGGCCACTCCCTCCGAGCCGGGCCACCTCGGCCGCCGGGCCCTCGGGGAGCAGCGCGGCGGTGGCCACGCTCACCGCTCCCAGCACGCCGATGGCGTCGTGGCAGCGGTGGGGTATGAACGTGCGGGTGGACAGGGCGCCCCCGGACCGGGGCGGTGCCACCAGCGTGAGCTTGGGCACGGTGGTGGCCCGCACGTCGCCCAGGCCCATGAGGGGACCGGCCGCCAGCCGCACCCGCTCCAGGGCGGCCCGCAGGTCCTCGTTCGCCTCCAGGTCGGCACAGGTCTCGTAGCCGGTCACGCCCAGGTCGGACGCCCGCAGCACGACGACGGGCATGCCGTTGTCGACAAGCGTCACGCGGAAACCGGCGACCTCGTCGCCGGTGTGACCGGTCGGGAGCAGCGCGCCGCACGAGGATCCGGCCACGCCCTCGAAGTCGAGCCGGATGGGAGCACCGGTGCCCGGCACGCCCGAGATGGCGGTGTCACCGTCGTAGCGGGGGCGTCCGTCGCACAGGGCGACGGTGGCGGTGGCGATCCCGCCGGTGTTGAGCATCCGGATGCGGATGGCCATGGCGTCGGGGTCGCCCGCGGGGGGTGCGACCAACCCCCGTTCCAGCGCGAACGGGCCCACTCCGGCCAGCAGGTTGCCGCAGTTCTGCCTGTCCGATACGGCGGCCTCGTCCACCGAGACCTGGAGGAAGTGGTAGTCGACGCCGGCCCCGCCGGTCCCCGGTCCCACCACCGCCACCTTGCTGGTCAGGGGGTGGGCGCCGCCCATGCCGTCGATCTGGCGCACGTCGGGCGAGCCCATCACAGCGAGCAGCAGGGCGTCACGGGCGGCCGGGTCGGGCGGGAGGTCATCGGCCAGGAAGTAGAGGCCTTTCGACGTCCCGCCCCGCATGACCATGCATCGGATACCGTCGGCCACGGGCGCCATACTTATGCATGTCGACATAATTGTCGACAATCTGTAGGGGCTTCAGGGGGGAGCCAGCGATGCCCGTTTCGGTCCGGCGCCAGGCGGAGGCCATCGTGCTGCCCGTGCTCGGCGTGGCCGTCGCGCTGGCCGCGTTCGAGGTGGCGCCCCGGGTGGGCATCCTGCCTCGCGCCGCCTTCCCGCCGGTCAGCGAGAGCGCCCGCGCCCTGTGGGACCTGATCGTCACCGGCGATCTCTGGTCGCCCCTGTTCGACACCCTCGACTCCTGGGTGCGCGCCATGATCATCGCCACCCTGATCGGCGTGCCCCTGGGCCTGGCCATCGGCGCCAGCCGCTGGGGGCGGCTGCTCACCGGGCTCACCATCGACTTCCTGCGCCCGATCCCGTCCGTCGCGCTCATCCCGATCCTGGTGCTGGTGTACGGGACGAGCCCCACGCTCAAGGTCACGCTGGCGGTGTTCGGGGCCACGTTCCCGCTGGTGTTCCAGGCGATGTACGGGATGACCGACGTCGACCCGGTGGCCAAGGACACGGCGCGCGCCTTCGGCATGGGCCCGTTGACCCGCCTGGGCCGCGTCGTCCTGCCCAGCTGCGCGCCCTACCTGGCGACCGGCCTGCGCATCTCGGCCTCGATCGCCCTGATCCTGGTGGTCACGGGCGAGTACGTCGTGGGCCTGCCGGGGCTCGGCCGCGAGGTGCTGGTGGCCCAGTCCAGCGCGGCGTACGACCGGATGTACGCCCTCATCATGGCGGCGGGCATCCTTGGCGTAGCCGTCAACCTGGCGTTCATGGCGGTCGAGCGCCGCGTCCTGTTCTGGCACCCGAGCCAGCGGGAAGCGGCGGCGTGACCCGGTCCCGCCTGGGACGGCTGGTGCTGCCGCTGGTTCTGCCGGCCGCCCTGATCGCGCTGTGGTGGTGGACGTCGTCGGGCAGCACCACGTTCTTCTTCCCACCGCTGTCGCGCATCGTGAAGAGCCTCGAGGACGACTGGCTGTTCGAGCAGGTCGGCACCGATCTGGTGCCCAGCCTCACCCGCTTCACCGTCGGCTACGTGCTGGCGGTCGCCAGCGGCATCGCCCTGGGGGTGCTCATCGGCCTGGCACCCCGGGTGCGGCGGGCCAGCCTGCCGGTGATCGAGTTCCTGCGCTCGATCCCGCCGCCGCTGATGCTGCCGTTCGTGCTGGTGGTGATCGGCATC